>NZ_JBAIYV010000022.1:0-148839 GCF_036763075.1 Desulfotomaculum sp. 1211_IL3151 | reverse complement strand
CTTGGTTATCATTTTAGCTGGTCTCGATACCCGTTATTCGAGAACCGGTTCTCATACCTGGACCCACCTTATTCCATTTATGGAAATTAGGTCTGTCCAGTGGATCTACTACTATTATACGAGGAGGTTATTTATGAAAGTAGCTATTATAGGAGCAGGTGTAGCTGGACTTGCCTGTGCGATCGAGCTTGAACGGCATGGTATCAAACCTCATATATTTGAAAAAAACCATCGAATTGGCAGCCCTTTTTCCTACTCACCATTTATATTCGATTTTATTTTTCGCCCTGTGAAAAAACCCTTGGCTGTACTTACTAAACAATGTGGGATTAATCTAAAACCAATCAGTGATATTTCCTTAATGAAGGTATGTGGCCCAAGAACAGAATTTACCATCCAGGGAAATTTGGGTTATAGTCTATTGCGAGGACAGGAGATACACTCCATTGAATGCCAAATGGCAAACCAATTGAAAAGTCCCATTCAATTTAATTACCCGGTTAAACCAAAGGATTTGGTTAAAAAGTTTAATTATGTTGTTGTTGCCACAGGAGAGGAGGAATATGCCAAAGATTTGAACATATGGCAAGGCACCTACTCCTCTTGGATGAGGGGTGCTTCTATTTTGGGACGCTTTAACCCCCAGGAAATTAAACTATGGTTTAATACAGACTATACTAAAAATGGCTATGCCTATCTGGTGCCAATGGGAACTGAAAAGGCGACCCTGCTATTAAATGTTTCGAATACCACCCATGATGAACTACCCAACTTTTGGCAGAGCTTTCTCCAGCAAGAACGTCTTGACCCTAAAATTGTTTTACTTTGGGATGTACCCTATAATATTAGTTTGGTTTATCCCCACCGGGTGGGTAATACTTTCTTTATCGGAAACAGTGGCGGGTTTGTTACAAGCTGGCTCGGGCAAGGTATTTTTTCCAGTATTGTCAGCGGTGTAGAGGCTGCCCGCTCGATTGCTTTAAATAAGGATTTTCACAAACAAATAAACGAATTAAATAAAATTATGGAAAGACAGGCTCGCTTTCGTCAGCTTTGGGATAAATTTGATAACAAAAGCCTTGACCTGGCTCTTCGTTTGATTAATAACCCCATGATTAAATTTACTTTATATCAAACAAACTTGAATTTTTTTAAAGTTCTTGATCGTTAGTAGCAAAAAATCCAGAAACCCTCCAAATTAAGGAGGGTTTCCTTTAACGGACTGAGGCTAACGCCTCGGGTTGTACAACCAGCCCGGTGATAATAATATGAACCTATTTTATCAAGAATATTTATCCTTTCGATTAACAATAGCTGGAACAACTCATAAACATTTCCTTTTTGGTCATACTGAATATTAGCGATTAACGGAATGATCCTAAATGGTTGGTACTTGGCCAGATCTGGTTAATTATGTATGCTTTTACTTTTACTACATAGGGGGAGTTAACCCTTGTCTCTTAACATTTCTGGGAACAAACTATTTGAATATTTGGTAGCCTATATCCTGCGCAATAATGGCTATATTGCCGGAGTACCGAGGCGAAAACTAGGTGGTAGAGGGACACAGCATGAGGTTGGAGTTATTGGGATCGATTTAAATAATAGCCCCTTCTGCTTAAATACCGTTCTCTTAGTGGCAGCCCGTGGTCCCGAGCCGGCAAATGACATTTTGGACATGCAGTTAGTTAGAAATTTAAAAGCAACATTATTAGACCTAGAACAGACATTACCCTCACGGCGTGAGCTTATTCGTGACTTGCTGGATAACAACCGCGGCGATCTCTTTCACCGTATTTACGGAGGAAAAAAAATCAGAGAAACCCTGACGGTTAATTACGTAGGCGGTATCTTTGTAGCTGGTGAGTTCTCCTGCCAGGCCTGGGAATATGCCAATGCCCATGGTATCTACGTTGTTCACTTACCGGATTTCTTTGCGGGAAAACCACTGGGCCATTGGCAGCAACAAATATGTTTAGCAATGTCTAAGATCATGGATAACCATGGCCGATTTACCCTTTCTGGTCTTGCTAAAAAAACAAAAAAACTAGGAGACTTCCAGGAAGTGGTTACACTGCTGCAAAAATCTTCGGCATGCCAATTGAAACCCGAACACAGTCATGATCTTTTTACCATGTTTAATGAATTGCTTCGCACGGAAGAAATGATCCCTCTGGCTAGACATATGCAAAGGACTGCCTTAGCTACTATAAATGGTTACCCGGTGGTAATCGATTATAATGTTGGCTATAAAGCCCTGCTAGACGCAGCTCTCACCATCTATGAAAGAAAAATAAGAACAATTAAATCCGTGGTTCCGGCCACCACCTATAAACCCTTGGACGTTGTTCATTTAGAAATCGTCTCGGTTAATCCCACGCAGGACAATCAAGTACATAAGTTTTCCTATAAGGTTGAGAAGGAAAATGTACCCGCCGGCATCCAAAATTTGTCCGGTGCGGTTTATATACCAAACACGGTACTTGACAAACGCTTTATGAAAAAATTTCGCCTAAAAATGCCTTTAAAGGCAGGGTTAAGCTTAGTTTGTGAATTCTCGCCACAAACAGACGCTGAGCCAATCTGCGCTCTATAGTGTTATAACCCTGTCCCCACCCGTCATATTATCTAGTATTTCTAGCATATTCGTAATTCGTCCCACGGCTAACTGTTCTTTTAGTTTGTAATAATCTAGACATGTACCACAAGCTAAAACCTCTGTGCCTCTCTCTACTAGCTTATTAATCTGCTCCAGTACTCGTGATTGTTGGATGGCAAGTCTTACCCCGGAATTAACCAGCATAAGCACTCTGGGTGGGTTCTTTTCCAACAGGCTGTTAAAGAAGCTAATCATCAGCGTTTCTCCCAGATCCTCGGCTCCGCTGCCGAGGGTATTACTGGTGAATAGATATACCACTTGGCTGGTTTCACATACCGGAGCCACTACTTCAACTGGCCCGTTCCCTTCTCCCTTCGTGATGGTAAGATAGTACGCACCATTCTTTTCTGCTGTAGTAATATTAAATCCGGCATTTTCAGCAAATCTTTTTACATTCTCAAAGGCTGTCTCATTATCCACAATAGAAATAACCGTACCCTGGTTAATTTCTTCTAGGGCCCTTTTCGTATTTATCACAGGTTGTGGACAAGCCAAACCCCGGTTATTAATCTCTTTCATAACGGTAATCTCTCCTTAGGATAGAAATTAGATGGTCCTCTGGTTCCTTTAGTTCCCCAACAATTTGAGACTCCAAAACTCCCTGTTGGTGCAGTTCTTTTAAAAGTTTGTGTGCTTGCTCCGGTTTAACGGCTATTAACAATCCCCCGGAGGTTTGGGGGTCAAAAAGAATATCCACTTGCTCCCTGGTGACACCCTCTTCCACGAAGACGGACTCCCCTAAGTGTTTCCTATTTTGGTAGGCACCTCCAGGAATAATGCCCATTCTCGCCAATTCCTTTGCCCCTGGTAAAACAGGTACCGCCTCAGCAAATACGGTTAGGCTTAAACCGCTGCCTTTGGCCATTTCTGCTGCATGACCCAAAAAGCCAAAACCAGTAATATCGGTACAAGCTGAGGCCCCCACATTTACCATGACAGCGGCAGCATCTTTGTTTAAGGTGGCCATTGTTTTTACGGCCTTATCAATCATTTCTTGTTCTACCATGTCAGCCTTAATGCCTGTATTGATAATTCCCGTACCCAGGGGCTTGGTTAGGATTAAAAGATCCCCCGCCTGGGCCGAGGCATTACTATATATTTTATCTGGATGCACCACCCCAGTAACAGCCAGACCATATTTGGGCTCATCATCCTGAACACTGTGACCACCGGCAATTATGGCACCGGCTTCAGAAACCTTAGCGGCCCCTCCCTTTAAAATATCACCCAGAAGCTCTGGGGGTAAACAGGAAGGAAAGCAAACGATATTCAGTGCCATTAGGGGTGTCCCACCCATGGCATAGACATCACTCAGGGCATTCGCCGCAGCAATTTGACCAAACAAATAGGGATCATCGACCATTGGCGTAAAAAAATCCACCGTCTGAATCGTGGCTAATTCGCTGTTGAGTCGATAAACCGCGGCATCATCGGAAGTATCTAAGCCAACCAACAGGTTTGGATCCGTATTACTGGGTAAATCTCGCAAGACTTGCGCTAGGACCTCCGGCCCCACCTTGGCTGCTCACCCCGCAGCTTTCGTCATTTGTGTTAATCTTGGCTTGGCCAAGGTTGTCAACCTCCTTTTCCTACTAAAACATTATTAGCCCTTCTCCAATCTTTATATACTTCCCTTTTGATATTCTATAACTTTTTGTTATAAAAGCTACTTTGATAAATAAATATTGCCCTTTCTTATATTTGCCTTTTATGTAAACAGAAACAAATCTTGCTTCTATAAGAACATCGGAGTATAATAAATTACAGCATTTACCAATATTCCTAGAGGTGATTTTTTTGTCTCAGCGGGCCCCCATAGGTATATTTGACTCAGGTGTAGGTGGACTATCAGTGGCCAGGGATATCCGCAAGCTTCTTCCTCTGGAGGACATACTTTATTATGCCGATTCCGCTCACTGCCCCTACGGAGACAAGGACCCCCAAACCATTCAACAACGCGAAAAAAAAATCGGGGAGTTTTTAGTCGCACAGGGAGCCAAATTAATTGTAGTTGCCTGTAATACTGCTACTTCTACAGGCTTAGAAGATTTACGCAGCCTATTAAATGTTCCCGTAATCGGCATGGAACCAGGTGTAAAGCCAGCAGTTGCTGCAACTCGCAATGGTAAAATCGGAGTTCTGGCCACCAATGTAACGATTGCCGGTGATCGCTTTGCTGCTTTGATTAAGCGTTATGCCGAAAATACCCAAGTTATTACCCAACCCTGCCCAGGATTAGTGGAATTAATTGAACAGGGGAAACTACATGCACCAGAAACAAAGGGGAAGTTATGGAATTTCCTCCAGCCCATTTTAGAACGAGGAGCCGATACCATTGTATTGGGCTGCACCCATTATCCCTTTTTACGTCCGATTCTCGGGGAGTTGGTGGGACCTGAGATAGCTATTATCGACACCGGCCAGGCAGTGGCCAGGCAGGTAAGTAAGATATTAAATGAAAATGGCCTGTTAATAACTGACGGCCCCCTTGGCACCGAACAATTTTATACCAGTGGAAATCAAGCTAATGTTCAAGAAGTCATCCAGTCCCTCTGGCTTAACAATAACATAAGTGTTAAAACCTTACCCCTATAAATAACAAAATGCGGCAAGAAAACTGCCGCATTTTGTTATTAAATTAACCTATACAGGAGGCTAATTTCTTATTAACATCTTCCCAATTTACCAGGTTCCACCATGCTTCCACAAAGGCAGCCCGCTTATTTTGATATTTCAAGTAATAAGCATGCTCCCAGAGATCCAGTACCAGCAGCGGGATAACTCCCCATTGGGTTAAGTTTTGGTGCTTTTCAGACGTAAGAATTTCCAGCTTCTTAAACATTGGATTGTAGCATAATAAAGTCCAACCAGAACCTTCCACAGCAACTGCTGCAGCGGAAAATTGCTTTTTAAAGATTTCAAAACTTGAAAAGAATTTGTTGATTTCTTCGCTTACCCGACCGGTGGCAGGTCCACCACCATTGGGAGTCATATTCTCCCAAAACAGGGTATGCAGGATATGGCCGGAACCATGAAAGGCCAGTTCGCGTTCCCAATGTTTTACCAGGGCGAAGTCACCTTTTTCCCGGGCCTCAGCTAGTTTAGCCTCAGCATTATTTAGGCCGTCTACATAGGCCTTATGGTGGGCATCATGATGCAGTCTTACGGTTTGCTCATCATAATGGGGCTCTAGGGCATTATAGTCATAGGGTAGATTCGGTAGTTGATGGGTCATTCTTACTCCTCCATTTCACTTGAAACTATTTACATAGTAATTATAATATACATTACGAGATAATTTATTACGGCATTCTTACATTGCACTTACTTTTCATAAACTTTCTAAGCAAAGCTCTGGCTTTGGCACTAAAAAACATATATTTACAGCGAAAAGGTTGTTTGGTTTAATAATAAGGATAGCTTTTATTAGGAGGTATTTTTCCATGACTGAAAATAGCGCCTGTGGTTGTAAACCCCGTAGAATATCAAAGGGATTGCTGACTAGGGTCGGTAACTTTATCCGTGACAAATCCGTAGATGGTATTTGTGTTAAAAGTGTAGCAGAAATTGCTGATGAGATGGGCCTGCTGCTGCCCGCCATTTTGGTTGAAGCCCTAAACAAACTGGAGGAGAAGGGTACTATCCAAGTTAAAAATCGCGGTCAAGAACTCACAGACCTAAATACCTTTATTTATATCGGGGACGATGAGGTTAGTAAGCTAATGTCTACCACCATATTACTGACTCTGGACTTAGAAAAAGCCTTGGCTGATAATCCTCAGTTTAGACAACTTAAAGAAAAAGTAAATGAAATGGTCAATATATTAGAACAGCAGAATAAGGAAGTTTTGGAGTTTCAGGCCTTTAAGAGTGGTGTGGTCAGACAAATTGAAGTCCAAGAAGGTGTTTACCACATTATTTCTAAAACACGTCTAAATAACTTATTTATTGAAGAAACCCGGAGATAAGTAAAAGGAGTGTCGCAAACTACCTTTGTAGTATGCAACACTCCTTTTTTATTTGAGCCAGGCAGCCGCTGGATCTTTGTCAAATTCTAAACCAATCATGGTGATGGAATCATCAAATATGTCGGGACTATGATGTTCTTTAAAACGAAGGATGATCCCAAACATTGGTGATTTTGTGTTAAGCTCTTGAAGTTTCTGCAGGATTTGGCCGGCTTTATCTCTTTGAAACTTAATTGCAAAGCCAATTGCATCTGCTGTATAGGCAACATAGAGTAGGTAAGCATCTTCTTCTTTATTGTATTGCCAACGATATTCAAACTTTCCTGTTTGGGCGGGTGCTATCCTGTTGTTTGGGTTAATTGTATTATAGACAATTTCAAATTCCGGATTCTCCAGAATGATACCAATAGTTGGTTTGGCCTTGCGAGGCTTAATGGTGCCTATACTACCACCCGTAGGCTCAATAACTTTAATTGTAGGTTCATTATTCACAAACGGTTCCTCCTTTTGCATGACAGATCCATACCTATTTTGTCCACTGTTTCTTATAATACAGACTTAAATGAAAAAAAACAACATTAGATCGTATCTTATAATATTTAAGCCCCTTTTGACCTATAAATCAAATGCTCCATAATAAAAACCGTGATGACTCCCACCACAAAACCATTACCTATAATGGGCCTAATCGTTGCAGGAAAAGTATTGGTTACTTCTAAGGGTAAAAAAGAAACAATGACCCCCAACATCAGGGGTAACCCAATAATTAGTCCATCATCAAATTTAAATTCATCCATGCCATCGAGAGCAACTAACAAACCAGCAGATATTTGTGAACACATGATATAAGTCATCACACTGCCGATGACTACGGAAGGGATGCCTCCAATAAAAGCAACTGAGGCAGGTAGAAAAGCCAATCCTAGCAAACCTATGCCCGCAGGTAAAAGTGTATACCGAGAGGCACAGCCAGTTGAAAGAATAACACCTGGGCTAAAGGAAAAATTCACAAGTCCAATAACCCCTAAAAGACCAGATAATATATTCGAAAGGCCAGTAAAGATTACCCCACGATTAACCCTATTAGGCATATCTTCGGTTTTTAACAAGGACCCTACGGCCTGAATGGAACCAAGATCGTTAATGACCAAAGCTAAAAAACTAATTATAAAGGCGATCATTACCCCAATATCCCAAGCAAAGGAAAAATTCAAATCATAAAAGAAATTTCCAACCAGTGGCAGTTCACTCTGGACACCTCCCTGGGTGTGTCCAAACAACAGCCAATAAATAATACTACCAGCCGTAATTGCCCAGATAAGAAAGGTAGACTTCCAAAAACCGGTTAGAAACTTTGCCACCGTAAACATAATAAAAACATAAACCAAAGCAAAGGTGAAATTCTGTAAGGGAGCGATTGAGGAATTATTAGGTAAAATTAATTTCATGATCGTGGGTATTAGGGTGAAGGCGATTAACAAAAGTATGACAGCAATCACCCGGGAGGTGAATAGGTTCTTAATCCTGGCAAAGAGTCCTGTACTACTTAGCAGAATTAGGAAAAGGCCTCCTACCAAAATAGAGGTATAGATTATGTTTAGGCTTTTTCCCTGACTGGCTACAATACTTACAAGTAAAACCGATGCCGGCCCAACAATAATGGGCAAGCGATGCCCCCAAAGAATTTGGGCACAAAGGCTTAACCCTGTCAAGAAAAATAACTTTTGTATATATATAACCTGTTGGCCTATATTGGAAAAATGAAGTCCCGCCACAACCTGACCAATTATAATAATGGTAGGCACGGAAATAGCTAACCATTGTAGCCCGTATAAAACCAATTCCCCTAGGGGCAGTTTATCATTTAAGTTATATTTTAGCTGTATCTGTTTCATTGACTCACATCCTTAGTTGTTTTTTACCATCATTATACCTTAAATATTGACTGATAATTTCAGTAATTGAAACAGGACTAGCCGTTTAAAATGCAAAAGCCTATAATAATATTAGCTATTCATATCGGAGGGGATAAAAAATGCTTCGACTTGGCAAATACAAGCATTTTAAGGGAACTTACTATGAGGCCCTTTACCTAGCAAAACATTCTGAAACCGAGGAACCGATGGTTGTCTATCGCTGTGAAAAGGACGGGAGCCTTTGGGTAAGACCCCTAAAGATGTTTACGGAGAAAGTTGAAAGGAATGGGCAACGAATAGACCGTTTTGAATATATCGGTTAATCTTTCATTGGTTTCTCTTAGCACACTAATTAATTATTTGCATATTATAAGTTTACATAAAATGAGGAGATGATCCTATGCCTGCTGACTTAACCAGTTGGTTTGTCTCAGCCCTAATTGTTCTGCTTGCCGCTACTTTGCAGGGTATTACTGGCTTTGGCTTTGCCCTTATAGCCGTACCACTCTTGCTTTTGGTTTACGAACCTCACACTGCCGTGGCAATAAATATCATGATTTCTATTGTCTCTCTTTCTTTCTTAACCGTTAAAGTGCGTCAGGTGGTCATCATTCCGGTGGTAAAAAACCTTTTTTACGGCAGCCTACTGGGAATCCCACTGGGTGCCTACATCTTTCTACACTTTGATGTTCATTTGCTGAAACTTGCCATTGGCGTTATAACAGTCATTTTTAGTGTGGTCTTAATCAGTGGCTTAACCATTAAAAACGCAACTGGTAAGGTGTGGGAAAGTACGGTTGGCTCTATTTCTGGTTTTCTCACCGGAAGTATTGGCATGCCCGGCCCACCCATTATTCTCTTCCTCAGCAATCAAAAACTAGCTAAGGATCATTTCCGGGCCACCACTGCAGCCTATTTTGTATTGGTCTATGTAGCCAGTTTAATACTGTTATTCTGCCTGGGGGCCCTGGACAAAAGTGTTGCCCTGAGGGCTATCTCACTGGTTCCTTTTGCCATCCTGGGTGGTCATTTAGGTTATCTTGTTTTCCCCTTGGTACCCCAGGCTAAATTTCGGCACGGTGTTTCCCTGTTGGTTTTAAGCACAGCTCTCTATTCTGTGGCTACTGCCATTTGGCATATTTAGACTTTGGGCTAAACAGCCCTTGGTCTCCTGATGACCAACCCCTGTAACGATTGCAATGCCGGCAGGAGCCTAAATCTTTCTCCCACTTCGGGTAAAACCATTCTTTATCGTCCATCATACACCCCGCATTCTGTCAATGAAACAGCCCGTTGAATGCTTTGTCGCCCCCACTTGGACTTAATTAAATCGGTTGCCCTGTCAATCTTTTCCTGTCTATCCTGCCCAGAAAAGATTGACAATTGTTTTTCCTCCTTTGGTATTAATTCCGACAGTGTTAGCCCTACCAATCTCGCCCTCACTTCTTTCTTATCCAAATATTGTTCTAACAGAAATACGCCCATTTCATAAATTTCCTGGGTGATATCCGTGTAATGGGATAAAACCTTAGAATGGGACTCTGTAATAAAGTTAGGATCCTTGATCGTTAGACTAACCCTTCTTCCTATAAATCCGGCTTTGCGGGTTCGCTGGGCTACTTCCTCTGCCAATTCAAGAACAACCACTTTGATCTGCTCTAACCCCCGGTAATCCCTTGGCAGGGTTATCTGATTACCCACACTTTTAATTATTTCCAAGGAACCTGGGTCTACGGAGCTGGAGTCAATGCCCCTGGCGGAATAATGTAAAACTTCTCCCACTAAGCCATAGCGGGCTCTTAATAACTCAACGGGCATGGCTGCCAAATCCCCAATGGTTTTAACGCCAATTTGATTCAACCATTTACCGATTCTGGAGCCCACGCCAAACAATTCTTTTACTGGTAATGGCCACACCCGCCGGGACCAATCATCGGGTGAAAGGAAAATGATTTTATTCGGCTTTTCCAATTCCGATGCCATCTTGGCCATTAGTTTAGAAGGTCCGATGCCAATATTTACTCCTACCCCCACCTCACGGTTAATTCTAGCTTGAATCTCCTGGGCTATGCTTTGGGGTGTCCCAAGATTTTTTAAGCAACCTGTAATATCCACAAAACTTTCATCAATGGAACAGGGTTCTACCAAATCACTGTATTCCCGTAGAATGCTGTTAATCCAACTGGAAAAGGCGGCATAATCCCGATGGGAAGGTGAAACAAAAACAGCCTGGGGGCATAGAGCCCTGGCTTCACTTATGATCATACCCGTTTTAATACCATATTTTTTTGCCTCATAACTGGCTGCCAGCACAATCCCTCTTCTTTGGCCGGGATCCCCCCCAACAATAACGGGTTTCCCCCTAAGCTTAGCGTCCATGGCCTGATGAACGGATGCATAAAAGCTATTCATATCGCATAAAAGTATGACCCTAGACATAGACACCACCGAACATTTATTTGATTTCCTATACTTCATTATAGCAAACATTTGTTCTTGTGCAATAGGTTGCTGTTTGCAATTTTTGTAAAATAGTGGTTTGTTTAGGACAAAAGTAGCAGTTTGATTTTTTTAAGGGTTAAACTATAATAGATTTATGATCTTTAGTTAGTGAGGAGAACTTTTATGACTGAAATAATAACAGCTATGATAGCCGTTATTGGGGAGCACTTCCCATAAAGAATGTTATTGGTAAAGCGATCCTCAGGCATTACCCCCTAGGTCATATGAGGCTTTTCTAAATAAAGAAACAAGGGCAAAATCCCTTGTTTCTTTTATATTACATGCTTATGCTCTAAATTAATATGGATAACTTTATTTGCCTTATCCCACTGTATATCTCCTCCAAAGGCCTGGGTCAAAAACCTAAGAGGCACCATAATGTTGCCCTTTATCCTTTGTACTGGCTGAGTTAACTCCACGGATTGATTATTCCAGGCAGCCCTATTCGATCCTACCTGAAATTTAACTTGCGTGCCCTGACCAGTTATTAAAATTTCTTCCTGGTCGTACTCCACATTCAAACTCATCGTATCGGTTAAGCAACGAACCGGTGCTAAAACGGTTCCAGCAACAAAGATTGGCTTTTGATTAAGTTTACTTTGTTCTCCGTTTATATAAATGGCCTTTACCCTTTGATACTGCTGAAAGCCATAGTCTAACAAAGCTACGGTGTTGGCACTTCTTATCTCCTTGGTAGGTGACCCCATTACCACACTAATGAAACGCTGATCCTCCCTTTGGGCTGTGGCCACCAAACACCACCGGGCCTTGTCTGTATAGCCAGTTTTTAATCCATCGGCTCCGGCAAATAGTTCTAATAGGTTGTTCGTACTCTTAATCGGATAAGCTCCGTTGCGGATGGTGGTAGTTTTCAGCCTGGAAAAATCCAATGCCTCCGGGTATTCCTCCAGTATGATTTTAGTTAACAAGGCAATATCATAAGCAGACATATAGTGGTTGGCGTTATTCATCCCCGGCAGGCCGGAAGCATTAATAAAATGGCTATTTGTAAGCCCTAACGCCACTGCCCTTTGATTCATTATCCGGACAAAGGCCTCTTCACTGCCTGCTACCTTTTCCGCAAGGGCCACAGCAGCATCATTGGCAGAAGCTACCATCATCGCTTTTACCAACTCTTGTAGGCTTAGAACCTCCCCCTTTTTCAAATATACCTGTGCTTCATTAACACGCTCAACCTTTTCACTAATCTGCACGGGTTCCTCCCACTGATGTAACCCCTGATGGATCTTTTCCAGTACGATATAAAGCACCATTAATTTTGTGATGGAAGCAGGGTGAAACCTTTCCTGTTCATGCTTCGCATAGATTATTTGTCCCGTATCATAATTGACTAAAATAGCACCTCTCGCATTAAGACCATTTATCGAATTGACTAGCTTAGGAGCATAGCTCAAACTGCAGCTATGTTTCGCCGCACTTTCTTCAACCTGAACAGTCTGCCATTTGTCCGCTGCTTCAAACCGGGCTTCAACCGGGCATCGCACCCAGATTACCAGAGCCATTAGACTGATCAAACATAGGGCACCTACTCTTTTCATTTCCCAGCCCCCTTGGTATTTTTGCTTGGCATGTTAGAAAGGATAAGCTTTATAACATGCAAAAACCTAAAAGACCTGGCGTTAGCCAGGCCTTGTAAAAAATATGCAACAATATAAAAAAAAGAACCCAATTAATAGAATTCTTGGTAAGGTAAAAGGATATCTTCACAGGTAGGGCTAATGAAGGATTGGATACAGCTATTCCAACTTAAAGGGGTTTTCTAACATTGTCTGGAATAGCTAAAAATTAAATATAAGGAGAGGTCGCTATGAAAACCATCGGTCTAATTGGTGGGATGAGTTGGGAATCATCACTTGAATATTATAAAATTATTAACCAAACAGCCAAGAAAAAACTAGGTGGGCTACATTCTGCAAAATGTTTAATGTATTCGGTAGATTTTGCTGAAATTGAAACTTTACAGCGTCAGAACAAGTGGGAAGAATTGACTAATATAATGATTAATATTGCTAAAAACCTTAAAATTAGTGGCGCTGATTTTATTGTAATTGGAACAAACACGATGCACCTCATGGCTGACGATATAGAAAATAAGGCTGAAATAAAAGTATTGCACATAGCGGATGTCACTGGTCAAAAAATAGTTGAACAGGGCTTAAAAAAGGTAGGTTTACTCGGAACCAAATTTACGATGGAAGGTACTTTTTATCGGCAGGTTTTAAAAGACAGGCATCAGCTTGAGGTTGTTATTCCAGATGAAGATGAAAGAGAAGTTGTTCATGAGGTTATTTATCAAGAGCTGTGTAAAGGTGTAATCAATGGGCCATCTAGACAAAAATTTGTTCAAATCATAGCGAACCTAACCCGGAAGGGTGCTGAAGGTGTAATACTAGGGTGCACCGAAATTCCACTGCTTGTAAAACAGGAAGATGTTGAGATCCCTATTTTTGATACAACAACCATTCATGCTGTTTCTGCTGTAGACTTTGCTCTGACCTAAGAATCGCCGTCGGTTATGCTTATGAGACAAGGGAACAGTTTTTATGTCTATAAAGCCAACGTTTATCCTTATCATCCAAGTCATGGGTCGTGATGTGATAAAAGCCACTTTTGCTTCTCTCTCACGAATGCCTTGGTATCAAGCCAAAGGAACTGTCCCCTTATCCTCCCTCGATAGTAACTAAGGATACTTGGCTCCTATTGAATAATCTAATCGGCAATACACTTGTACCCAAACCACTGTCGATATAAAGTTTCTTGCCATGTTCAAGGTTATATACTCCCTTCTCAAGCTTTGGGAAAAATCCCTGGCCAGGAGCTACAATTCCTCCTATGACAGGGAACCTTACCTGTCCCCCGTGGGTGTGCCCACTTAAAATTAAGTCTGCTGGCAGGTTCTTTTCAGTTACTATCCCCGGAGAGTGAGATAGGAGTATCGTATAGAATTTCTCATTGATACCTTTGGTGGCAATTCCCAGATCCGCGCGCTCTGTATGAAAATCATCTACCCCACAGATATTGATACTGGTATTCCCGAAATCAATCGTAATATTTTTATTATTTAGAATTACTACGTTAAGTTTTTTCAATCCCTGTAAGAAATCTTCCGTTCGATCGTTCTCCCATTCATGGTTACCCGATACAAAAAATACCTTCGGAGTGACCTTAACCAGTTCCTCAACAAACCTATAAGCATTAGTAAAATCCGTGGTGTCTCTATTAATTAAATCACCCGTAATGACAA
This sequence comes from Desulfotomaculum sp. 1211_IL3151, assembly GCF_036763075.1. NCBI lineage: Bacteria > Bacillati > Bacillota > Clostridia > Eubacteriales > Desulfotomaculaceae > Desulfotomaculum > Desulfotomaculum sp. 1211_IL3151. The sequence continues at coordinate 134,529 of NZ_JBAIYV010000022.1, read as the reverse complement.
TGATATCTGGCTTTTGGCGTTTGATTTGTTTTATAAATTCTACGCTACCAGTAAAATTCCCACTATGTACATCAGATACTTGTAGAATTTTAAAGCTTGTATCTTGGGACAACTTATCGGTATTGAACTTTACCTCCGTTATCTTCGGGTAATGAACTTCAAAATAGATTTCACAAAACACCATCAAGAATGCCAATAAAGTTAATGCAAAAACCATATTTTGTAACATTAGAATCCTCACAATTACTATTTATAAAACTTACTGATGAAGCACCTAAGCGTGCCAAAGCCATCGTAATCCACTATTCTCATTCAAAAAATGGGTATAGCCGCTCCACTTGTATTCATTCACTGACTTGACCATCCCTGCTTTGACAGGATTCATCCAGCTTCTTCTCATATAGTCTCAATAAACCGAAGTTTATCACTATCCTCTTTAAAGATGCTCTGTTCATTGCCACGGATCAGGATGTGATAGAAGCCACTTTTGCTTTTCTCCCTCTGGTTCCTTGGCAATTTTAACACCCCTAATTCATTATAAGCAGGGGTGTTATCGCAATCAAGACAAAAGAACCGTCATGTCTTCCCAGAAGTAAAAAGAAAAGCAGCATCCAAGATGGATCATCTGCTCAACATTAAAGCATCCTCTCAAAACTGAGAGGATTTTCTTTTTCAAAAACCGGTTGCATTACGGTTGCATTACAAAGCAAAAATAAAAGGGTCTGCATCTCTGCAGACCCTTGATTTTACTGGTCGGAGCGACAGGAGTTGAACCTGCGACCTCTACCACCCCAAGGTAGCGCTCTCCCAAACTGAGCTACGCCCCGATCTAGTATATTTGTCAACCAGAACCACCTGCCCTGTCGACAAATGTAATTATAGCTAAAGGCCTAGGAAAAGTCAACATAAAACTTAATATATTTTTTCATCCCCGGCCAGTTCAAATTCCGCTAGAATGAAGGTGTGGTCAGAGGGCTTTTCTCTTTGTCTGGGCTCTTTATCAATCCAAGCTTTGGTAGATTGTTTTGCCAGTGGTTCTGTAGCCCAAATGTGGTCAATACGCCAACCAAGGTTTCGCTCTAACCCCTTTGGTATTCTATAATCCCAAAAGGTAAAGTGACCTGTCTCTTGTTCGTGCCTACGGAACACATCCTGAAAACCCCATTCCTTTACATACTGTAAAGCCACATGCTCTTCCGGATGAAAACCGACTTTACCATACAACCTTTTGGGGTCATGTACATCCCTTGGATCAGGGGCAACATTAAAATCACCTAGCCAAAGAAGAGGCTTGTCTGGGGAAAAATTATTGTTAAAATAATCCCTCATGGCCCTGATCCAGGCAAGTTTATAGGCAAATTTGGGGCTGTTTGGTGCCTGTCCCTGGGGTATATAGGTGTTAACGATAGGAATTCCTTTAACAGAAGCAGCAAGCAGTCTAGCTTCGCCTGGTTCAGTTATATCCCCTAAATCACCATTGAGAAGTGTGATTGGATGAGGACTAATAATGGCCACACCATTATAGGATTTTTGCCCCTTAAATAGCACTTGAAAACCCTTTGCCTGAAAAAATTCCCCTGGAAAATCATGATCCATGACCTTCGTTTCCTGTAAACAAACAATGTCTGGTTTATTAGTTAGCAACCACTCTAACAAAAGTTCTTTACGGCTGCGGATAGAGTTAATATTAAAGCTGGCTACTGTAAACTTCATAACGACCATTCCTTATAATCACATTATCATTACTGACCTTCCTTAATATTTTACTTTATTCTTTGAATATCCTCCAGCTAAATGATTCATAAAAACAAAAATTGCGGTAAAACCGCAATTTATAATCCAAATTAATTTTTCTCTACTTCGGTTAATACTGTTTTTAAACATAACATTAAACTCAGAAATAACCCGGCAACCAACCACATGTAGAGGGGCACACTCCTCTCTGTTTTCCAAGACCATCCTGGTAATTATAACTTAATAAATTACCTTCTGGCAATTCCCCAGTATCGTGATATCTTGGGTATTTGCCTCTTATATAATCATCATATTCTAATTAGTCCCTATCTATTTCTTTTTCCTTAATATTTTACGTTGTTAACTTATGTTATTATAATGACTAATTCTCTATCTTTGGAAATTTAAACTTTCTGCTAAAAACTTTATTAAAATTGGTCACCTTCTTATAAAGCTCACGGATTTCCAGGTCTGGGTTTTCCCAGGTTACGCATTCTATTTGTACTTCATTTTCCTTAATCGTGCATTTTACATCGTCAATAACACCGGCTTCAGTCCTGTCTAAGTTTTCCGCCATGCGAATCAGTACCCCTAACCTGCGGACAAGGTTACCATCCTGGGGAAATAGCACATCGGAGTGCTGTTGAAGCTTAAATTTTAGGTCTATTCTGCCATGACAAGCGGCAATGAGGGCTATCAGAACCATTTCCCGATGGGACAGGCCGTTAATCCTACTATTTAAAAGAACATACATGGTATGCTTGTGGTGATTATAGTAGCTTACGATATTTCCCACATCGTGCAGCAAGGCCGCTATCCGTAAAATTTTTCTTTCCCACAAACCATACCCATGTAGGGGTCTTAGTTGATCAAAGAGCGATAGGGACAATTTTGCCACATGTTCAGCGTGGGACCGTCTAACCTGATATAAATCCATGAAATTTTGCACACTGTGTTCTGTCACATTTTCCACAATTTGTTCAGGCCACTCCTGAAATAGGTAATTATAAAAGATACCCTCCCGAAGACCTATTCCACTAATTCTAACACCAGGGGCCCCCATGTGCTCCATTATCTTAGAAAGCATGGACATGCCGCCAACGATAATATCAGCCCTCTCCTTAGACAAGCCCGGAACCCTTTTACGCTCTTCCACGGGAAGGTTTTGTAATTGATTGTAAATTTCTCTTACCCGCTCCGAATGAATCCTGTAGTTGTGTATTAAATTTAGGCTGTAACGGGTGCGTTTACGGTCCATTCGACCTAAGTTACGAAAAGTTCCCCCCACACCAATAATCTCTAACCCCCTGGCTGACTCTAACCAGGGAACAGCCGAAAGTTGCTCTTTTATTTGCTTCTCTAAAGCTAAAACTTGTTCTGGCTGCGGCACGGGTGTTGTGAGATAGGTTTCTGTAAGGTTTACGGCACCCCAGGGAATACTTGTCAAGTGGGCTATTTTACGATCTCGGCAGAGAATTAATTCCGTACTACCTCCCCCTATGTCAACAATAAGTGCGTTATTAAATTCAAGACTATTCACCACACCTAGGTAAACATAATGGGCTTCTTCCTCTTCTGAAAGGATTCTAAAACTTACTCCTGTTTCACGCATAATGGTTTCAAGAACTTCATTGCCATTTACGGCATTTCGTATAGCAGCAGTTGCCACACCATAAATATTGTCCACCTGATTAGCTCGACAAAACTTTTGAAACAATCGAATGGTCTGTATAGCCCTTTCCGCTGCTGGTAACTTAATAACCCTTTCGGGTCCCATATTTTCCCCTATTCTTGCGGTTTCCTTTATTTCATCCAATAATTTATAGGAAAAGCTATTGTCAATTTTCATAAGAATAAGCCTAATAGAATTGGTTCCCAAATCAATAATACCGATATTTCTGGACATATTTTCCCCCCATACCAAAAAACAAATTATTGTGCCTTTTCCTCAATGATATTTTAATTATTATTTTATTGTAACAAAATATATCAATGGTTACCAATGAACTTTTAAGTAATCCAAAGACAACTTAGCTATTTTGTACTGGCACACTGGTTATTTTTAAATTCTTAGGCCAAAATAACACAAAGGGGGGATTGTCATGAATAAAGAGAAGCCGCTGGAAAAGGGCTTTGCTGGTATAAATTACAGAGCAACCAGCGAAAAAATGCTGCGCAACAGTTTCTCACAAACACCAAAGAAAAATGAGGACAAAAACAAATAAATACAGGGGGGGCAGCCCCTGTATTTATTTGTTTTTGCTCTATGTACGGCCAAAGCCTCAAATAAAAAAGTATTATTAAAAAAGTATTATTGTTGTAGGGAAAAATTATCTAAAGGGAGAATAAATAACATAATTTATCAAAAACATAGGAGGGTACAATTTGATTAATGTAGGAATTATCGGCGGCGGACAAGGTGGTATAGCTATGCTCCGCTTAATGTCCCCCCTTAAGGATATGGTAATCATCGGCATTGCGGACCTCAATGAAAATGCCCCTGCATTTACAATGGCTAGGGAATTGGCAATCCCCACATATTTGGATTTTAAACAGCTTCTGCAGCTGCCTAAGCTGGATATTGTATTAGATGTTACTGGAAATGCTTCGGTAAACCAAGCAATTACAGAGTCTAAACAAGCCGCTACTCACCTAGTCGACCCAGCAATCGCAAAACTTATGTATACAGTTGCCCGGCAGAACGAAGAATCAGCCCAGGAATTAAAAGGTCAAGCAAACCAGTTAGCCAACATGGCAGAAGGATTAACCAGTATGGTACAAAATGTCCCCGCAGCAATTGCCGGAGTAACAGAGGCACTGGAAACCCATTGCGATAAATTAAACGCTGCTGTTTCTCAGGCAGAAAAACACATTAAGGATACGGACGAAGTCATTGACTTTATTAAAAAGGTTGCGGATCAAACAAACCTTCTTGGCCTAAATGCAGCCATTGAAGCAGCTAGGGCTGGTGATCATGGTCGGGGATTTGGCGTGGTAGCGAATGAAGTTCGCAAATTAGCCGAAGATAGTGTTGTGTCGGCAAAAAAAATTAGTGTTATTCTAGGAAATATAGAAGAATCGATGAAAACGATTATTGCTGGCATAGAGGAGACCAAAGGTATTGCCCAGATGCAGCAAGCAACCACTGAACAGGTTGGGTCAGCCACAACTCAGTTGGACCAAATCGCTACCGAGATGAAGGAATTTGCCGACAAGCTGGCAACCTTCGCCAATTAGAAAAACTTGGCCGACGCCATACCCTTCGTGTTAAGTGTCTTTTGGGTATGGCGTCAAAGCAAATTAATGATGTTCAAATTCCCGTGGTTTACAGATGATCTCTTTAATCTTGGTCTCAAAGAAATGTTGGGAATGGGCAGGTACCAATGACAGGGCTGTATCGGCTCCCTTACCGCTGCCCGCCACCACCACTATTTCTTCCCCATAAGGTATCAACCCAGCATCCAGAGCCATTCCGGCTACCTCTACGCAAACCTTTACGCCTTGGCCAAACATCCTCAGAGTAGCAGCCATCATTTCAGAAGGGTATACCCCTTGAAATTTAAAACGCAGGGCTCGGTCCAAACCCGCCATAAGGTGGGTAGTTGATAAAACCTCAATATTGGCCTGTTGCAGTCTTTCTTTAACTTCTTTTTCCATACTGGCTTGTCCAGGTTCCCTAAAACCAGCCTGATATGTAACACAGACAACCTTTTTATCACAGCCAATAAATTTTTCCGCAGTGGCACCACTGCTGGATGCGACAACAATAAAAGAAATCCCCTTATCCTCAGCAAACTTTATGGCTGCCTTAATCGTTTCCCAGGTATTTTCCTTTCCTTCCTTTTCCCAATAAACCATCTGGAAAACCTCCTTTTTTAGGAATAATAATTGTTATATTTTAAAATAATAAACCCTATGAAAAAGTTCCATTCTTTATGGTTAGCGCATACAAGGTTATTAATAGCTTCCGTTAGTTTTTTTCTTATATTAATAATTATACTTACCCCCGTAGGATCACTGGAAGCTGCCCCTAAAAAACAAAACAAATCACATATCATGTGTATTTGGACAGAAAAACAAAACCTCAAGGCCCTAACCCTGATGACATTTGATGCCAGTAACGGCAAAATAAACATCCTTAGCTTACCGATATTTGCTTCCCTGCAGGTGGCAAATGAAAATAATAAACAAGTCACCATCGGCCAGGTATGGTATCAGGAGGGTAGGGATGGCTTAAAAGAACGTTTGGAGAGTGCCCTAGGCATTCGAATTAATGGATTTATCTCCTTTGATCAACAAGTTGTAGCTGAAGCAAGTCGGCTGGTTGGCACTTTTCATGTAAACGACAGGAATACCACCCTGCTGCGGGCTTTTGAAGATACCAGAACGGAACGTCGTCAGGATGATCAAGATGTATTAAGGGCCATGGCCGCTACTATAATTTCACCAGGTGGTCTAAAGAAAGTACCCCAGCTACTATGGATTTTTACGAAAGATGTTAGTACGGATATTCACCCCAACGTGATGTTGAAACTCTACCGCGTGATCTCTCATCAAGGACCCACTATTCTCACAAAAAATGCCTTGTATGGCAAGGATTATTATTTGGACGGCTGTAGGTATCGCTATGTAGAACCCACAACTTGGAAAAACATTCTCAATGAGATAAGTGCTTAGCCCTAACAGGGAATTAGGACATCGCTATCAGAAGTCCCAGTAATAGGCTAAGCACCCCACCACAAAGGGGTAGACCCCATTTTTTCCAGCGGGAATACTCCATATTGAGGAGATTTAGTAAAATCCCAACCACACTAACTAAAATTATCATGCCCCCGGCTAATACGAAAAAAAAGCTTACTGCCAGCATCCCCTGTCTCCCTTTCTTAATCAAAAAGCATAAATTTGTGTCGCCAATCGAATATATCTACCATGTTATATATTGACGTAATTATCTGTGGTCCATACTTCATGGCATAGGGAAAAATGTTGTAGGTTCTCTCCTGCCATTGGCCCAGAGGATATATCCGATGTTGAATTTTTTGTATTTGTTGAATTGCAATTTGATTATCTTTTCTATGATATTGTCTTGCCTTTTCTTCAAAGGAATTAATATTTTTTAAAATTCTGCCAAGATTATCTTTGCCATACGCCTTTAAATTAGGATCAAACTGCAGTAATTCTTTCATCATAGTATCATGTTCTCGCCGCAGCATGGACCTAAAATCATTAAAAATCCTATCGATTCCCAGTCCATCGGCCCTCCGAAGATAGCCTTCCGTAAAATTTGCCAACCCATTTGTTAAAGATGCTAAGGGTATATCATATTTTGTTATTAACTTTTTTATCAGAGGCTCAATCAAAGTAATATTAGGCCGGGGGTAAATGAGCGGCATTTTCATTTGAAAATGGTTAAATATATTCTTTAATAAAGCAAAGTAACTGATTTCCCCAGGGCCTGCCACATAGGCCAGTACAGGTAATAGCTCTTCTTGAACCACTGGACGCATCACCACATCCGGACTGAACAACTCTGGATTTGTTAAGCACAGCTCGGCCAGTTGCTCTCTTGTCCAGGTTTTTGTCCTTTCCTTGTTAAAAAATGAGGTGTCATTATAGAACAATGCCTCCCGGCAACCATCTTCGTTATAATAAAATAGATGCAGTTTATCCCTTTGGCTTTGTATCTGAGGGCTATAGCCATAATCTGTTACTTGCTGACAACTTTCTTGCAGAAGTTTATTAACTTCCGGTGCCGTAGCAGCAGCTTTATGAAATAAAGCCGCAGAGATTTTTCTTATCGGATGTTGCACAGGATTAATAAAAACTAAACCATAATCCTTAAAAAGAAAGGTCATTAGCTTACCAAACCATTCTGCAAGGTTGGCTGACTGAGCTGCTGTTTGTTTAATCAGATTCATTCCCTCTGTTTTCCACCCCATTGGTGGCAACAACTCGGCCAATTCTTCAATAAGTGGGTTAATATCTGGTACCGGCAAATTGCCCACCGAAACCCTACCCTTGACTTCTTTCTCCACGGCAATTTTTTTGGGACCCTTGGCAATGGGAATAAAAATATGATTAATTTCCTCATAGTCATGATCATCCGCACCAATCCAAAAAACGGGGATAACGTTTTGCTTGAGCTCCCTAGAAAGTTTCAGAGCCAGCAAAACTGCTCCCAAGGCCTTGTAAACAGTATATAAGGGTCCTGTAAGTATGCCTGGCTGTTGACCTGTAACCACGGATACCGCCTGGCCTTGGTGCAGAAGCTCAATATTCTTAATTGTTTTTTCGCCGCAGCCAAGGGCAATGTTAAATTCTTTTAGATTAGCACCCAGCTCCTCTAAGTGTTGCTTAGGCTGCCTTTCCAAGTAGCTGTATCTTCTGCAAAATTCCTGAAGTTGTTTGGGATCGTATGTAAAAAATTGCTTTACCCTGGAAAAGTCGCACAAATATGTCCTTGCAAGGGAATGGGAATAATAAGAGTCCGCTAACTCCATGTGCACTAAACTTTCCTCCTATCGGGTTTTATCCTTTTTTATTATTTTCTAGTTGTAAAGGCAGCTAATAAACTTCCAACAAAAAGGGCTGAGTACAAAAAGCCAGTTACCGAAATAATCATGGTAATAAAAACAGCAAAATTCCCCCTGGGTGTTATATCACCGTACCCCACACTGGTAAAGGTAATAATTGTAAAATACAACAGGCGTAGGTGTTCTGTCACAGGACCTGTATTATCAATAAAGGCATGAGGGTCTGTGTTGGAGACCAATAATATCATGGTAAAAAGATTTAAAATAATTACGATTAACCAGGAAACAATCATAAAAATCGGGAGGAAGCGGCTGTCCAAATAAGAAAAAAACATGCCCGGTGTTTGCAGACAGTAGGTAATGCCCCTAAAAATTTGGTAATAACTAATGAGCATACCTACCAACATAATACCCTCTACCAGTGGACCTGTGGTTAAGTCATGAATAATAAATATATAAAGAAAAGGTATCAGCACCGAATAAACAGCAATTCTAAAAATGCGCGATTCAATAACTGCATCATATAAATATCTCTGGGTCATAAATAAGATGGGTGACAGGATGAGTGCGATAACACCCAGGGAAATGATGGTTGTTAATATACTAAGACCCATGATACCCGTTAAGCCTAAACCAACTCTTTTATACCAAAAATAAAAAGACAGTATTAGACCATAGATGATTAAAAACAATAACAATATCCGAGACATCTGTGCAATTGAGAAAAGGGAATATTTCATAAACATTAAGCCATGTCGAAACAAATGGGCAAAATCCAAGGTAATTACTGTTTGTTTTTGTTCCGATTTTGATATCGATGCAAAGGAATGCAATAGAAGCAGGACCGTTCCCAATAGCACAAAAATAACCGCAAAGCTATTAAAGCTTTCAATAAGGACCATAACTTTCCCTGCCTTTCCTCTAATATCTATATTCAAGGCCCGGGACAAGTTAGAATCCGTAATATAAAAACCGAGGCTAATATACCTCGGTTTATCATCTGCAATTACAACTGTAATTTTTATATACCTCAGCCGCCAGTTTGGCTACCACCCTTTTGGGAAGTACCGCAGGAACCACTGTCGGCTGGTTTGCCAACGGAACTGGGCAAAAATGGCGCAGAGATTCTTTTCTCTACCTTCACACTGGAGCAGTCCGGGCACTTAATTTGCTCTTCTCTGCCAACCAGTTGCAATTTTTCAAACAACCTGCCGCAGGCTTTACAGGAAAACTCAAAAATAGGCATGTCTTTCACCTCCAACTTGTAGATAACAAAAATAATTTATTCGACAATTTGATAAAAATTCCTTGTGCCTTTTAATCTTTGTACGTCATATTATTAACAGCCTTTAACCAAAATAAAAAGGGCGTGTCGCTTACTATAATTGTTTTACGACACGCCCTTTTAAAATAAATTAAGTCATCCTGAGCGATAGCAAAGGATCTTGCATCGTCTTTCCATGCTGGAAAAGATCCTTCGTTGCCGCTCAGGATGACAGGACTGACGGCTAAAAAAGCCCAAGGCTTATGGCAATTTTTAGCGGTATTTATTGATAAGCTGCTCTAATTCATCTAAAAACTTATTCATTTTTACTGGATCTCTTTGTGCTAATTGATCTAGTTGTTCACTGATTGCCTCGTTAACTTCCATGGTCGAAATCGTTGAATATGCTGGTTCCTGCGGGATCTGTTCAATCGGCGATTGGTTTGGCGTGGTATAACTTCCGGGAATATCCTGTTGCTGCACAGGTTTGGTGGCATAGTCCGTTTTTGGGGATGCTAAGGAAACCATGGAGGTTTGATAATTTTGCATTTCGCCCTGGATAACTGCAAGAGAATTGCTCGTCGCTTCTAACATATTAGCAAAAAATTCCAACTGTTTTTCCAGCCTTGGATTGGCTTGGCTGAACATGGTAAGTCCAAATAATGCAATACGTGGATCATTTAAAATGGGAAATCTAAACATGCTGAAACTCCTTTCTACCCTTTTAATTCTATAATACGTAGAAGTATGAATTAGGTCACAAGTTTTCCCAAATTATAACTTTAAACGTCAATCACTTTCTCATAAATTCTAAATCTTTTGTTAACCCTACTACCAACTGCCGTTGTAATGATTTGATTCATATTGGTATTCGATTCCATAATTAATGACAGCTCTGCCCGCTGGTATCCCTTTCGGATACCAATCTTCATCGCCTTCTCAATTAGCAAAGCTGCTACGCCCCGTCGGCGATAATCAGGAGCCACTCCCAAAACCCCCACTCTCAAGGATTTTGGTTCTCCAAAGGGTCGGGGAAAGCCATATCTCCTCGAGGCACGAATTTTTGGCCCCAGGTCAGGTGTCATTAAACAAACCCCCACTGGTATATTGTCAACTTCACAAAAAAACAACAATTCCGGATCGGTATAACCTCTTAAACCAGCAAGGTAATAGGCCGCCTCTTCCTGCTCCATCGGTACGTAGCCCCACTGTTGTGTCATGGTTTGATTATGCAGTTCAGCCAGTTTTTTACCCTCACCCCAGGTATCCTTCAAATTAATGGGACGTAGTTTTATTCCTGGTATCCTGGCAGCCCTTTTAGCCACAGCAAATAATTTATGTTGATTAACAGCTTCTTCTTGCCGCCACTGATAGGAGTACAAATCTAGTAAAGGATAAAAACCGTTACCTTCTAGCAAAGTTTTATAGTATGAAGGATTATAGGGCATCATCATTTGTGGCGGCAGCCTAAAGCCCTCCACCAACAGTCCCACTTGCTGGGAAGTATTCATGGTAGCTGGTCCCTGTATGATGGTTTTGCCCCGGCTAAAAAGACTTTGAGACGCTGCCTCAAACAATCCTCGGGTCACCTCAGGATGATTGATACATTCAAAGCCGCCAAATAACCCTACCCTGTTATCCTTTAACAAATCGTCGGTTGCCGCAATAATCCGGCCAACTGTTTTTTTATCTTGAAGGGCAATAAAACATTCATACCGCACATGACGCAACACCGGATTGCTTTGGGGGTTAAACATTTGTTTTTGGCTCTCCAGGGGCATCGGTGTCCATAGGGGGTCCCCTTGGTAAATGGAGCCAGGCAAATTTAAGAACCTTTTCCAGTGTTCGGCATTCTCCACCCTAACAATTTTAAACAAAATTTACCTCCCGTTACAGTCCCTTATTTTTTATCATATGTTTAAAAATCCCTTAAGGTGCAGCGGATCGCCTTGTGTTTCAATTTTATGTAAACCTATAAATCCACTTTGATTCCTTGACTTTGATCATTTGAAAAAGTTATAATGATGTCATCTAAATATCTGGTGATGACGGAGAAAAGTAACGATCCCATTCTTGACAGAGAGAGGAATCCGGCGGCTGGAAGATTCCTTAGGATAAGATCTTGAAATCCCACTCCTGAGCTGTTCTGGATAACTGAACCGGCAGCCCCCGATACAGGGCATTGAGTGAATGCATCTTTTTGCATTAATTAAGGTGGTACCACGAAAGTTTCCTTTCGTCCTTTAGGACGAAAGGTTTTTTATTTTCTCAGGATGACATAAAACTGATAAGGAGGCTACAACAGTGGAACCGTATCGGAGAATTGTTATAAAAATTGGCAGTAGCAGCCTAACAAATAATGATAAATTACTGGACATAGCAAAATTAAAAGCCCTTGCCCATGCTGTGGCAGAACTTTTTAAACAGGGCTGGCAACCGATTTTAGTATCTTCTGGAGCCGTTGCCACCGGCTTAGGTCACCTTGGTTGGAACCGCACGAATTTAACGATGCCGGAAAGGCAGGCCGCTGCCTCTGTGGGCCAAGGGCTGCTGATGGAAAAGTATAACGAGTTGTTCCAAGCCCAAGGCATGAAAGTTGGGCAAATACTTCTGACCCGGGCTGATTTTGCGGACCGTCGGCGGTACCTGAATGCCCGTAATACATTAAATGTCTTGTTAAATAGTCAGGTGCTGCCCATTGTCAACGAAAATGACACCGTAACGGTTGCCGAGATTCGTTTTGGTGACAATGATACCCTAAGTGCATTGGTGGCAGGCTTAGTAGAAGCGGACCTTCTTGTTCTCCTGACAGATATTGATGGACTCTACAGCGGTGACCCACGGAAGGATCCCAATGCCAAATTAATCCCCGTGGTGCGGCAGGTAGATGAAAACATTATTAAGATAGCCGGGGACAGCGGCAGCACCGTTGGTACCGGGGGAATGCGCACAAAATTATCTGCGGCCCGTATTGCTGCCCGAAGCGGTGTCAGGACGGTGGTTGCCAGTGCCAAGGAACCTCGTATCTTACTGGATATTGCCGCAGGTGAAAAGCTTGGCACTTCCATCTTACCTTCCAACCACACCCTGAGAAGCCGTAAACAGTGGATTGCCTATGGCAGCATTGCGCGGGGTATTTTAACCATTGACAAGGGTGCTGTAAAGGCCCTTACGGAAAAGCATAAGAGCCTTTTGGCGGTAGGGGTAACCAACATTAAAGGTAACTTCCAGCCAGGAAGTGTTGTATCCATTGTTGATGAACAAGGTATGGAACTGGCAAAGGGTATTACGAACCTTTCCTCTGAAGATTTAAACCTGGCTATAAAGGAATCTCAGCACGGGTTGGAGGTAATTAACCGAGACTGGTTGGTCTGTGAAAGGAGTTTTTCAACATGTCAAGTGTAAGGGAACTGGCAACAAAGGCTAAAAAAGCAGCGGCTAAGCTGGCCATATCCGATACGGAGGCAAAGAATTTTGCCCTGGGGGAAATTGCCCGTCAATTGCTTGCGGATAAAGCTGACATTATACAAGCAAATGCAAAGGATCTGGAAAATGGGAAAAATTCTGGTTTAAGCCCTGCCTTATTGGATCGTTTGGCCCTTAGCCCCAGCCGGATTGAAAATATGGTGGAAGGCATCCAGCAGGTGATTGATTTAGAAGACCCGGTGGGGCAGATTATCGAAAACTGGCATCGACCCAATGGTTTAGAAATTGCCAAGGTTCGTGTGCCCATGGGTGTGGTTGGTATGGTCTATGAAGCCCGTCCCAACGTAACCGTTGATACCTGCGCCTTATGTTTAAAGGCCGGCAGTGCTGTGCTGTTAAGAGGTGGTTCCAGTGCTTTGAATAGCAACCGAGCCCTGGTTAATTCTATCAAAAAGGGTCTGACAAGAACTGCAATTTCGGAAGATGTCGTACAATTTATTGATTCTGAAGACCGCCGTGCAGTAGACGAAATGCTCAGGCTTAATGGCCTGTTGGATTTAGTAATTCCTCGGGGCGGAGCCGGCCTCATTCGCAGGGTAGTTGAGACCGCCACTGTACCTGTGATTGAAACTGGGGTTGGCAACTGTCACATTTATGTGGATAGCGAAGCAGACCACCAAATGGCCTTGGAGATTATCCTAAATGCTAAATGCCAGCGTTATGGGGTTTGTAATGCTGCGGAGTCGCTGCTGGTGCATCAGGGAATTGCTGCAGCCTGGCTGCCCCAAGCTGTATCCGAACTTACTTCAAGGGGTGTAGAAATACGAGGCTGCAAAAAGGTACAGGAACTCGCTCCTGGGATTAAGCAAGCCACAGAAAATGACTGGGCTGATGAATTCCTCGCCCCTGTTTTAGCCATCAAAGTAGTAACAGATGCACAGGAAGCTTTCGATCACATTCAACGATATGGTACGGGTCATTCAGAAAGTATTGTGACCAATAATCAAACCACAGCAGCAGAATTTTTACGCGGGGTAGATGCGGCAGCTGTTTATCATAATACCTCAACCAGATTCACCGATGGCTTTGAATATGGTTTTGGTGCGGAAATCGGTATTAGTACACAAAAATTACATGCCCGTGGCCCCATGGGCCTGCGGGAATTAACCAGCTATAAATACGTGGTAAGAGGAACCGGGCAGATACGTTCATAGTTTTAGGAGGTGTTACAATGTTAGAAGGAAAAAGCTTTTTCTTCCTAGGTGCCGGCAATATCTGTGAATCCATGATCAAAGGAATTCTATCCGCCGGAAGCATCCGCCCCGGCGATATCCAGGTGGCCAACCGGAATAACCAAGAGCGTTTAAATTATCTTCGTAATTACTACGGCATTGTTCCCGTGTCTGATAAGAAAAAAGCTGTGGCCGCAGCAGATATTATTGTTCTGGCCATGAAACCCCAGGATGTCTTTAATGCCCTGGCAGAAATAAAAGGCAGCATTGGAGAAAACCAACTGATTATCTCCGTCTTGGCCGGTGTTCCTACTTCACTGATTGAAGATAGCCTTAATCTATCCATTCCTGTTATCCGGGCCATGCCTAATACATCCTGTGCGGTATTGGAGTCTGCCACCGGACTAAGTGGCGGTCACTATACAACCCCTGAGCAGCTAAGATTAGGGGAAGCGATTTTCAAGATTATGGGCGAAGTGGTGATTGTGGAAGAACACCTGTTAGATGCCGTTACCGGACTCTCGGGCAGTGGCCCCGCTTATATTTATTATCTGGTGGAGTCCATGGAAAAGGCCGGAGAGGTCGCTGGCATTCCCCGGGAACTGGCCCGGCCTTTGGTTTTAAAAACCCTTTTAGGTGCAGCTAAGATGCTCATGGAGACAGGTGAAAACCCCGAGGAATTAAGACGTCAGGTCACATCCCCCAACGGCACAACCATGGCCGGCATTAATGAACTTAATAAGGGAGATTTCCAAAATACCATCCGCAAAGCGATTCTCCGAGCCACCCGCCGTTCCCAGGAACTGGGTCGTGTTATTATTGAAAATCAGTGTGCTCAGAAATAACCATCACAAAAGATTAAAAACCCCCTGCCTGGCACAAGCTAAGGGCAGGGGGTGAGCTATATGGAAGATAAACGAACCAAGGAGCTAAAGGAACCAGCCCAAATAATTTATAAAGAAAAAGGTCCGGTTCAAGCACCACCTGATTGTGGCGAAGGCCCCATCTATGTTGCCAAGGGTTCCGATGGTTGACCCAAATAATCCCCGCAGGTTGCGGGGATTATTTTTTCCTTATTTTATTCGCTGTAATTTTTAGCCTCTTCCAGGTTATCCAGTTTAAATTTCTGATGAAGGGCTTGAACTGCCTTTACGGTATCCGCTCTTTTAATTACACAGGATACTTTAATTTCCGAAGTGGTAATCATTTCCAGGTTGATATCTTCATCGGCCAGGGCTTCAAACATATCTGCGGCCACTCCTGGGTGTGAAATCATTCCGGCACCGACAATGGATACCTTGGCCACATCTTCATCATGGGTATACCCTCTAAAGCCAACTTCCTGCTGAATCGCTTCAATGGTTTGCAGGGCTTTCCTCAGATCGTCCTGGGTAGTGGTAAAACCTATATCATTCACGTTATCCCTCATGGCACTTTGAATAATCATATCCACGTTAAGGTTTTGGGCAGATAAGGCTTTAAATATTTTCTTAGCTACACCGGGCTGATCCGGCACATCAAATAAGCCAATTTTAGCAACGTTATAATCATAGGCAACTCCGCTCACCACAGGTGCATTTTCCATATTTGGTGCCTCCTCAACAATAGTTCCTTCTCTGTGATCAAAACTGGTACGAACATGAATCGGGATGCCATATTGCTTGGCCAGTTCCACCGAGCGGGGATGCAGCACCTGGGCTCCTAAACTGGCAAGCTCTAACATTTCATCAAAGGAAATGTTCTGCAGCTTGCTGGCCTCTGGCACTACCCTTGGGTCAGCGGTATAGACCCCATCAACATCTGTAAAGATTTCACACACATCCGCCTGTAGTGCAGCAGCCAAGGCCACAGCAGTGGTATCTGAACCACCACGGCCTAGGGTAGTAATATCCCGGTTGGATTTAATACCCTGGAATCCAGCCACTACAACAATCCGGCCCTGATCTAATTCCTCCTTGACCCGACTGGTTTCGATCTTTAAAATCTTCGCTTTTCTATGTACATCATCTGTATAAATACCTACTTGACCACCTGTTAAGGATATAACATCTGAGCCAAGATCCCGAATGGCCATAGACAAAAGAGCGATGGATACTTGTTCGCCGGTGGAAAGCAGCATGTCCATTTCCCGTTCGGCAGGTTCATTCGTTACCTGCTTAGCCAGGGATATTAAGTCATCGGTAGTATCACCCATGGCTGAAACAGCTACCACAACCTGATTTCCCTTTTTATGTTCATCCACAATTCGATTGGCTACTCGCTTTATCCGCTCGGGATCTGCCACTGAGCTCCCGCCAAATTTTTTAACAACCAACATTTTTGTTACCGCCTCTCCGCTGCAAAATACTTTAGCTACATAAAATATTAAATCATAAAATTTTAGTTCCTTCAACTGCAGGTCTTAGAAGTTTTATTTGACATGAGGTTCCGGCATTTTCAAAGGCTTGCCCCATGGATCGGGCAATTTCTTCTGACCCGCTGTTCGTTAGGGCCAGCACCGTAGGGCCGGCCCCACTTAGGGTTACATTTAATGCCCCGGCCTGGCTTGCTGCCTGAATTACCTCTTGCATGCCTGGAACTAAACTGGAACGGTATGGTTGGTGCAAAGTATCTTGCCCTGCGATGTATAACAAATCTAACCGTTTTTCACATAGGGCACCAACCAGCAGTGCCACACGGCTAAGATTAAAAATAGCATCCTTTAAACTAACTTTTTGCGGCAATACATCCCTTGCCGCGTGGGTGGATAACTTAAAATCTGGGATAGCAACCACTGTGTTTAACCCTTCCGGCGGCATAATCTTTAAATAGTGTACTTCTCCCTCCGCCAGCACTGAAATGACCACCCCTCCCAGGAGGGCAGGGGCAACATTATCCGGGTGTCCTTCCAATTCGGTTGCCAGAGCCAGTAAGCGATCCTGTGTTAGTTTACCCCCAATAAGCTGGTTTGCTGCCACTAATCCCCCTACAATGGCGGCAGCACTGCTGCCCAGTCCCCTCGAAGTTGGGATTTGATTAATGAGTCTAATCCATAAGCCAGGATTATTAAAACCAACTTCCTGAAAAACTCTTTGGGCAGCCCGCCAGACAATATTATTTTCATCTCTTTTTATATCTTCTGCCCCTTCTCCTTCGATCTGAATGGAGATCTTTCCCGGAGCCAGTCTCATGTGAATTTCATTGTAAAGTTCTAAAGCCATCCCCAGGCAATCAAAACCTGGCCCCATATTCGCCGTGGTAGCCGGAACTTTGACTTTAATGGTTTCATTTGGCACTATTTTACTCTTCCCCTTCTACCCGGATTACGTTGGAAATATCTAAAACAGAGGATAATTGTTTGATATCCATTAAGGCATCTTGAACATTTTGTTCAAGCACCCGGTGTGTAACCAATACCAGTTCAGCGGTCTTGCCGGTGGCTTCTTTCTGCAGAACAGATTTAAGGCTGACTTCTTTATTCCCGAAGACCAAGGCTATTGATGCCAATACCCCCGGTTTATCCGCTACCTTAAGTCGAATATAGTATTTACTATAGGTCTCACCAATATCTAGCACTGGTTTTTCCTTAAAGCAGGTACAACCAATAAACCCTGGCACATTTCGCAGGATATCCCTGGCAGCATCCATGATATCTGCTACCACGGCACTGGCTGTGGGCAGTTCGCCTGCTCCCTTACCGTAAAACATCGTATCTCCAACCGCATTGCCCCGCACAAATACAGCATTAAACACATCTCCCACTGACGCCAGTGGATGGTCCTTGGGGATAAAGGTTGGATGAACCCTAACTTCAATTCCTTCCGGCCGCTCTTTGGCAATACCCAATAATTTTATGGTATAGCCCAGTTCATTGGCGGAAGTAATATCGGCCACGGTTATATTCGTAATACCCTCCGTATGAACCTTACTTAAGGGCACCCTGGTATTAAAAGCAATGGAAGCTAAAATCGTTAATTTTCTTGCAGCATCAAAGCCCCCCACATCGGCAGTTGGATCTGACTCAGCATATCCCTTTGCTTGTGCCTCCGACAGGACATCTTTAAAGTCGCAGCCTTCTTGAAACATTTTAGTCAGCATATAGTTAGTTGTACCGTTAATAATGCCATAAATTCCTTCAATGCGATTGCCGGCCAAACTTTGTTTCAAGGTGCGAATAATGGGTATGCCCCCTGCCACACTGGCTTCAAATAGCAAATCACAGTTATTATTTTGAGCTGCTTTAAATAACCGCTGACCATACTCTGCCATCATGTCTTTATTGGCAGTTACTACGCTTTTCCCACTATTAAGGGCTGCTAATACGTAATCAAGGGTGGGGTTAATGCCACCCAAGACTTCGACAATAATTTTAATTTCCGGATCAGCTATTAAATCATTCGGGTCGGTGGTTAACCGTTCCTCTGGTATACTTATGCCACGTTCTTTATTCAAACTGCGTACTAAAACTTTCTTAATCTCTATTTTTACACCAACCCGTTGTTGAATAATATCACTATTTTCTTCCAGTGTACGATAGACACCTCGGCCAACGGTTCCTAAACCGAATAGACCTATTTTAATTATGTTATCCATAGTAATCTCCTCCCCAAGGCCTAATTTTGGCCCACTAAACGTACATTCCGTACACCTTCCACTTCACCAATAATTCGCAAAAGTTCTTCCAAATCGCGATTTATCTCGGCAGTTTCAATGGAAAGGGTCGCATTGGCAAGGTCTTGTAACGGTAAATTTTGATTAATCGTTAAAATACTGCCCTTAACAGAAGCTATAATATTTAATACAGTAGAAAGGACCCCTGGCTGATGCTCCATCAGCAACGCAAGGGTAACAATTTTGCCCCGACTCCATTGATGGAAGGGGAACACTTTATCTTTGTATTTATAAAAGGCACTTCTACTTAAATCTACCTTTTCAACGGCCTCATTAACAGTATTTGCCGCCCCCTTAAGCAATAAATCTTTGGCCATCACTGTTTTTAAAATCGCTTCAGGCAGGATATCCTCTTGTACTAAGTAGTATTTGGGATCTTTTTTGGCCACTACTTGATACCTCTCATTTCGTCCGTTTTGGGCGGATGATTATCTGTCTACAGTAGACATTATACCAAACAAGAAATGTTCCTTCAAACTCTTTTTTAAGGGATCCGTAATATTTTTTAATCAATAAGTCCCTTTTAACCATCCATACGCGACTTTCCTTCTATTAACAAATTACGACACATTTTTCCAAAATCCTAGCCCCAAATATTTCTATAATAAAAACAATAACCAACCCCCTCGGCTTCATGTACCCTGAGACGGTTCGTCTTTGACCTGTGACATCTTTAAATTTAAATTAACCGCTTTCAAGATTGCTTTACCTTTTTGATACCTTCGTTAATCCTAAAATTCAAAAGGGCTGCTTTACAAACAACAGTCCTCTTGAATTTTTTTACCTTGCAATTCCAAACCTTCTTCTAGGCCCAATAAATATGCTGCCTCGTGCTCTTCGATAAAGCACAAGGTTCTTAAATATTCTAAATCATCAACCAAATACCTATCATGGCCAAGCTTATGCTTTATCTTTTTTTGTATTTCTATCACTTCAGAGAGGTTATCTTGGTATACTCTGCTCTCCTTTAATTTTTGGTGTGTTTCCTCTAATCTTTCTCGTATCATCATGGTAAACAATTCCCTAAGCTTCAAATTTTCCCCTCCTTTAAATACGTTAACACATCACAAAATTAAAAGTTATACAAGATTTACCATGTATTTTACACCCAAACATATGTTCCCTGAAACCCTCAAATTAGGGCTAGACAGTAATCCCCCTGTGTTAGGATAGTTGTCATAGCCCTCTAAAACATTTATATTTATTTAAGCAGCAGTGCGAGGAGGAAAAACGATGACAAGATACAGCGAGGAAATCAAGTACTCCATTATCAAAAGAATGATGCCACCTAATAATGAATCGATTAAATTGATCTCTAGGGAAACCGGGTTGTCTGAGGCCACTCTACACACCTGGAAGAGGAAAGCCAGAGCCAATGGCATAGCAGTTCCAAGTGGTGAACCTGAAGCTGAAAAATGGAGTACCCAAGATAAATTTCTAATAGTTGTAGAGACAGCCTCTTTGAGTGAGATAGAGATGGCTGAATACTGCCGGTCTAAAGGCCTCTTTGTTGAACAGGCGGAAGCATGGCGTGATGCCTGTATGCAAGCAAATGGCGGTGTTGCCCAGCAAGTTGCCCAGCTACAAAAGGATCTACGTCAAAGGGATAAAGAATTAAAAGATGTTCAAAAAGAACTTAGACGAAAGGAAGCTGCGCTTGCTGAAGCTGCTGCACTCCTCGTTTTAAGAAAAAAGGCCCAGGCGATTTGGGGGGACCCCGTGGAAGACTGATCAGTGACTCAGATCGTCGACAAGCCATTATACTGATCAAAGAAGCTGTTGCCTCAGGCGCTAGGGAGACAGCTGCCTGTGAGGAACTTGGAATTTCAAGGCGAACCCTTCAACGCTGGAGAAGTAATCTATCACCCCTTGGGGACCAGCGGAAATATGCTAACCGAATAGCACCTGCAAACAAACTTAGCGAAGACGAAAGACAAGCTATTGTGGAAACTGCACCTGAATTTAAGAGCTTACCGCCGAGCCAAATTGTTCCCAGACTAGCCGACCAAAGTATTTACTTGGCGTCAGAATCAACATTTTATCGGGTGCTGAAAGAAAACGATATGCAACACCATCGCGGAAGAGCTAAACGACCGTGTTCCAAGTCTATTTCTACCCATTGTACCACTGGTCCAAACCAAGTTTGGATGTGGGATATCACTTGGTTCCCGGGACCAATAAGGGGAAGCTTTTTCTACCTATATTTAATCTTATATCTGTTTAGCCGGAAGATTATTGCTTGGGATATCTGGACCGAAGAGTCCGCTGAAAATGCCAGTATAGTAGTACGACGAGCGATGATATCTGAGAAACGCACTCTCGTTAACGAGCCATTCGTTCTACATTCTGATCCTTTCCAACACGGCATTGAGTAGTCTCACTGAATCGTCCACCGGGATCATTTCCCCTATATCCATCGGAATTACCAGTTGATACACATTCCCGGTTAGTGTATAATCTGGCTGTAAAGTGTTGTTCACAACTATATTTTACAACAAAAGACGGCGACTGGCATTTGCCAGAAGCCGTCTTTTGTTTGTTTTCTAGGCTGGCTTACTGCGACAGCCCCACAACAATACATCCGCGTGATTATGTTGGGTTATTTTTTAACAAGTGGTTCGGTTTTATTCTTTTCGGCCAGCCACTTTGCCAACTGCCCCACAGCATCCACTGCTCCCTCTACGGCAACATAACCCATGCAGGCACCCACAATAGCGTAAACAGCATCTTCCGGCAAGTCAGGGTAATACATCTTGGTACCTGCGACGGCAGCGGCCACTAGGGCCATGATTAATTTCCTGGATTTAAGACGTTCAACAAATGGCCGCACCTAAGCCACCCCCATCTTTTTACTAATATAATCAATAGTCCGCTTCATCATTACTGCCATTTCGGCCCTAGTTGCTGGATTGTCCGGGTTAAAGTTACCCTGTAAGTCGCCACCGATAAGCCCCTCTTTCTCTAACCACTCTATGTCATATTTAGCCCAGTGGTCTAAAACATCCTTAAACACAGCATTTACCTCCTTCTTGAACATCTCTGCAGCCAATTCCCGTAGCTTATACTGGTTCATAATGCTGATTAACTTCTTGGCATATCCAGGGTCCGTAGCATAACCACAGGCCAAAATAGCATAGGCGTATTTGTCGGGGTCGGGTTTAACCTGTAATGCCTGTTTGTACCTACTGGCTCCGGTGATCAATTTGGCGTAGTCATTAAACGATTCTTCGTAGTTGTTATAGGCCCGAAAATTACTCCTAACATCTACCTGCTTCCCATTCACTACTTCCCAAGCTACTACAGAAACGCTTCCGGCAGGTCCAGTCCCTTTAATATTGAATAAGTTGTAACTGTATTTACTTCCTTGTTTAAGTACATATTGGCCAAACCCAGTCTCCAGACAAGCCTGAGCAGTGATAGCCGCCGCTGGTAACCCATGCTTGATCTGAATCTTCACCGCTGCCGACATAACATCGGCTATAAAATTATTTGTACCCATAATTACCTCCTAGATGGTAGGTCGTTGAGTTGGTGAATAATCGTCAAATCTCTGGTCATAGTCCTGGTATGACTGGTGTTGCAGTTTTTGTGGCCGCCTCCTACTGCTTATGGCATATCCAAATTGTGATGCAATCTTATCCCCATAGTATCCGCCAAGGATGGTTATAACTGGCCATGAAAATTGAGTAAAGAAGTCAACCGCCCTGTCGGTTAATTTATCTGTTAGCAACAAATACACAAATATTGCTGACACAATACCAAAGCCGACTGAAAACCAGATTGCCAGTGAGTCAGTTATCGACATTCCATCGTCATCGTTCCAAAATCCCCTCATTGGGTGCCACCTCCACCCCTGACCATTCTAATTACCCCTTGTATGATACTCAGCACAATGCCAGTAATCGTGGCCACCAAACCAGCAAGCTTCCAGCGGTCTGCTTTGTCCTCTTTAACATGATCCTCAATCTTTTCGTGCAATTTGACTATTCGGAACTCTGATTGTTCCTGAAACTTAAGGAAATCTTCCTTAGTGACATAATCTCTAGCTACTGTTACCCTCAAGTCATTCACAGCCTTTGTTAAGTCAGTAAGTACAGTTTCTACCCGGTTAAGACTTTGTTGTATGGCTAAAACATCAGCCTCCCCCAATTACTCCACCTCCGGTAACAATTACCCTAGCACCCAAGGGCACCAGGGCATAAAAATAACGCCTATCGTGGCGTTCTATACTTTGCTGTTATGCAATTGTTGGATAAGGTTCACCTATGATGGTCTGGTATTCTTCGGCAGTAATCACGCCATACTGCACATATTTCTGTACCTGTGCCTTAGTGGCCCAACCTTTTTCGTAATAGTATTTAACTCTTTCAAAATTACTCATTACGCATTACCTCCCATTTCTAAATTTAATAAACGCAAATCCATGTCAACCACTTGCTGGCCAAGGGTTGCATTTTGCTGTTGAAGTTCCATAATTTGTAATTTTTTTTCAACAAGCTGTTGCCCAAGAATTATGTTTTCTTGTTGTAATTTTTCAATATCAGTCGGTTCAACATCAATGTATTCATGCCACAATTCTCCTGTTTCTGGGTTAATATATAAAACGGGCATCTTATATTTTACATTTTCTGGCTCCGGTACATTATCTGAATCTAACATAATTCCATCATGTTTTTCTTCTTCTTTTAACATTTCTGGTTTGAAATGCACAAAAGATACCTTTGCTTTATTTTCTTTTTCTAATTCATATCTAATAAATATCACACTTATTCCTCCCTATATCTTTATTTTCCACTTATTGAATTTAACAAATGCGTAATGTAAATATGATCCATCTGCAGAAAATACCATTGCTTTATGTGGAACATAATTTGCATATATTCTATCAAACTTTGCATTAAATAAAAATAACCCATTCATGTTATATACTCTAGTACTACCACTGTTAAAACATAATAATTTACTGCAAGGAGTGATACACATATCACCATAACTTCCTGCACCTGGCGTATACCAAACTTGAGTTCCCGCTCCTTGCTTTATCTTATAGAGATTATATGTATTTCTAGCATATACATAATCATCTTCACCTGCTACTAAGGATACGGGATGTGTTTCAAATACAAATTGCCAACCAGTAAATGCTAATATTTCTGTGTTGAAAACTATTATCTTGTTATAGTTTATTACATATAAGTATTTTCCACTGACATCTAAGCTAGACATACCAAATTCATTTGAAGGAACTAACATATATGATATTAAATTACCATTCAAATCATATGTTAAAATAACGTAGCGAAGTACAGCATATATTCTATTCGATAATTCATGTATATGTATATATCGCACTTCACCACAATTAGAAAGAGAATAAGTTTTATTTACTAAAAGACTCCCATTTTTATTATATTTTTTAAAATATAAAGCACCTATACCACTATTTGATCCTAATACATAACAATTTTCAAGAGAATCAAGTACAAGTCTGGCGCTAGGGATTTCAGTGTCATATGACCAGATAGCTGCACGAATATCTGGGTGTGCCATTCTAATGGTATATGACTGGTGGTTATAATATTTAAGTAAATACACTATATAATCATCTTTGGTAATTTGTAAATCATAATAATTATAGTTTGCAGAATAATCAATCCGTTGAGCATATCCAATATCTGTAATATCTGGATACATTAAATATTTATCTATATTATCCGAAATGCCCGATGTTAAATTGCCTATTTTTCCAGCTAAACTTGCAAAACTCTCGCTACTGCTTGCTGGTATACCCTTGTCAGTAATAGCGGTAGCGATTTCATTTTTACCATTACTGACAGATGTAAAAACCTGTTCTAAAGCTCCTATTCTCACACCTACATCAGAAGCTTTACTTACCAACGAATCTACTATAGACTTAATATTTGCATCATAAATAGCATCAACAAAAAGAAGCGATGCAGTAAATTCTTCAGATACTGCTAAATAGGTTACGGAGTATTGAGCAGATGGATCAAAGTCAAATTTGCTAATACACGCTCCTAGACCGTTGTGCCAATTGATGGAAGTAGGGGACTTAGCGATAGTCCATTGCGACGTATTTTCTCTACCATTTTTGTAAATATCATATATGGTCATAGGTAGAGCATTAAATCCAGTATCTACAGCATACGAACTACCAACTTTCGTATTTATTCCGTAATAATTATAGCTAGCCACATTTATAGTGGGATTTACTATTTCCCTGAACACTACCCCTTCGAATACTTCTACTTGATTTACACCTTCATGTAAAACAAGTTGACCTTCACTTGGTACTGTTTCAATAATTGGGTTTAATAACTGATAGTGAAGAACATAGGATTTGGTTTTTGTATTAGGTGCTAATATGCTGGGTGGTGTTACTGTGAAAAAATCAATCCCATCAGTTAATGTGCCACCATCAGCAGCGGATTTATCAAAAGCAACCCAACCCTTGGTTCCTGTTCCATTATACGGCGTAGTTCTACCTATAATTGAATTACACATCTTCCATCCCATAAAATAGGCTTTGATTTCATCTGGTGTTGGTGCGTAGCTATCTGCCCAACCCGAATCAACATTCGGAATAGTGATATACAAATCAGTATCAAGTAACAATCTAAAATCACCAGCACCCGGATTACCACTTCCACTATGAGGCAATAGTTTACCATCATATTTAACCGCAATAGTATTAATTGTAGAACTACCAGCATGACCGGGAGCAATTCCGGCAACTTTAACCCTATTATATCCAGTATATCTGCCGACTTGAGAGTAAGCTAAACTCGCATTCAACACCTTCTTCTCCCACTTCTTTGTTCTCATCCATTGTCCGTCAATCTTCTCCAGCGTTTCACCTTCGTAAAGAGGTGTTTGGAGGTAGAGGTAAGATGGGTTGTAGGGTTTAAACTCAGTTGGAATCACATCTCCTACAACTAATATTGGGTTAGAAAAAGTTAAACTTCCGGTTATATCAGTATTATTACCTAAATTACATGAAAGTGAATAAATTCCAGCAGGAATAGTTAATGTACCGCGTATTTTACCTCCGCTACTTACTAAATCTCCAATACTAGCAACATAAATTCCATTTTTATCGTAAGTAGCGGCCCTAAATAATGTTCCAGTTGGAGCATTGCATGAGAAAGAATATTTCTGACCAGGAATTACTTTTATACTACCCGCACCTGTATTAGTCCATTGACTGTTTGCAGTGGCATCTAAAACGAATGTGTATGGTTCAGAAAGTTTAGCATTAGCATGTAAATTCCACTGATTAAAAGGTGGTAATAAATTTTCACCTTCAACCCTTATTGCAGGATTTTGCACACATTGGAATGAATTTACATATGGATATTTTGCTAACAATTCTTCATCGTTTAAGTTGTAATCAGCGGGTAAAATTTCACAAAGCATAATGTTATCGAATATGACAGATTCACCATTGTTAGTCCCGTATGCATATGGATATACGTATATGCTAGTTTCAGTTCCAATATCTGAAGGTTGTATTTTAACAATAACTTGCTTTGTTTCATTTGGATTAATAGAGATTGCTGTACCAGACTTAAAACTAACAACGTCACTTCCACGCCTAACATATATTTTAGCATCCCTAGCACTTGAAAATAAATTAGTAATAGAAGCAGATGCAATATAATATTTAGTATTATTTATTGGATATGATTTAGTAGAACTAATACCATATGATGTACTACCCGTTTGAGCTGCTTTAATACCATTATTAAGTAAAGACATTGCTGAATTTGAACTCAACCACACCCCTGTAATGTTTTCACAATTACCATCTCTACCTAATAGGTTAATTAATTGTCGGCCAACAAATTTAGGTCTTAATAATCCACTTTCTTCTACATTTAATACACTAATACCATGTGGTAGTGTTACAGAGGATTTAAATTCTTTCATTATTTGATTTCCTAAATCTGCGATAGCATTTTCTACTTTCTTAGCAGAAAAATTTCCATCAGAATCAGCAATATTAATATTTGCTGCATTAGTATAATAAGCTGCAAGTTGTCCATTTAACTTCTGAGCATTTAAATTAGTATTTAATGTACCGTTATTTATTGGAATATTCCCTGCTGCATTTCCAGCATGATAAGTATCCAATGTATCAGCATCACCTGTAATAGACGCTGGAAGTTTAGCATTTGCATTGAGTTTAAGTATTTTATTAGCCATTGCCATTGTAACAACATCGCTGGATGGAACAATCCCACCATGGGCAGTAGTGGTTAAATTAGCATGAGAAGTTAAGTTTGTTTGTACAGCATCAACAGTGTCTTTTCTTGCGATATCATCCGCTGCTGAAGGTGCGGCCACCTTTGCCCGTCCGACAGCGTCGCGGATTATGATTTTATTTGCGGTAGCTGCTGAGGTCGCTCCGTGAGCTGTTGTAGTATTATTGGCATGTGCATCTACCTTAGTTTGCGCTCCAGCAGGTGTTTCTTTGGCGTTCCAGTTTGCTTTCTCCGTGTCAGTTACAAATCTGTTAGAAGCGTCCTGAATAATAATTGATGCTGGGTGATTAGCCGGGTGGGTATAGTTATTAGCTCCGGTTGCAATACCTGCCAGTTTATTTTTTTCTACAGTGGTAAAATTTTCGTCGGATAACCCCTTACCTGCTACCTTATCAACCTTTCCCGCCACCGCTAGATCTAGGATGTCTATGTTTTCGTTTAGATCATCAATATTTACAATGTCTGTGC
This sequence comes from Desulfotomaculum sp. 1211_IL3151, assembly GCF_036763075.1. Taxonomy (NCBI): domain Bacteria; kingdom Bacillati; phylum Bacillota; class Clostridia; order Eubacteriales; family Desulfotomaculaceae; genus Desulfotomaculum; species Desulfotomaculum sp. 1211_IL3151. The sequence goes on along the minus strand of NZ_JBAIYV010000022.1, from coordinate 106,937 downwards.
CTTCAGGCTTCTTTAAATTTAAGTTCCCGGTATATTTCATCTCATCACGCCCCTTCGTAAATTTTTAGTTCATTCCAAGTTTTTTGTTCAGCCTGATTCCAAGTTAACCCCCCCAACATATTCCATACCGTGTACGTGTACTTAAACTCGCAAACTAAATGGGCTGGCTTAATATCTTCCAGCATAGCTATAAACCCAGCCATGTTTGGCGGAATTCCCTTGATGCCGATGAACTGTACCACAAACCGACATTCCCCTGGGTATTCAATTACAGCCACCTCGCCGCCAGAAAAGGCAGTGGCAACGTTTTTGATCATTTCCTTCGTTGTCGTACCGGCCCCACGTAACTTGGCTAGGATGATTTCCCGCCTGCGTTCATAGGATTTAGATCGGTCTGTCGTTAGCCCTAACTCCTGTTCCCACAAGTCCAGTCCCCATGTAGCAGTCATAACAAAAAACTGCCGAAGAAGATCATCGACAGCATAACGTAGTTTACCCAACTCCCCCGCATTAGCCTGCTGGATTGCTAACATTTCACCTTTTTCACGGCTGTAGTATGGGGGGAGGTACTGCATCAGGTCGGGGGTAGGGATTTCCGGCTGATCACTACCTGCATCATCGCTGAATATCCGTGTCCCATATAAAAAATCACCGTATGTCATGCCGTTACACCCCCCTGAGTTGGTTCCAGGTTAAAGGGCCTTTAGGCATTGCATTGGCATCTATAGCTTGTTTCACTCTTTGAGCAGTCCATAATCTTTGCGAGGTTGCTGTACCTGCTTCCGCCTCCGTTTGAGATATCGTACTCCAGGAAGCTGTATGGGCTATTGTTCTAGTAGTTCCATTTAATCTTAGATAAAGTCCCGATGTTGTAGTCCACACGTCACCGTTGACCGGAATAGTCGGTGCCACGCCGTGGGGAATAGTCAACGAAGCTTCGGCAGTGGTTCCTGTCGGCAGAGTTAATTTCCCTTCAACGGTATCTCCTGCCTTATTTACAGGTGCAAAACCCAGTGCATCTTGTTTTCCGTTCCAAGACGCTTTTTCTATATCTGTTACAAAACGGTTATTTGTGTTTTGGTTTATATTTGTGGGTTCATGATTATGAGCCGCCGGTGTAAAGGCACTCGGTTTACCTGTTATCCCCGCCCACGGCGCGCTGTCGGCTGTCTCTGCCGCATCAATTTTGCCGTTGTTGTTTGTATCATAGATACTTTTCAGCATATCGCCTGCGGTCTGAGCAGTTACAAGGAGTACATTTCCGCTGGCAGCACCAATATACAGTTTTTGGGTATCTGTGCAGTACCCAAGTTCCCCCACTGCCAGGGTGCCTATATCCCTTTCCAGTCCCCGGCGAATCTGGATCAATACTTTTCTAGCCATCTGCCTCCCTCCCTAAAATGTTCCTCCGTCCACGATTGCCACGGTTAGCTTATTACCATTAGCGGTATCATAGATGATACTACTACCGTCTATGTTGGCTTCTATGCCGGTACTGTTCACGACGATACCTTTACCTGCTTTAGCTGCTACGGATGTGCTTGCCACAGTGATACCGTTGCCCGCTCCAACCGCCAAACTTACAGTGTCACCCTGGCCTCCACCTGTTAGGCCGTTTCCGGCAATGATGCTCTGGTTGGCTTCGCCTGACCGTACCCATTCAGTGCCGTTGAATACATAGTTCTTGTTTTCTGCATCCACATAGACACTCCAACCTTCTTGGGGTACGTAATATTCCCAGGATGATTGATAGTGAGCTATTTGGTTGGTCTTCCCGGCCCATACCCCAGTAGCACCTGCTGGTAGGATATACCTGTCTCCCGCTGCGGGTGAAGCAGGTGGTGCAGCGACAACTTTTGACTTGACACTATCCTGCCATTCCAACCCACGTATAGCATTATATATTTCAGTGTTGATTTTCTGACTTGACCATAAGGCAGTGCCAGATACACCCCCGTCATTTATCACCCGGTGTTTGGTTGCATCGTCTATGTGAGTTTTAATTTCCGCAGCGGTTTTTGTATTACTGCCATCGGAAACTTTATTGACCTGGCCGTTGGTAATGTCTGATTTCTTTACCTTGGCATAGGTGGTACCATCTGCTACGTCATCCAAGGTTCCGGTCAGATCGGTCAGTTTCTGGGCATTGATCCTTTTCCAGACAGCCCCATCATCAAAGTAGAGATACCCCATATTGGTGCTGCTTGTCACATAGTACACTCGACCCAACACACCCGCATTGGGCCTGGCGGCCTCTGTCCCCGACATGGCACGACCAACGAAAACGTTCGTCGTGCCGTCACCGATATACACTTCTTTTGTATCCGTACAAAAGCCCATTTCACCTACTGCCAGATTTCCTAATGCGGTTAGTTGGGTCTTTGTTCCACGCCTGATTTTAATTGTTTGTTGAGCCATTATTTCACCTCCCGAATAAAGTCGCCGCCGTCAATAACCCCAACGGCCTGGTATCTTGCTAGTTCCTCCTGGGTGGCTGTGATAGATTCCTGAAGCTTGTTCACATCCTCAGCTTCTACCGTGTCCCCAGGCGTTTCATAGGTGACGTATACCTTGGAGGTCGCGGCAAATATTTTGATTGACCGCTTCCAGGGAGTTTCTGCCGGTACCGAAACAATGAAATTTGTCACTTGCTCGCCGGTTAATTTGGAACCCGTATAAACCCGGATCGTGCTGTTGGTTATGTTGTCGTGGGTCAGCGTTCCCTCATATACCCCGTCCGTGATCGTGATTTCTTCTTCCATGACATACACACTGCCGGCAGCCTTTTTATTCAGCTTTTCCGTAAAGCGGTCAATTTCATTAGGATAAGGCATCTACTACACCCCCAAATTAACGGAACCAAGTACCGGTATTTCTTCGTCAGCCAGTGCAATATTGGTTGTGGTTCCGTTCAAGGTCAGGTGGTGGTAATCTAATACTCCCGGGATACTTAGAAGCAGCGTGCCTATGCGGGCATGACTGACGTAATTCATTGCAAAGGCAATGTCTTTGAGGTGCTCCGTCAAAGCAACTGCAAATGCCTCTGACACGCTTTGCAGGCTGTACCCTGCCGCTAAAACCACGATGGCGGTTACATTGACAGGCTTACCTAGGCCGGACACAACTGTCACATTTGCACCGATGGGCCGAACACTTTCTATATGCTCTGCCGCAGCGGTTGTTAATACTTGTGTAGCCGGCTGACGTTCAGAATCGACAATAACCACCTTCACTGTACCGGGACCATTCCAGAGAGGAAATACCTTGGCCTCACCGACCCCCGGTACTTCCGTGGCCCACTTTTGGTAGTGATAAATATTGCCTGAAGTGATGGGCCGCTGTACCTGGAGCCGGTATCGATTCAGTAGTGCTGCATCTGTCTCGGTATCCTCCCCTGGCACCAGCACCTCTGCCAATTCCGCTCTGACCAGACCCGTTACGTAGTCAATGGGCAGCATACTGCCCAGGGGCCGATTGCCTGACGAGCCGGCTGTTTCACACTCCATGATGTACTGCCCGCCGGAAAGCTTATTGACGGCCATATAATTTAAGCCTTCAATGGAAAAACGGCTGCCCATTGGTACGTCCAGCGGCGTGTCGCTATTACCGTAGAATAACCCTTTTCGTTTTGTTTTTGTGGCTGGTTCCCTTGTGATTCCAAGTTCCTCCGTACGTAGTTCCAAATAGTCTCCGTTGGAGGTGCTGGCAAAGGCTAGGCTGGTGTTAATCTCCAATTCTATATACATTTGCGCCAGTTCCGCAGCAGCCGGGGCCAGGGCATCATAGATGATGCTGCCCTCCCGTTTATCTATGGTGTTGGGCACCCGAGCTAACATGCGCTGGAGGATGGCTTCGTAAGTTTGTTGTTCATACATGATGGATCACCTTCCGGTTTACATTGAAGCTGCCGTACTGGGTTAAAACGACAAAAGTTGCCAGTGCCTGATCTTCGCCAAAGGTGATCTGCATATCTTCGATCGCTTTAATCCGGTCATCTTGCAATAATGCCTCCTGAATACGGCGCTTCAATTCAGATTTAATAAATGATCTGCTTTTACCCAATAAACCAGCTAACTCAACACCATAGTTCCCATATATGGGATAGTTGTATTTTTCAGTTTGCAGCAGCTTGAAAACTGCTTGTTTGATCGCCTCGATATCGTCCGTCATACCAGCAATCCGATTAGCTGCCAGGTCAAGCCTATAGGTATAGCTTGGCTGTTGTTCTAAACCAATCATTTGATTGACGCTTAAACTGCCACCCTGCGGAATCATACTCAACCCACCCTATCTAAAACGATATATTGCTGGCCACCCTGCACCCGCAGCAGGATTAATTTGTCTCCTGCGGTCAAAGGGGCCAGGGGCATCTTTCCTCGGGTAATCGTGACTTCTTCACCGTATAGCCTTGTATCACCCGTCCATTGTTCTTCACTTTCATCTTCCACGACAACCCCCGTTAGAAAATTCCCTTTGGCCTTTATGCTAAACTTTTCGTCACACGCCCTAAGAAATCTCAAACTCTCAGGGACAACTAAAAAATCCCCTGTGAGAGTAAAACGCTGGTCAACGTTTACTTCCAGAGGATTCGCTTTGATCACAGTACCGAAGAGTACCGCCATGGGATTGCTGGCTTCGACGGCTCCTATTCCGGCCTGCTTAACCAGATCAAGCAAACTCATAATCGATTCACCACCTTTAAATCTAGTGACATGGTATGGTCTGACCCGTCAAATCGATGCGTACACTCATTGATCAAAAACGGTTGATTAATACCAAATTCATCAAGCACGACCCGGACATAGTTTCCCGCCCGAAGCCGGATATCGCCAATGGCATCAATGGTCATGTTTCGGCTTTCCCGATTTTTTAACGCCATGGTTTGGGCCAAGGTTGCATTAATTTGGGCGGCATTTTGGCTTTCGTCTGCCACTTGGTAAAGTTGAAGTTTACCCCATTTAGCAATGTTGGCCTTGTCCTGTTGGACATATACATCCCGTCGGCCTGTATTTTTGTTGTCCTTTACGATTTTAATATAGTTGTAGGTATCTGTATCAATCGAACGCTTATGGCTAAAATCGTAGACCAGGCTTCGGTTGCCGATATAAAAGTTCACCATTAAGTCTCGGACATTCCGTAGCGTAAGAAAGCCAAAGTTATCATAGAACACAAAGTTTTCACCGGCATTGATCAATGTAACCGTGAGTGCTTTACAAATGATATCCATGAGCTTTGTGTTATCTTCCACCAGGGTTGGCATCCTGTAACCGGTATCAGCCAACTCCCCCACGGGCAAATTAAAATCCTTAGCAATCCTTCGGATCACCTCCGTCGCTGTTACGTTGGAAAATACGTAGGTATCGCTGGCCATGAGGTAGCGTAATTGGTCATAGGCTAAAATTTTAACGACTTCGTCACTACCGCTATCAATGGTAAAGATATAGCCGTAGAAAACATTCATTCCACCTGCTTTAAACCGAATAATGTCACCGGGTGCGTATTTAAAACTCGGGTCCCCATAAATTTCGCCCTTAATCAAGGAAACTTCCATACTCCCGGCAGAACCAAGGTAGCTGGTTTTCCAGGTTATTTCGGATATTAGGCTGGATATGTTCCATAAATTTCCGTCCCGGTTATCAATGATGATTTCAAATATAGTTGATCACCCCCTTAAGTTGGCTGCCTGCTTAATCCTGTGGTATTTTCAGCACCATGCCTACCTGTAGTTTCTTTAGATTTGCATCCGCTATATTATTCAGCTTCTGAATATCCCGCCAGCGTCCATCACGCCCAAAGACTTTCATACCCACTTGCCAGAGATTGTCTCCCGGTTGCAGTGTGTATGTTAGGGGCCGTACTCTGGTATCCGGCGCAGACGGTTGTTTGTGCAGTACGGTATTGCCATTCGCAGCTGTTGCCTCAACTACTTTCTGTGCTGCGTAAAATTTGTACTCTTTCAGGGTGATGGCGTATTCAATATCACCCGGAGAACCAGCGACTTCCTTCCAGTCAAATTTTTCAATAGAGGCTGCTATGTTGATATCTTGTTCTGATTCTGATTGATCTTGAGGTAACATCGCGTTAGAGCCAACAAAGATAAACCGTATCGGGTGCTTGGTCTGCATCCATTTTCGAATATCTTCAATATATTTCATTGGTTTAAAAAGCGGTGCCACAACAAAAGGGTATTGGATTGCCGGGAAAATACTACTAAAGCTAACCTCCATTAGTTTCGGACTCTCAATTACGTTAATTTCCCCGGAACCGATTAAGTCAGCATCTTTTAGGGCTGTGCTGCCACGCGGACCTACAATAGCATAGGTTTTCCCCTTTCCACCCCGTGCAATATCGATTGACTCAGGATTAACCGGAATCCTCCAACCTTCCGCATTGTTATTAAAACTCAAAAATATTTCGTATTTATAACTTGCCATTACCGATATACCCCTTCCGCATTCTGAGCCATTTCTCTTGCCATCGCTTCCTCAATCTGACGAATCATTTTGTTAACATCCATTGGTTGGTGTATATCCCCGGTGGTTACCTGAACCGTTGGCGTTAGGGTAACAAAGTTTTGAATATTTTTCATCTCAGCAAGATCCCGCATGGCTGCGAGGTCCTCTGAAGGGATATCTACCTTATCATTGATTTGGCCACCCCCACCGACTTTCAAAACTTCACCTATGTTAGCATTCCATTGGGCCGGGATATCTTGATTATTAAGGCCACCAGGCATCTCTAGCCCTATTTTTGATTTAAGTTCATCCATGCTAAAATTCTTGATCATATCTTGGCCACTTTGTTTGAATTTCTTAAAATCAGCCTTGAATTCAATTTCCTCTATTTTCTTATGTTCAACGCCCAATAGGTTAGCAAAGAACCCAGATACTTCATTTACCCCGCTAATTGCTCCATTAATAAGTGCAACAATTGCATTTACAGCACCTTCGGCAGAATCAACGGCAAACCCAAAAACATCAGAGAATACCTGCTTAATACCGTTCGTCAGGGCTATTAAGGTTGCTATAGCTGTTACCAATCCCATAATTAGCATAATAATTCTTAGGGTGGGGTTCAAACGCATGATAAATTGCAAAGCTGCTTCTGCTGCCGCCCAAAGCCTGGTTTTGGCCTCCATGATCGTTGCCCACAAAGCCAACATCTTTATATAGGCAAGATAAACCACTGCCGCCGCAGCTACCCCTAAAAGTATAGGTGATAGCCCAAGTAAAACAACTCCCGCGTTATAGGCAACTTCTCCGAGCATGGCTAATCCCTGTTTAAGTATCGTAAAGGCCGCTAACCCTACATTAACAAGCCAAGACAAGCCAAGACTAAGCATATCAAAAAACACCTGGAATTTGCCTGCCTGGAACGCATCGTTGAGCATTACGATGATTGGCAGCAGCCCTTTCACAGCTGACCCGCCAGCATTGGCAAAGGCTGTTCTTACGTTGTTGCCCAGGATCTCCATTTGCTTGGCCGGACTTTTCAGCATGGTTTCAAAGGCGGCTTGCCCCATGCCCTGCTTTTCCAGCAGTTGATCAAAGGCTTTGATAAAACCATCAACATCACCTGATTTACCTAGTTCATCCAGGCCAAAGGCCCGTATATCCGCCTCGGGTAGATTAAAACTCCCTGCTAAGGATGCAATATCGCCGGACCAGACTCCTTTAAGTGCAGCAGCAGCCCCTTCAATGCCGTTGCCAGTGCTGTCGAAAGCACTCAGCCGCTGGGCTAGGCTGTTTAATCCCGTCAGTTGATCCGTATTTTGAGTCACTGGGAAAAAGGATAGGGTCGATTGCAAGAATTTGTTTACATCCTGGCCAGACGCCATCGCATCTGCCTTAAACCGCTCAAACATGGCTGTCCCGATCTGTGCATCACCTGTACGGGCAATGAACATATCCTGCATTCTTTGTTGTTCCATGGCCCCACCAAGGGTGGCCCTAAATAATTCCTGGACATTAGGGTTGGCAGCCAGGCCTTTAAGCTTGCTTAACCTGCCAGCAATCCCACCATCATTACCGTCTCCACCGTCACCACCACCGCCTGGCGGTAAGCGCAGTCTTTCGATGGCCCCAAGCAGTTGTGTTACCAATCGCTGCAACCCCGTTAGCAAGTTGTTTAGATTGCCAGGGAGCGTTAGGCTTAGCCGAGCCGTAATGGTGCCAATGCGGGAAAGGATTTGTGCCCGGAGGGCACTGGCTTGCCTTAGGGCCCTTGCTGTATCCAAGCGCACCTGAACCACTATGCCCGAAGTCCCTAAACCACGCCAGGCTGAATTGATCTGCGTCCGTAGGGATGCAAGGTTTAGATTCAAACGAACTCTAATCGGGGGCGGCGCAGGTACTTGCAAGGCCCTCTGAAGCCGCCCCATAGCACTCACTGCCGAATTTACTTGGCTTACTACTCGTTGCAAAGGTTGGGAAAATTGATCAAACATTTTTAGCGTTGTCGATACCGTGGCCAATTAATCACCTTCTTTTTATCTGGCGCTTCCGCTCCTGTTTTTCCCTCCTTACACGCACATCAATCATGGCCATAATCGCGGCCTTTTCAGGCCGCGACATGCTCACAAAATCATGTGGCAGGATATGAAGTTCATGGAGGGCATAGTAAGCATAATTCGCCTCACCATCACCCTCCTGGATTAGTTTTTTACCTCTTCAATTAGTTCGTTCATATCCTTATCAAATCCGTTAAGCTCCTGGACTTTCTGAATCAATGCAGCATATTCCCCAGGTAACAACATCTTGCGCAAGAGCGCATCTGCCCCCTTTACCTGGTAGGATTCCTGCAAGGCCGCATCCTTTAGGTTCGGAAAAACCACACTGGAGACAGCAAGCCTGGCAATATATTCCTCGGAGTCTACCTCTGTGGTATAGCCACTGTTCTTAACCTTTATCCGCTTGGTGGCTGACTTGCGAATGGCCTCGTTTTCAGCCTCGGTCATGCTGCGGATTTTCCAAGGCACCGGCTGACCAGCTTTGTCCTTGAATCGCTCGGATACAATAAATTCCTCCGTAATATCTGCCAGATTGTTCTGGGCAAAGAATACGCTTAAATCACTCATTGCTGATGCCTCCTAAATCTTATTAGCCCAACACCGGGGCACTGAAGCTATCCAAGATATCAATATCTTCAAAGGTAAAATCAATCTCTTCATCCAAGAACTCATTTTCAGTATCCACCTTAGCCAGGATAACACTGTTAAGATTAACGTTTTTCAGCACGACAGTTTGCCTGCCAATACTGGAACCTGGGTCCTCGTTAACAATTTGGATGTCAAAGTAGGTGTCCTTGCCTGTTTTGATGTAGTCTAGCATCATCTGCCGAAATAGGGTTGTGGCATAGTAAATTGTCATGCTCCCACTGCCGCTCCAGCCAGTGGCTTTATGCTGCGTGCCACGGCGGCCCAAGGCCCTCATTTCTGACTTTTGCTTTTCAACCTTTCCCTCCAGGGTTTTTACGTAGAACATTTCTTCGACGTTGCCGTTAATCGTCGCGTAGGCTCGACCTTCTTGACCGGAGACGGCATCATTGGCCTTGAAAAATCCCACCTATCTCACCTGCACTTTCATATAGATTTTTTCAACGGAATCCACTGGCTGCACATTGGTTTCAACATACACACTGTCTGATTCATTGCCTGGCAGCACGACAACATCCCTTTGGGCATCAAAGTTTTGAATGGCGGCGATACCCTGCAATGTTCCTAGGTAGCTGTTATATTCGTTTTTCAGTAAGTTACGGCCATCCTCGTCGTTATCCACTTTGCCGATATAAAAGGCTTCAAAGATTCGCCTAAAATCATTGTTAATACCATCCAATACCCGGATAACCCGATTCTTGGCAAACTGCCTGCCTTTGTCAGTGGTAAAACCAGTCAAAGTATTAATATCCTGTTCCACCAGGGCACGGCCATTGTTTGGCGTAAACACAAACTCCCCGGCTTTTAAGGCAGCTGCTATTTGTGAGTTTGTATACCTTGGCGAAGCATCGATGGCATCATCATAGGCTTGATAAGTAAGCGACTCATTAATATTTGCACTGGCTGTGGCTCCCGCCACCCAAGCCACTGCTTGCGCTGCTGTGAGGGTTGTACCGTCGGCTAATACTACGCCATTCTTAACCGATATAACACCCTCGTAATCAGCAGTCGGGTAGTTTTCAACTACCAGTTGTATTTTAAATCCCTCTTCATCCCGCAAACGTTTTACAAAGGATGTGTACAGGGATTTCAGCGTTGGGTCCGCCGCTGCTAAGCCGATGGTATTAAATTCATGGACTTCCACAGCAGCCAGATAATCCGTGTGATCCTGGTTGGTCACTGTGCCATTGGCCCCGCCGGTCAGAGGTAAGGCTACGGTTTCCTCTAGTGCCCCAGTACCGCTGAAGGTTACCCAGGAATTTGCTTTGAGTCCGGCAATATTTCCAACTGTTTGAAGGTCTACCTCTACCCCATTGACCAGGGTTCTTACATCAAACTCCGTTTCGTCATCCATGTTTCGTTGAATGATGATGGCAATGTCATTGCCCCTAACACCACCATGCAGGGCCGTAACGGTCAATCCTGTGTGGGTTGCTGTGGCTTTGGTCCCAACATTAAGCCGATACAGCAACAGTGTTTTGGCCCTTTTCAAGGCCTCCCGAACCAATAGCAGTTCCGGTGCCGTAATATCGTAACCCAGTCTGTCTTGCAGTTTTTCTCCGGCTTGAATGGTAATGATTTCTTTTGCAGCAGCCCAGGGTAGTGCCAGGGCTAGGGTTACAATGCCACGGTCACCTACCGTTCCAAGGGATTTTGGTTCGCTGGCGAAGTTCACATACACGCCCGGGCGAACTTTGTTTTGGCTAGTCCATGTACCACCGGCCATTTATTCCACCGTCCTTTTCATGAATTCCTCAATCTTCTGGACAGCCTCTTCTCGGGTATAAGTCTGTCCGTCCTCCAGTACAGCGTTCAACAGATCTTTTTGCTGGGGGGTGAATTTACTGGCAGCTAAAAATTGCTGTTTCGTATATGGGATCGGCTGTGTTACTTTTTCTTTTTTCGTCATGTTTTATATCTCCCTCCTGTTCTAATTCTCGCATTTTGGGGACCGCTGGCTTTTCTCGGATAATATGAAAATCATAATTTACAAAGAAATGGAGTACGCCATCTATCATTTCGTGATGCAGCTTGCTTCCCCGGACCACGCTGCCAGATAGCTGGATATACTCCAAATGTTCGTATAGCTGCCCAGCCATAACCTGCATGGCTTCATTGGTAGCAGCAAAATAATGGATATCAAAGGCATGATACCGTTTATAGCGGCGGTTAAATTCCCGGCCTTGGGCTGTCGGAAACAGCTTCACAAAAAAACAAGGCTCTGCCAAGCCCTGTTCAATTTCCTCGTCGCATATCTTTATATCCGGGAAATGCCGATTTAGTACCGCAATGACGGCCTCACGTACATCATTTACAATCATCACTCACCCCCTAACCTAAAATATCCCGTAAAAGTTGTGCCTGCCTCCTTTCAATGTAAGCTGGCAATTCCCTGGCAATCTCCTGCATGGATATTTTCACCATAAATCGGCCTTCAACCCAGACACCGTTGCTGCCAGCCTGCATCTCTGTTTTAGCCCCCGAAATATATTTGAATATATTTCCTTCCCCTTCCTCTGGCAGCCAGTGGGTATAAAAACCCGTTTCGATAAAGGAAGCGTATGGTAAATTGTTAAATATCTCTACGAAATAACTGTTTCCTTGTCTTTCTACCCGGCCAACCAGCCAGTTGCGCCTTAAGTCTCCGGTATTAACCGGCGTACGCAGCTTGATTTTGGCAACAGCCCGATAGGCCAGTTCGATTAGTAATTCTCGGATAAGTTTGTCGACAACCCGGTCGTCCACGGCTTTCTGGAATCTCTTAGCCAATTTCTTAAACTCGTCAAAATCAAAGCTACCTAGCCCAGTCATTAGGCCCTAACCCCCCGTTGCAATTTAATATTCTGCATGGCTATTTTAGCCCGTGCAGTGGGTACATTGGCAACTGAGCCATGCCTCAATCAAAAAGGCCCCAAGGTAGGGGCCCTTATTTTGACACGCATATCGGCATTATCACTGGGGCTGTCAGCCATGTTCTCTTCAATAAAGCTTTCTATCAGCTTATTGTTTTTATAACACCCTGCTGTTGCTATTGTTTTAGTAATTTTCCTCACCTCTCTTTCGGATATAACAAAAGCACCTACTATTTCAGCAGGTGCTTTTATAAAGAAGAAACCGCCCATCTCTAGGCGGTTTTCACAATACCATAATAGCATGAAATGCTGTGTACTGGTGTGCACTCATTATGTTTTAGTCTAATAATTTTAATGCCTCCGAATGTATCCGATGTATCCATCTAATTCTAATCCGGAATCCGTTAGGCGTGTACTTCCCCGGGGCCCTATAATATCATATGTTTTCCCCAAAACAAAACCACCTTCGAAAGAGAGGGCTTTATGGTATAATATTCCTTGTACAATCGAAAAGGCTCCTCAAGGGTGGTCTGGCTCATCCCCGGTAGAAAGGGGGTGGGACGATGACAGCATTTGAATCGTTGATGTTGATGCTAACTTTTGGCATCTTAATCGTGACTATGTTGTCGCATGATAGAAAGAAGTAGACCTCCCTGAGCCCACAAGCAAACGGGAGGTCTACTCTTTCGTAGTAAACTTGAGCCAGCCCCTCAGAGGGCTACTGTTGTACTTTGACTGTAGGTGTTAGTAGCACCTGCAGTCTTTTATTTTGTAGTATGCCTTATTTAAGCCTATAATACCATAATAAGTGATTTAGTTAAACCAAAAATTATCAACTTTAAATTAAGTGGTTATTGTTTTAGTAATTTTCCTCACCCCACTTTCGGATATAACAAAAGCACCTACCATTTCAGCAGGTGCTTTTATAAAGAAGAAACCGCCCATCTCCAGGCGGTTTTCACAATACCATCATAGCATGAAATGCTGTGTACTGGTGTGCACTCATTATGTTTTAGTCTAATAATTTTAGTGCCTCGGAATGTATCCGATGTATCCATCGCCAACTATAATGCATATCCGCAGCTATCTGCTCCCAGGTTTTTAAATCTAAGTATCTAGCCCGGATTAAGTAACCTTCCCTTTGCGGTAGAACACGAATCGCTTTTTCAATCTTGGCCAACAAGGCATAAGACCCTTGCAGCTGGCCGTTAATTTCGTCTTGTACCTCCATGATCTTAGCCACCAGGCCAGCTATTTTATCTTTGTTATAACCGCCTCCCTTAGGAGCATGGTTCAGAATGGTGGTCTGTTTGGTTGCCTCTGTCTCTAACTCCAGCAATTTATCTTTAAGTCGCTGAATGTTCCGGCGTACCCAATAATATTCTTGCAGTTCCTGTTTTGTCAAATGATTATACCTCCTTTATCGCAACCCTTGTTATCACCATTGGTGTTAATCGTTTTATCATTACAACTATTAGTTGTATAAATGGGCCTAAAAATATTCTCCAGAAAACAATTGTATAAATTAGCCATCTTTATTGCCAATTTAACGGATGGCTGTTTACGCCCGCCCTCAATCTGATATATTGCACTTGGTGTTATCCCTAAAAGCGGGGTAATTTCTTTCGCTGTTTTATATCCAGCTTTTATCCTCAATTCCTTTAGATGACTCATCTTTCGATCACCTCCTGCAATTCATAATATCACCAATAGTTGTATTATAAAAACTCTCTTTATGACTATTAGTTGTAATTCGAAGCGATTTAAGAAAGTTAAGACCTACTCTCTCAAAATACCATTAAATTGCTAAAAATATCACTATTAGTTGTGTTGTAAAGAATAATTTTTTGTATATAATATAACTAGAGGTGATAATCTTGATTGGGAAAAGAATAAAAAAATTAAGAACAACCAAAGAGTTAACGCAAGCAGAATTAGCAAAACATTTAGAAGTAACGACATCTTCAGTTGGTATGTATGAATCTGGGACAAGGAACCCTAGCTACGAGGTAATGGTAAAGCTAGCAAATTTCTTTAATGTTTCTGTTGACTACCTGCTGGGAAAATCACCTTTTAAAAACGCTCAAGAAGAACAATACTCCATTATGATTGCTGCAATCAAAGCAGTAATACATCGTGAAGATACCCATGATCTGTTTTGGGACACAGCAATGGAGCTACTTCATTCTACCAGCCACATTTACACCCCAAATACCTTACTCTATCTGTCTCACATCCTGGATAAACTAAAGCGGCCTGTAACAGCTGTCGAATATTATGATTTATGTTTATTCGTTTCAAATGGTTTTAAGTGGCCAACGGATTATCAAGGGCCGGTAATCGTAAAGATAAAAAACGAGGAAATTCCGATACTCCTCGATTATTGGAAAATAGAGAAAGTTACCCTAGATGAATCGACAAGCAGGATCACCTATATCGAAACGAACAGCCAAATCTCTTCTGAATGCAAAGGGTCCAATGATTCTGACAAAACCACCCTAAATAAAAGCAAAATAACAGAACCAAACCATACGGATACCTACCGGCTCAGCCAAATTCCTGTAGTAGGGGTTATTCGGGCTGGCGAGCCACTTTTTGCTCAACAAAATATAATCAGTTACGAATATCTTCCTGAACAGCTCACTAAATCCGGTGAATATTTTGGCCTCAAAGTTACTGGCGATTCAATGAATCTTTCTCGTATAAACGATGGCGATATCGTAATCGTTCGCCAGCAACCAACCGTTGAAAACGGTGAGATCGCTGTTGTTCTAGTTAATGGTGAAGATGCTACCATTAAAAAGTTTTATTGTTCCGAGTCTACCGTTACTTTGTTACCAAATAGCACGAACCAGGACCATCAACCAAGATTTATTGATCTAGCAGAAACCGAAGTTAAGGTTTTAGGAAAGGTCATCAAAGTAATTGTAAACCTATAAGAAGAGTTGGCCTTTCCACAAACCAAACTGTAAATGCCCTAAGACCATGCTGACACGAATAGTCTATTTGCCTGTTGCCCTGGGCAGTAAAAAAAGAGACCATTCAAAAGTTCGCTGAACTTTTGAATGGTCTCTAATTTTTTAAATTTCCCATGTTCCCTTTACGGTATGCACATTAACCAAAACCCCTGTTATTTATGATGTTCTAGCTTATGCTTTCGGATAGTATAAACAACCCCACAGGCTCTACTTGCCTTGGGGTTGTATCTACTGATTATCATATAATTATACAGATCTAATGATGGTCTGTAACATCGTTAACGATGTGTTACGAGCCTGCGTAAAATCAGGGCTTATTGATAATTGACCTGTAACATCTATAACGTAAAAGCACGCCCGTTTACAAGATTGCGTTACCTTTTTGTTACCCCCAGACACTTAATTCTACTCCCTTCTCTTCTTCCCCTCAGTGATTTAGAGGAGCATCATGCTTTCTTTTTAAACATCTGCCGCTCCTTTTCCCGCATCTCTGCCAACACATCAGCCACCGGCCTACCGTATATCCTGGAGTGCCTTTTGGTTAGAAAGGAATTGTCTTGGCTCTCATATCTATTCCCCACCAGATCGGGAGCATTAACTAAAAACGGTTCCCGGTACTCACCTTTTCCATCTAACCAGCTAGCAATATATTGAAACCTTGCGGTTCCCTGCATAGCTGTTTCTGGTGTAAATGTTGGGTAAAGGTAGTTCTCTAATCGCTGATAAACAGAGTCGTTGGTGTTTTTAAAAATATGCCAGTTTAGGCTACTGCTTAAAAGTATCTCCACAAAATCACTCGGTAATTGCTTAAAATTATGAAACAGAAACAATGGTGCTATACGGTACTTTGGACCCTCTGCCAATAACCTTTTGCAAAAGTGTATTAGCCCGGGCGACAAAAACTGGTGCGGTTCGTTAAGTACTAACCATGTGGCAGCTCCTACTCCGCCCATAGAAAGTTTAGTTAAAAATGTAGTTAAAACGATCCAATGCGTTAGTGTCTGCACTGTCCAAGATCACAGGAAGGTATGCGATAGATAACAACCTTGCCCTCCTGCATCCACTTAGCTAGGTTTATTTCTGGGTTAGGCTGCTGACCAAAGATCGGCTTCAAAAACTCATCGCCCAACAGTTCCCCTAACCTCACCAAGATAGGGCCATATATTTGCCCCTGCTTGCCGTCACTTAGTTGGTCGTAGTCCTGCCATAAGGATGTATCAAATTCAGCATTCTCCGAGGCCGAAATTACAGTCTGTCGGTACTCCTGAGAGGTAAGCATTAATTTTATGCCTAACAGGTCGCCGCCAGTTATCTTTGCCGCTTCTCTCAAATATTCCCTGGTTTGATGGTTGGTAATATCATCGCCCATGAGGAAATTAGTTAACTCCTGAGCAATACGGTTATTGGCTATTCGCCTATTTGCCATCCCTTGGGTAATTCCCTGCAAGCCAATCCACACTGGCCACTCATAATCTCCCAAGTTAAGATCAATTACTTCTTCCGGCGGCAAATGATCTCTTAAAGCATCAGCCATACCCCGGTGTCCATTCCGCTCGTCAATTACATCTGGCACCACTGCCCCAATACCAAATTTCTTTTTTGCTTCGACCACCATATTTATTACCGCCTGGTCTTTGCCCATCCTCGGGGACCCAATAAAGGCCCGGGCCGTCATTAACATGTCGGTGTTATCAGTTGGCAAGTAGATGGGTATTTTCTGCCCTTTATTCGTAGCATCTCCCATGTAAATGCCTTCTCTTGTAAAGCTATCTGGTATATCTATTTCAATCTTCCTATTATAATGAAGGTTTTCTTTGTACTCCTCCTGTACCTCCCTGGTTGGCAGCATCATAACTTTGCCTAATTCCTCAGTGCTCATCAACATACCGTCACGGTCCCGGGGAAGTTTCTGCCATCCATCGTATTTAATATTCAGCTTGAAAGGTAGTAGTTGGTTATCTCCATTTAATTCGCCAAAAGCCCCAGCAAGACTTCTGGCAAGCATACCTTTTCGTTCTTGAGTTTCTGCATTTACTATTGCGTAAATGCCAGTTTTCCACACTGGGAGGTTGCGTTTTCGCTTAGTCTGAGGAGATAGATCGCCGTTAATAAGCAGCTCCTCTCGCTCCCGGTCCGGTAATTCAATCTTTTCCTGCATCCTAGGTTTGGCGTCGGCAAAGAAGGAATTTTCAATGCCGTAGATAATGTCGCCAAGTAACTCCTTAATCTCATTAGTTATGCTACAAGCCAACCTACCGAAACCACTGGCCAACTGGCCAAAGTTTATGCCGTTACGCTGCGGCACCTTGCCCTGCTCCCACACGCCCCAAGCATAGTCAGACATTGATTTCCACTTGCGGCGGCTTACGGTTTCGCACCTTACAACTAGGTTTGCACTTTCCCCAGGACCTACCTCCTGCGATACGTTAACCAACTCCCTAATTGGCACCGTCTGTCGATTTAGGTCATACGACAGGCTAAACATATCTGACCGGGTATACTTTAGTCTGTATGCGTCTGCCACCAAAGGTAGTTGTATGACGCCAGGTTCCACCTGTTCGACCGTTGACTTACGCCACTGGTCATGGTTATTTAGTTTAGTCAGAAATACATCGGCAAAAATCTCTGATACTGCGATATAAAATTCAACCTTGGACGATTCCTCTCCCTGGCCGCCAGTGATTTGCACAAACCAATAGAGTGCATCCTTTTCTCTGTACTTTATGCCATTTTCCCAAGTGATACGGCCCCAAGGACTATCATACATGGCAAACACATTATGCAGACTAGCAAGGAGTTTGCGGGTAGTTTGGTTAAGCGTTGACTGGTGAGGGATGATTTTGTATATCCGATACTTATTAGGGATAGATTCAAATAATTTCAAGTCTTTCACCGCCTAACTAATAATTATAATTATCCCCAACATCAGCACCAAAACGCCCCGGCCAATCCACTTGGTTCCCGCAACCATGCCAATCATGCAACAAGCAATTACGCCCAGTGTAACTAGGTCAGGCATCACAGTATTTACCATGGCCCACCAATCTGTTATTTGCCTTGCTACCCAGTCACCTATGATATTGCCAAACCAATCTAATACTGGATCATTCGTAGTTTCTTTTGTATTATCGACAATATCTTTGCTTTTTGCTAGATCAATAACAGGTTTATCCCAATTTACTTTAAACCACTCAATGATACCCATAATTACAACCCCTTTAGAAAATCTCTAATATCAGTAGCATGGCGAATGATTAAATAACCACTACAGCCGCCGATCATACGCTGTATTGCCTCTGTGCGATTGCCGAACATCCATATCCCACCACTAAACATGATAACCCCAAGGCATAGCCAGTCAGCTATATTTAAAGCTGCAGTTATTACAGTTCCAACAGGGTCACCACCAGCAGCTGGGACAGCCGCCATATACTTAATCTTGCCTAGGTTGTTGTGGCCATTCCGTGCCAACCCAGAGGCCACACCTAGCCTACCTTTTGTGTGCCAAGCAATGACTTTCATTTTATCCCACCTTTCAAGTGTTCATAGGCTTTTTTGACTGATAAGCACAGACACCAAATTCCACCAACTAATAAACTAACTGCAATAATGAGATAAATAATTTGCATAAAACTTAATCCTCCAGGAGACACTACAGCCGAGGTGATAACAATGCCAATCTACTTGGCTTACGCATTGACCGGAACTGCCATGGTACAACTTTCCAAGGTGTTTTTTAAGCTTGCAGGGTACTAGACAGGCATATTTATACCACCCCACCGCATATGCTAGGAGCGTAGGCTCCAGCATTGGGGAAAGTCTACCCTTTGCGATATCCAGCCAAATTCAACAAATCCATATAATTTTCATCCGACCCTTGCGGCTCAAGTGAGTCGCTTTTTACTTTCTTTCCATGCTTGTGCTGGCTAACTAAATAGCGAAAAAATGTTGAGCGGTCCCACTGCTGATATTCGGTTGTTAACTTTTGACACTGCTGGTCAACGTACTCCAACAGGTTATCTGGGAGCCGGAAGCTAACTCTGGCCATGTATGACATATCCCTCCTTTTGTTTGACATTTGCTAATTGATATGCCCCGTGTGACTTATCTATCACAGGTAAATCTAGGAAACAAAAAACCAGGGCTATCCTCCCTGGTCTATTAATTCCCATATTTCATCGGGCCGCCTGCCCAGTAATTTTGCTATAGTAAAAATGACATTTCCATGTATATTAGGTTTGCCGGCCACAATCCGCTGCATTGTTTCTCGCTCCACGCCCACCGCCTGAGCAAATGATTTTATGTTATACCCATTGGAATATATCAGGGTTTTTAGATCTATTTTAAGCCTGAGTGTGTTCCTAGCCACTCACCTCACCTCAATTGTTAACATTCGTTAACAATGCTTATTATCCTCTGATAGAGATTGTCGGTTACTGTCTCCACTTCTCTCTCGTGCTTACCAACTGCTAAAGCTTTTCCTTCATTAAAGAATACAAAGACCCGGCAAATTGCTGCCGAGTCTTCACGGAAAGTTATATTTTGCCGCTAAGGCATGAGTTATTTTACCCAGTGTAATGTCTTAGCATAACAGTAACACCTTGGTGACATTTACCATATTATACCACTAGGCAAAGGGTTCTTTAATAACCACCATTTCCTCCTTGGTAACCCCTAGTGGTACGGCTAGGGGTTATTTATTTTGGCTTATCGGTGAATAGTTTATTATGAGCCGGAAAAAGTTAAATCACAGGAAAATATCATTTGGTTTTTCTGCCAACAATGTGATAAAATAGTTTCTGTTAAAAACTTAATTTGGAGTACCCAGTTCAGCCTCCTGTAAGGGGAGGTGATTACAATTAGGGTATTGATCATAATAATACTCACTATGGCTATTGTGCTATTGACGCCGAAGATAGCTTGCTAGTTTGGCTGACTTAAGGTTTACTCCGCCTAATTGCGGATTTGATACAAATCCAATATTGGGTGGGAGAAGATTAAAAGTATAAAATAAAAATAAAAGAATAATATATTTGTAGACAGATAGCTGCGGGAATCGCAGTTTTTGTATTTTATTAGGGAAAGCAGAAAAACCCACCGGGTGGGTTTTATTCGTCTAAACTATCAAGCTGTCCTAATAGCATATCCTCTTGCAAAGCAATCATTTCTGCTATTTTTTCTCTTGATAAAGCTCCTATCCTTCGTTCCAGATCAACTTTAAGTACCGGTTGGACTAATGCCAATTGTATCAAGCTATTCACCGCTACCCCATTACCATCCTCAGGTTTTATCGTTACCTCTATATCTGTCTCCCTCATTAGGTCAACCCTATGTGATAATGGTGCAATATGTACTAAGGGCCATGTAGGATTAGTGTTTAGTTGGCTATTATGAGCAATAACTACTCTTCTGCCAAGATGAATATTACGATCAATAGTTGTTCTATCAATGTTAGGTATACCAATTAATTCATCTTTAATATAGTAGACCTCCCCAACTTGAAACTCCCTAATGTCATAAAGTTGAAGAGGTCTATATGGTGGTGTTATCTCGTGTTGTTGAAACATGTATTTGCTCTCCTTCGTAGTGGCTCTAATTCACGATGTCCATTAAGAAGATTAGCCATATATTCTTCATCTGTTCCGCGTTTCTTTCTTAGGCTGTTTCTTTGCTTTGCAGATTGCAACTCACTTCTCGAAAATCTAAGAGTTGGTTTTCTTGCATTCATATCTAACACCTCCCTATAATGAGGTACCCCATCTTCTTTTTCTGATAGTATTACCTTTTCCATCGGTGGTGTAGAATAAACGTAATCCAGCATTTCTTGAAATGATTTTCCTTTTACTGAATTAATAGCCAAAAGAGCAAGATCACCCTGCTCTGTAGGCAAATCAAAATCATCACCTATAAAGCGTTGATTAAGTTTATATATAAATGCAGAACCATACATTCCGTTATAAGTTTCACACGCTATTAGACCGTCCAAATTTTCCGCAGTTGTAGTTATCTCCGAGGCATAAGGGCCATGTTTATATCTAATAAATTGTGTGTCTGTAAATTGGTATCCATATTTTAAGACATGATAGTGTTCAAATAGGTAAACTAATTTCACAAGTTCTGTTCTTTTAACATTTCCTTTTTTTGCAACAAAATATGTAATTACCTTTTCTAATGGTCCCACGATTTTACACCTCAAATCTACAAAACAAAAAACCACCAAACTTATTCTCTGGGAAAGATGGATTGATGATTTCATAAATGTACACTTTTACATATGTTTTACTACATTTTAACACTTTTCAGTCAATTTGCAAAAGTGATATACGATCTTGCACTTGGATAGGCAAGTTATATTTTTATATTTCTCTCTATATGTATGAAATGCACATATTTTAAAATATCAATAAAAATAGCCCCAGCCGAAGCCGGGGCTTTGATCTATCTATTCATTATAACTCCGCATCAGGCGGTTTCGCTGCTGTCTTTTCTGCCAACCACTTGGCTAACTGCCCCACCGCATCCACGGCACCCTCTATCGCAACATACCCCATGCAGGCACATACAATGGCGTAAACAGCATCTTCTGGCAAGTCAGGGTAATACGCCTTTGTGCCGGCCACGACAGCTGCCATCAGGGCCATAATTAATTTCCGGGATTTAAGACGTTCGATGAATGGTCGCAACTACGCCACCCCCATTTTCTTGTGAATATAATCAATGGTACGCTTCATCATTACTGCCATTTCCGCCCTAGTTGCTGGATTGTCCGGGTTAAAGTTACCCTGTAAGTCGCCACCGATAAGCCCCTCTTTCTCTAACCACTCTATGTCATATTTAGCCCAGTGGTCTAAAACATCCTTAAACACAGCATTTGCCTCCTTCTTGATTATATCTACAGCCAATTCCCTGAGTTTGTACTGATTCATAATGCTGATTAACTTCTTCGCATAATCAGGATCCGTAGCATATCCACAAGCCAAAATAGCATAGGCGTATTTGTCAGGGTCATGTTTAACCTGTAGTGCCTGTTTATACCTACTGGCCCCGGTAATTAATTTTGTATAGTCCTCAAATGATTCCTCATAGTTGTTATAGGCCCGGAAGTTGCTCTTAACGTCTACCTTCTTGCCGTTGACTATTTCCCATGCCACTACCGAAACACTGCCATTCGTACCTGTGCCTTTAATATTAAATATGTTGTAGCTATATTTATTACCCTGACTTAGTACATACTTTCCGTAGCCAGTTTCTAGACATGCTTGGGCCACGATGGTGGCGGCTGGCAGTCCATGCTTAATTTGAATCTTCGCCGCTGCCAACATTACATCATTAATAAATTTATTTGTATCCATAATGCACCCCCTAGATGGTAGGTCGTTGAGTTGGTGGGTAATCGTCAAATCTCTGGTCATAGTCTTTGTGTAGCTGGGTTTGTGGTATTTGTGGCTGTCTCCTTCTGCTGCTTATAGCAGAACCAAATTGCGATGCAATCTTGTCCCCGTAATATCCACCAAGGATAGTTATGATTGGCCAAGAAAATTGTGTAAAAAAGTCAACCGCCCTGTCAGTTAGCTTATCGTTTAGCAACAAATAAACAAATATAGCTGAAACGATACCGAAGCCAACAGAAAACCAGATTGCTAAAGAATCAGTTATCGACATACCATCATCGTCATTCCAAAAACCTCTCATTGGGTGCCACCTCCACCCCTGACCATGCCAATTACCCCTTGTATTATACTCAATACAATGCCAGTAATCGTGGCCACTAGACCAGCAAGCTTCCATCTGTCTGCTTTATCCTCTTTAACGTGATCCTCAATCTTTTCGTGTAGCTTGACTATTCGTGATTCTGATTGTTCCTGAAATTTAAGGAAATCTTCCTTGGTGACATAATCTCTGGCTACTGTTACCCTCAAGTCATTCACAGCCTTTGTCAAGTCAGTAAGTGCGGTTTCTACCCGATTAAGACTTTGTTGTATTGCTAAAACATCACTTTCCCCCAAATCCCCCACCTCCCGGTAACAATTGCCCTAGCACCAACAAGACACTGGGGCATAAAAATACCGCCCTCTTAGGCGGTTAGTTCGTAATTTAAGTCTATTGTGCATTAAGTAAAGCAACTAACTCGTTATATTGCTCTTGAGTAATGCGGTTATTTAGTAGAAATACGTCAAGTTTAATCATCATTTCTTCCTTGGTTCCATAAGTGCCGTTTTGGATAACTTTTTTACAATAAGTGTAAGTCATTTCTACTCATCCTTCCTTAATAATCCTAGTTCAATCATGGATAGGCGATAATCCAAATCTAGCAGGTAATCAATTTCTGTAGGTTTGGGGGGTGATGGTGGGTTTTCCTGCCAATATTGTTCAAAAGTCTTTGTCACTGTAACTGCAGTAGCTGTACCAGTTTTATCTACCGTAATTATACATTCATAAGCAGTTTGTATTTCTGTGAACAATGGACTGTCATCGGGAATAAAAACCACTATCTCATTATCCGCTAACTTTAGGCCGGGAAAAGGTTCAGAAACTCTAAACATATCATGCATAGTAATTTCTTGTCCGGTGTTTTTATCGATTATCGTATACATATTTTACACCCCCTGGCCTATTGCAACGTACCCATAGGAGACGCCAGACATATTAATTCCTAGAGAACTAGTGGGACAGCACACAGTAAACCCATCGGTCACTATTTGGGATGCCCCATTAGTACTTGACTGGATTTCATCACTTATAGTTGCCGCATTGTATGCTATATCATAAAAAGCAGCTCCTGTACCGTCATATACTAAGCTTGAAAATTGTACCTGCGAACTAGATTTGCCTAATGTCGTTATGAATACTAATGATGGAGTAAACCCCACGCTGATTGTTCTCGCGGATGAGCTACCGTTACCTGTATAAGTTCCTGTTTTTATCTTAGTTTTTTTATCTAATAACTGCTCCCGTAACGCTGGGTGTAGCTCGTTCGGTGTTATCATGTGATCACCTCCAAATAAAATAACGCCCTAGGGGCGTGGTGTTTACGTTGCATTTTGAGTTTATTACACAGTTTCAGCAGGTTTCAAATCAAATGTTCATTAAGTTGTTGGCACATACCCCATTGTTTCAGCGTGTTCCTGCTCTGTGATATACCCTTTTGCAAGGGTATTATCAATTTGTTCGAAGGTATAAGTTTCCCCTGCATACTGCTTAACTGGTGTGTGATACTCCGCTGGAATCGAGGAAAAATTTCTTGTTCCATGAATATAAATACATACCGCATACTGTTTAGTCAAAATTTGAATAACTGCCATTTTACATTCCTCCTAACATAATTTCCATAAATTCTAGTAGCGTGGTATCTGTTAAAGCTAATTGCTGTTCAAGTTGTGCTATTTTTTCTTCTGGTGTCGGTTCTGGCGGTGTTGGCGTAACCTCTGGTTCTGCATCAATCCACGCCTGCGAGGGTTCAATAAGTTGCTTAAAACGGTCTTCTACAAGCCATTTGCCATATGCATCTGTAACGTACAACTTACTTAACCTCCTTTACAAAAAACATGCTACCTGCCTTGAAACCAGAACCGGCTTGGGTTCTCAAGTTGACTGTGTTTATTTTATCAACATTATTTTTCCAAAGACCAGATGTGAACGTTGATTGTAATATTCCGCTTGGCGTACTAATTACTGACGCTATCTTTTGTTTGTCTGCGGTGTTTTGTATTGTTAAACCGATATATCCTTGGAATAACTGCCCTGATTGCGGTACTGCGGCAGGAACTACAATCTGCGCCTGTCCTGCCGACGGGCTTGTTTTGTATGAATCGTAGTAAGAGCCACTGTCACCATTAAATCTAACCCATAAGTCATCATGTGAAGTTCCAGCAGCATAACTTTGAACAAATGCAATAATTTCTATAACCTTACAGCCTGCGCTTACAGCTATATCAACCTGAGCAGTGTTACTTGCAAGGGTTAGCAGATCCCAATCAGGAGATAATGCCGCTATTGCCTGAGCTGTCCGCAACGGTGTCATATACTTGTTCGATGCTGTTCCAGCCTCAGCTTCAGCTTGCGACGCTATACCATAATTCTGTAAATTACCTAAACCAACATTCAAAGGCAGGTGTGCGTCTGTCACAATTTCGGCCAAATGCCCTGCCACCACACCCTTCAACTGCCCCGCTACATTAGATAACTTATCATCCGTCACTGTCCCATCCGCCAACACCGCCGCAGAAACCGCCCCCTCTGGCCCGATAGGTACGTTTTTCAGCACCACCACAAATATCTCCGTAGGCGTCCCGGCGTACTCCAAAGGCACTCCTTCCGCCAGCCGCAGCGTCTTAGGCGGGATGATGCTGTACTTTGCCGTACTCAGCCAGGTAGTGTTGCGACCGACTAAGACGGTGTCAGTCTCGTGGGCAAAGGTCTCAAGAGGGATCTCGAAATCAGTCTGGCCATCCTGTGTGGGTGTCAGCACGTAGGGGTAGCTTACCAGCTTCGGGATTCCGGTGGCGGTGACAAGCTGGATCTGCTGGTCGGTGTAGGCCTGGGCCGTGGTTTGGGCAGCATCGGCTTTGGTCTGGGCACCGGTGGGGGTTTCGGCTCCGATTTGGGATGCCGTCACCTGGTGCGGGTTGTTGGTGTTTGCTTGGTGGGTGGTAAGGGCAGTCTTAACTCCGTCCACATCTTTCTTCGTTGCTAAGATAACTGCAGGGTCAACTTTTAGCACCACACTGGCGGTATTGCTTACCTCTAATATCATCTTTATGACCAGGTCTTTTGTGCTGCCATCCGCTGCAACTGGCTTGTAGGTTTCTGGGTACTTGCCAATGGCAATTAGATCCCCCGCATCATCAAACAGACCTGCCTCTCTAATCATAAAACCGCCCACGGTAGACGGGATGATGGTCTGTATGACAATCCAATTGGGGTTGTTTTCATCTACTGTTATACTGCCGATATTCCCCCGCCACACTTCTCTTATGAGGGCTTCCTGTTGTTCTGTGGGGTTGTAGTAGCTGCCGTTGCCGTCACCAAGGGCCAGTTGGGTAAAATTAACTTTGTTGCCCAGGGCGTTAGCGTTGGCTATTTTGCCTTTTCCGATACCGGTTAGTATGGTATAAAATTGTTCTGCCAATTAATTAACCCCCTTTCGGGTATAAGGTTGTGGTGTCTATATTTGCGGTACTGGCCAGGGCTATGTTTATGGTCCCTTTTACGGATAGTTCCACAGGTGCCCACGGGTAGACGGTTATTTCTTCGCCTGTCATCAAAGCACTGACATAATATGTCGGTGCTTTCAGCCTTTGTACCAGCATGGATTGCAGGACCATATTGGCCGGCAGCATACGCCTAAAGTCGGTTGTCACTTGATCGAAGGTGTTCCAGTTAAATGTACTAACTTCCACCTTTAAGGTATAATCGTCGGCCAATAATTCCAGCTTATAATCATCACCGAACAACTGGGTCAATTTGTTTTTCAGCACCCGGTAGACATAGGGCAGCTTGTCATACCATCTTGTTAACACCCTGAATCTCCTGGTTGCCAAATCATCCTCAATAAAAGGGGTTATGTTTAGCATCCTTTCCCAACGTCCAATGCCTGTGCCTGTGGCCGTCCGAATAAACTGATCATCCATTAACGCATCTGCTGCTGGCCATAGTATTGCAAGCTCGGGGTTGATGACGTTCAGTTCTTCAAGTTGCCTTATTTCCCTTAGAATCTCCGGCCAGTATTCGTTTATCGGTGCCGTCATACTGTAGTCACCTCACCTGGGACAGGTATTTCATTGCCACCTAGCACAAGGTTTTGTCTAAGGCCGTTTATTTTTGTATCGAAAATATCCAGTACCCCGTTTACATTTAGCATTCTTGTTTCTAATTGGCTGATGCGGACCACTAGGTTGGTATTGTCGGCCCATTCGCTTCTTAATTCCGCAAAATAGCCATTTATGGCTTCCTTTGCGCCGGGCTTTACATCCTCCCAGGTATACCCGCCCTGAAAGGATAATGTGGTCTCAACGTCAATTATAATGTTTTCAACCCCTTCCACGGTCACAACATGGCCTATGGGGGCAATTCCCAGGCCTTCACCCTGGTTTCCTTCGGGGTCGATGGCCGTCTGTACATTGTCAATCAGTGCAGGGGACGGGGCGTTGAAGTCACTGTCTATGATGATTAGTTTCACTGTGCCGCCGCCGCTCCAAACGGGGTATACTTTTACCCCGCCCACCCCTTGGAGATCTTTGACTTTTTGTTGGTAATCCGCTATGTTGCCGCCGTAGGCCCGGCTTTCCAGGCTGTCAAAATATCGTTTACGTAAATTATCATCAGTTTCTATATCCTCGCCCGGCACCAGTATGTCGGCCAGTTCCGCCCGGGCCAGGTCCTTTATAAAGTCAACTGGAAGTATAACGCCAAAGGATTGGTTTCCGATTGTGCCGGGTGTTTCGCATTCCAGCACATATTCCCCCGCAGCAATACGCTCCACAATGCTGTAGTTTGTATTGTCCAGGGAGAAACGGCTGGTAATGGGTACGTCTAGTGGAGTGTCGCTGTTGCCATAGAACAGTCCTTTGCGTCTGGCCTTTGTGGCGGGTAGGCGTGTTATCCCCATTTCGGCGGTGCGCCTGGCCAGGTATTCGCCGGTAGCTGTGTCGGCAAAGCTCAGGTTCAGCAAGACGTCAAATTCGGTGTACATTTGCGCCAGTTCCATGGCAGCCGGGGCCAGGGCATCATAGATGATGCTGCCCTCCCGTTTATCCATGGTGTTGGGGACCCGAGCCAACATGCGCTGGAGGATGGATTCAAAGGTTTGGTCCTCATACACTCTGCATCACCCTCTGGTTCACATTGAAACTGCCGTACTGGGTTAAAACGACAAAGGTTGCCAATGCCTGATCTTCGTCAAAAGTGATCTGTACATCTTCTATCGCTTTAATCCGATCATCCTGCAATAAGGCTTCCTGGATGCGTCGTTTTAGTTCCGATTGCACAAAGATACGGTCTCTGCCGATCAGTCCGTTTAGTTCGATGCCGTAGTTGCTGCTGTATATGAGGTAGTGATCTTTTTCAGTTTGTAGCAACTTGAATACCGCCTGTTTAACGGCATCTAGGTCATCGGTCATACCGGCAGTTCTTTTAGCCTCAAAATCAACTTTATAAGTACGACTGGGCTGTTGTTCTATGTTAATAGCCTGATTTGCTAATGTGCCGTTTTTTGGTATCATGCTCAACCCACCCTATCCAGAATAATGTATTGCTGGCCACCCTGAACCCGGAGCAGGATTAATTTATCTCCTACCTCAAAAGGGGTCAGGGGCATCTTTTTTCTTATGACGGTTATCTCCCCGCCATACATTCTTGTATCACCAGTCCATCGTTCTTCGCTTTCTTCTTCAACGACCGGGCCAGTTTGGAAATTGCCTTTTAGGCTGACTGTAAACTTTTCGTCGCACTCTCTGAGATATTTCAAGCTTTCAGGAATAATGAAAAAATCCTCTGTGAGTGTAAAACGCTGGTCAACGTTTATCTCCAGAGGAATTTCCTTTACCACGGTTCCAAACATCACAGCCATCGGATTACCGGCTTCGACGGCTCCTACTCCAGCTTGTTTAACAAGGTTAAGTAAGCTCATAATTTATTCACCACCTTCAATTCAAGGGACATGGTATGGTCTGAACCCTGCCATGTGTGGGTGCATTCGTCCACAAGAAAGGGCTGGTTAATGCCAAATTCTTCAAGAATTACATGGATATAGTTGCCTGCCCTTACTCGAATATCTCCAATTGCATCAATATGCATGTTCCGACTCTCCTGGTTTTTTAACTCCAGTATCCGTGTCGCTAATTCGTTGATCTGAGCCGCATTCATGTTCTCATCAGCCACCTGGTAGTATTGCAGTTTGCCCCATTTAGCAATATTGGCATTATCTTTTTGTATATACAGGTCTCGACGGCTTGTTTTTTTGTTGTTCTGTACAAGTTTAATGTAGTTATAGGTATCCGTATCGATCGAACGCTTATGGGTAAAATCGTATACCAGGCTGTTATTGCCGATGTAAAAATCCATAATCAACATGTCGCTGGTATCACGCAGTGTAAACAGACCAAAGTTGTCGTAGAACACGAAGTTCCGAGCTGTATTAATGAGGGTCATATTTAATGCGCTGCTGATTATATCGATAAGTTTTTTGTTGTCTTCAATCTTGGAAAACTTGTATCCGGTATCGGCTAACTCTCCTATTTGTAGGCCGAAGTCGTTGGCAATCTTTCGGATCACCTCAGTCGCTGTTACATTTGAAAACACATAGGTATCGCTGGTCATTAGGTACCGTAGTTGGTCATAGGCTAAAATTTTAACGACTTCGTCACTACCGCTATCAATCGTGAAGATATAGCCATAAAAAACGTTAATTCCGTCCGCTTTAAACCGAATAATATCACCGGGTGCGTATTTAAAACTCGGGTCCCCATAGATTTCGCCCTTAATCAAGGAAACTTCCATGCTCCCAGCAGAACCAACGCGGCTGGTTTTCCAGTTTATTTCTGATATTATGCTGGATATATCCCATAGGCTGCCATCCCGGTTATCAATGACGATTTCAAATATGGTTGATCAGCCCCCTTTTGTTCGGCTACCTGCTTAATCCTGTGGTATTTTCAGTACCATGCCGATTGGTAATTTTTTTAGATCCGCATCCGTCAAGTTGTTCAATTTCTGAATCTCCCGCCATCGTCCATCACGCCCAAAGACTTTCATGCCCACTTTCCAGAGATTGTCTCCCGGTTGCAGTGTGTATGTTAGGGGCCGTATTCTGGTATCTGGGCGCGTTTTCTGTTCATGAAAGACTGTGTTGCCGTTTGCGTCTGTGGCTGTTATAATTTTTTTTGCTGAGTAGAATCGGTATTCTTTCAGTTTAATGGTGTATTCAATGTCCCCAGGGGACCCGGCTACTTCTCGCCAGTCAAATTGTTCGATGGAGGCTGCTATGTTGAGGTCGAAGGTT
The DNA here is from genome assembly GCF_036763075.1 of Desulfotomaculum sp. 1211_IL3151. NCBI lineage: Bacteria > Bacillati > Bacillota > Clostridia > Eubacteriales > Desulfotomaculaceae > Desulfotomaculum > Desulfotomaculum sp. 1211_IL3151. The sequence goes on along the minus strand of NZ_JBAIYV010000022.1, from coordinate 76,955 downwards.
ATATCCGCTTTCTTTTCAGTTGATGAGAGAGTATTGTAGCCGACAAATATAAATCGTATTGGGTGCTTTGATTTCATCCATTTTGTGATATATTCAACATATTTTGCAGGTGGTTTTAACTGTGCCACAACAAAAGGATATTTCCGCGCCGGGAACATACTGCTAAAACTGACCTCCAGTAACTTCGGGCTTTTGATTACATTAATCTCGCCACCCATGTCTAATTCGGCACCTGTTAGAGTTGTTCTTCCCTTGGGTCCTATAATATCGTAGGTCTTTCCTTTCCCGCCTCGGGAGATGTCCACGCGCTCCGGAAGAACCGGCACGACAAAAAAGTCTGCACCGTTATTAAAGCTCAGTTCCATTGCGTATTGAAGTTCACTCACCAATATCACTCCTTTTTATTATTTGCCTTGCCTCACTTCATGACTGCCCCGGATTTTGCCGCCTACCCTACTTTCGGGAAAAACAAAACACCCCCTGAGGAGGGTGCTATATGGTATAATATTCCTTGTACAATAGAAAAAAGGCTCCTCAAGGGTGGTCGGCTCATCTCCGAAAGGAGGTGGTGCCTGTGACAGTGTATGAAGCTCTATCTCTAATGATAGCGTTCGGCGTATTAATTGCCATACTGTCTAAAGATAAAAAGAAATAGACCGCCCTTGCCATAGGTTTGCGGTCTATTTCTGACGCATAATCTTTGAGTCGGCCCCTTTGGGGGCAACTGTTGTACCTTGACTGTGGGTGTTCGTAGCACCTACAGTCTTTTATTTTATAGTATGCCTTGTTTAAACTTATAATATCACCCTAACCCCAAAATATCAACAGGGGTGTTTATTTGAGTATTCCGGTAGTTATTAAGTCCTCAATATTGAAGTAGTCAAAATTATTATGAGCTTTAACCCTAATGCCATTTACTACGGTTTCTCCATTTGCTGTATTTTTCCATCCTTCAGGAAATGTTAAACGAACAAATTCCTCTTGATCTCTCTTGAACGAGGATGTTTTTATTACTAAATCATTCCCTTTATATTCTACGTCATACTCATAACCAAATAATAAGCCAATTCTTATCCACCCCTCGCTTATTTTAGGCGGTGCCGGCAACCCTTCAACCCTCGCTATCATCGCCATAGAATCATCCTCGTCGGTGAATGTTCCAAGACCGTTTCCGTTTTTGAAGTATGCTTTGAACTCTACCCGTTCCCCCTCAGAGATATACCCGGATATTTTTTGATTCACCACAACAGGAGGCACACTATTTATGAAATCCTGTATATTTTTTCTTTCAGCAATTTCCCTGACAGACATAATGGCTTCGCTCGGTACTGTAGATTTAACACCCTCACTAATATCATTAATTGAAACAACATTATCCTGGAAAATACCTGAGACAACAATCTCAACCCGGCCAAGTTTATCATTCCAGGTGTACTGTACCCCGGTCAAATCCCCCAGCTTGGCTAACGGTACATAGGTCGCCCCTTGATAATTCAAAATGGGATGTTCAGCATCCCGATATTCTGTGCCGTTAACGTAAATAGGATATGGAACCTGCGTTAAAACGTATTGCTTTGCCGTAGCTGCAAAGGCCGTTGTTGCACTGAGGCAAAGCATTGCCCCGACAATCAGACCGATAAAGAGCTTCTTCAATGACCTTCCCCCTTCATGGCAATTTGCTCTAATTTTACCATGAAGGGACCACGACATAATAGGTCTTTGTCATGGTTCGACAGTATTTGTCAAGATATACCCCCATGTTCGTTCCTATCGATATATCCCTTCCGCGCCCTGTGCAATCTCCCTGGCCATAGCATCTTCGATTCGCCGCAGCATCCTGTTGACATCCACTTCCTGGTGAATATCCCCTGTTGTCACCTGGACAGTCGGGGTTAGGGTTACAAAATTCTGTATGTTCTTAAACTCTGCCAAGTCGCGCATAACCTTGAGATCCTCCGAAGATATATCTATCTTATCTTTGATTTTACCAACCTCGCCGACTTTGTCTACTTTAGGAATCCCGCCTGCGGCGGCGTCCCATTTATCTAAAACACCTTGGTTAAGGCTATTCGTTATATCCAAGCCCATTTTGGATTTCAGTTTATCCATGCTGAAGTCCTTTATCATATCCTGACCAGCTTGCTTAAACTTATCAAAGTCAGCCTTGAATTCAATTTCCTGTATCTGTTTAGCTTCAACACCCAACAGATTGCCAAAAAAGCCAGCTACCTTGTTTATACCCTTAATTGCACCGTTAATAAGTGAAATTATCTTCTTTATAGCCGCTTCCGCAACATCCACCGCAAAACCGAAGGCATCAGCAAATACTTGCTTGATCCCATTAGTCATGGCAATTAAGGTTGCTATAGCAGTTACTAATCCGATAATCAACATGATAATCCTCAGAATGGGGTTCATGTTCATGACAAAGTTCAACGCCGCCTGTGCCGCTGCCCAAAGCCTGGTTTTGACCTCCATAATCGTGGCCCATAGGGCCAACATTTTTGTATAGGCAAGATAAACCCCTATCGCTGCGGCCACACCCAGAAGAATAGGCGATAAGCCCAGCAAAACAATTCCCAGGTTATATAGCACCCCCCGGACTATCTCTGACGCCTGCTGAAGTGCGGAAAAAGCGACGATTCCGGCCTGGACAATCCAAGATAGACCCACGCTTAAGGTATCAAAAAACGTCTGAAATTTACCTGCCTGGAATGCAGCGTTGAGCGCAATGATGGCTGGCAGCAGTCCCTTTACCGCCGCCCCGCCGGCATCGGCAAAGGCTGATTTCACATTGTTGCTAAATATCTCCATTTGCTTAGCAGGGCTTTTCATCATGGTTTCAAAGGCTTCTTGCCCCATGCGTTGCTTCTCCAGCAACTTATCAAAGGCTTTTATGAAGCCGTCCATATCGCCTGACTTACCCAGTTCGTCAATCTTAAAGGCCCGGATATCTGACTTGGACATGTTGAAGCGTTCGGCAAGGGAAACGATGTCACCCGACATGGCTTCCTTCAAGGCGAACGCGGCACCCTCGATGCCGTTTCCGGCTGAATCAAAAGCATTGAGTCGCTGGGCAAGGTTGTTTAATTTAGTTAATTGGTCCGTGTTTTGGGTCGCTGAGAAAAAAGATAATGTAGATTGCAAGGATTTGTTAACATCCTGCCCGGCGGCTAAAGCGTCCGCTTTGAATCTTTCAAACATGGCCGTCCCGATCTGTGCATCACCAGTACGGGCAATGAACATGTCCATCATCTTTTGCTGTTCCATGGCACCGCCAATGGTAGCACTAAGCAGCTTCTGGGCACCGGCAATGGACAGGTATGCTGCTGCAATGCCTTTAAGATTGCTTAACCAGCCAGCAGTCCCTCCACCGCTGCCGCCTCCACCACCTCCACCGCCTCCTGGCGGTAATCGTAACCTTTCGATTGCCGCAATTAGTTGTGTTACCAATCGCTGCAGCCCGGTTAGTAGGTTGGTTAGGCTATCAGGGAGCGTCAAATTTAGCTGGGCCGTAATTGTGCCAATTCGGGAAACGATTTGCGCCCTAAGAGCACTCGCCTGTCTTAGTACATTTGCTGCATCCAACCTTACTTGAACAGTTATTCCCGATGCCCCTAAACCGCGCAAGGCTGAGTTTATCTGTGTCCGAAGAGATGCTGCGTTTAAGTTTAAACGAACGTTTATTGGTGCCAAAGTGAGCAATGACTCGATACGCCCTTTAATCCTTGTCGCTGCTTGCAGGGCCGCTGCGGTGTCAAAGGTTACCCGTATGGCTGTATCGGTTAGCCCAGAGCGTATTTGGTTCTGAATCTGTGTAATCTTTTGGGTTATATCTTGGGAATCAATCACAACCTGGATAGCACTGCTCCCGGTGCTTCGGACTTGCGCCTTAAATCTTTCCACTTCTTGCATAGCCCCCGCCATATCTACGGTTAGTGTGACTGGGGGCGGCACAGGTACTTGCAAAGCACTATGAAGACGCCCCATTGCACTTACCGCAGAATTAACTTGGTTTACTACTTGCTGCAGCGGCTGGGAAAATTGATCAAACAACTTAAGGGCTGTTGATACAGTAGCCAATTAATCACCTTCTTTTCCTACGACCCTTCTGTTCCCGTTTCTCCTTCTCTACACGCACATCGATCATGGCCATAATCGCAGCCTTTTCACGTCGCGACATGCTCGCAAAATCATGTGGCAGGATATGAAGTTCATGGAGGGCATAGTAAGCATAATTCGCCTCACCATCACCCTCCTGGATTAGTTTTTTACCTCTTCAATCAGTTCACTGACGTCCTTATCAAAGCCGTTCAGTTCTTGTACCTTTTGAATCAGTGCCGCATATTCCCCAGGTAACAGCATCTTACGCAAGAGCGCATCTGCCCCTTTTACTTGGTAAGACTCCTGCAAGGCCGCATCCTTTAGGTTCGGAAAAACCACACTGGAGACAGCAAGCCTGGCAATATATTCCTCGGAGTCTATCTCGGTGGTATAGCCACTGTTCTTAACCTTTATCCGCTTGGTGGCTGACTTGCGAATGGCCTCGTTTTCAGCCTCGGTCATGCTGCGGATTTTCCAAGGCACCGGCTGACCAGCTTTGTCCTTGAATCGCTCGGATACAATAAATTCCTCCGTAATATCTGCCAGATTGTTCTGGGCAAAGAATACGCTTAAATCACTCATTGCTGATGCCTCCTAAATCTTATTAGCCCAACACCGGGGCACTGAAGCTATCCAAGATGTCAATATCGTCAAAGGTGAAATCAATGTCTTCATCCAAAAACTCATTTTCAGTATCCACCTTGGCCACGATAACACTGTCAAGGTTTACGTTTTTCAACACGACAGTTTGCCTGCCAATACTAGAACCTGGATCTTCGTTTACGATTTGAATGTCAAAATAGATGTCCTTGCCCGTTTTAATATAGTCCAACATTAGTTGGCGAAATAAGGTTGTGGCATAGTAGATGGTCATGGTTCCCGTGCCCTTCCACCCAGTAGCCTTATGCTGGGTCCCGCGACGGCCCAAGGCCCTCATTTCTGACTTTTGCTTTTCAACTGTTGCCTCTAGGGTTTTCACATAGAACATTTCTTCGACGTTGCCGTTTATCGTCGCATAGGCCCTACCCTCCTGGCCCGAGATGGCATCATTAGCCTTGAAAAATCCCACTTATCTCACCTGCACTTTCATGTAGATTTTTTCAACAGAATCCACTGGCTGTGCATTAACCTCAATATACACGCTGTCGGATTCATTACCAGGCAAAACCACCACATCATTTTGAGCATCGAAGTTCTGAATGGCAGCTATCCCCTGCAATGTACCCAAGTAGGAGTTGCACTCGTTTTTTAATAGATTCCGGCCATCGTCATTGTTATCCACCTTGCCGACATAGAAATGTTCAAAGATGCGTTTAAAATCATTATTGATACCATCCAACACCCGGATGACTCTGTTCTTGGCAAACTGTTTTCCTTTATCCGGGGTGAAGCCGGTCAGGGTATTAATGTCCTGCTCCACCAGGGCGCGGCCGTTGTTTTGCGTAAAAACAAACTCCCCGGCTTTTAAGGCAGCTACTATTTGTGTGTTGGTATACCTCGGCGAAGCATCGATGGCATCATCATAAGCTTGGTAGGTTAAAGATTCGTTTACATTAGCTCCCGCAGTGGCCCCGGCCACCCAAGCCACTGCTTGCGCTGCTGTAAGTGTGGTACTATCGGATAATACCACGCCGTTTTTAACAGATATAACACCCTCATAATCTGCGATTGGGTAGTTTTCAACCACTAATTGGATTTTATATCCCTCATCTTCCCGTAAACGTTTTACAAAAGATGTGTATAGGGATTTCAGCGTTGGGTCGGTTACGGTTAGCCCCATGGTATTAAACTCATAAACCTCCACAGCGGCTAGGTAATCCGTGTGATCCTGGTTGGTCACTGTGCCATTGGCACCGCCAGTCAGAGGTAAGGCTGCGGTTTCCTCTAATGACCCAGTCCCGCTGAAGTTTACCCATGCATTAGCCGTGAGACCTGCGATATTTGCAACCGTTTGCAGGTCTACATCTACCCCACTTACCAGGGTTCTTACATCAAACTTGGTTTCTTCATCAATATTTTGCTGAATGATGATTGCAATGTCATTGCCCCTAACACCACCATGCAGGGCCGTAACGGTCAATCCTGTGTGGGTTGCTGTGGCTTTGGTCCCAACATTAAGCCGATACAGCAACAGTGTTTTGGCCCTTTTCAATGCCTCCCGGATCAGTAGCAATTCCGGGGCTGTGATATCATACCCTAAGATGTCTTGCAATTTTTCCCCAGCTTGTATTGTAATAATTTCTTTTGAGGCCCCCCAGGGTAACGGCAGGGCCAGGGTAACAATCCCTCTGTCTCCCACTGATCCAAGGGGCTTTGGTTCGCTGGCAAAGTTAATGTACACTCCTGGGCGAACTTTGTTTTGAGTAGTCCATGTACCACCGGCCATTTATTCCACCGTCCTTTTGGCAAACTCTTCCACCATGTGCGTAACTTCCTCCCTGGTATATGGCTTGCCGTCCTCCAGTACAGCGTTCAACACGTCTTTTTGCTGTGGTGTGAAGCTTTTCGAGGCTAAAAATTGCTGTTTAGTGTATGGGATAGGCTCTTTAACCTTTGGTTCTTTAGCCATGCTTTATATATCCCTCCTGTTCAAGTTCTTGCATTTTCGGATACGGTTGTTTCTCACGGATAATATGAAAGTCATAATCAACGAAGAAATGGAGCACACCGTCCACGATTTCATGGCGCAGTTTCTTTCCCCGGGCCGTACCACCAGATACCTTGATATACTCCATATGTTCGTATAGCCGTTCAGCCATAACGTGCATATCTTCATTGGTAGCAGCAAAATAATGGATGTCAAAGGAGTGGTAACGTTTATACCGACGGCCAAATTCACGGTCCTGAGCCACCGGAAACAATTTCACAAAAAAACAAGGCTCTTCAAAGCCCTGCTTAATTTCTTCGCCGTATATTTCTATGTCCGGGAAATGCTGATTCAAAGCCGCAATGACAGCCTCTCGTACATCGTTTACGATTACCACTCACCCCCTAACCTAGAATTTCTCGTAAGAGTTGTTCTTGCTTCCTTTCAAGGTAGACAGGAAGTTCTCGCTCGATCTCTTTCATAGATATCTCTACCATAAATCGGCCTTCTACCCAGCCACCTTTTTTACCAACTTGCATTCCTGTTTTAGCACCCGGAATGTATTTGAATATATTCCCTTCCCACTCCCCTGGGACCCAGTGAGCACGAAAACCCTTTTCAATAAATGATGCATATTCAAGGTTATTGAATATCTCAATGAAATAACCGTTACCCTGCCTTTCGATGTTACCAACCATCCATTTACGACGTAAATCCCCGGTATTAACTGGGGTACGCATCTTGATTTTAGCAACCGCCCGATAGGCCAGTTCAATTAGTAATTCACGGATAAGTTTGTCGACAACCCGGTCGTCCACGGCTTTCTGGAGTCTCTTGGCTAGCTCCTTAAATTCATCAAAATCAAAACTGCCTAGATCAGCCATTACGCTTTACCCACTCTTTGCAGACTGACCTCTTGGTGGGTAGGATACAAAAACGGCTCCCCAGCTGTGTAGGTCCGTGCAACCCCGGCCCTGGTGACCACAATAGCATTGCCCTGGCAAATCTCAACTTCCGGGGCCAGGAATAATTTAGTTTCATATTGAATTTCATTCTGTGCTTCGGTCTGGCCGTTGCTGCCCAGGGCTTTCTGAGATATACGGCAGGGAATGTCTTTGTGTAAGAGTTGTAGCACCTGTGCGGTTTCGCCTGAAGGTTTTTTGCCCTTCCTGTACCGACTGATTGTGGCCAGTGAGTCATATAGTTTTTCTATGGCTCTCCGATGACGGGTATAGTTAATAACCACGCTACCACCTCAACTTTCGGTAACGGTTAAGATCGATGTGATAATTCAGAACCACCCTGTCTATGATCGGTTTTGATGTGTTCGATGCCCCTCCCTCGCTTCCTCTTGCTGAGGGGGAGACTTGTGTATCTCCAATTTTCACCGACTCAGTCCCACCGACCGTGTCAGAGATTTCTTCAATGTGTGGTAAATCAATCCGGATTGCATCTATAACCATAGATGCCCATGTAAATTTGAGTCCAGCAGGGACCGCTTTAATGCCACAATAATGGAGTATTCTCTGTTCTATCTCTTCGATGTAAGAGGAAATGAGAGGCTGTAAAGCATCATCTTGAAGGCTCAATCTCGCCTTGATGATAGGCCAAATCTCCGTTATGGTAACCATTTAATCCACCAACCTAGCAACCTTAGCAGCAGCTAGCTCCTTGGCTTCATCGGGCGTAATTCGAAGTGTTTGACCTGCCTTATACCGTTGTCCCCGATGCTTAACGTTCATAATCCATTGAATCTCACATGGTTCTGGGGCTTGCAATTCCAATCCCGACTCTACTTCTTCTGATTTTACCTCTTCCATCGTTGGTTTATCGATTTCCGTTGGGCTTCGTTTTTTTCCTGACATACTATTCACCCTTTCCAAAAAAGATAGGAGGGAAAAATTTCTCCCCCCTAATTCACCTTCGCAATAAAAATAGTATCAATAGTTTCAAAGCTCGGCAGCACAATTTCGCTAACGATCGTTTCCACGTTTACTGGGTGGGGCTCTTTTATCGTGGTAATCGCCACGCCGGTATTGACGATAGAAACTTCTGCATTAGAAATTCCGGCCATTAGATCGCTTTCCTCAGGTGTTGTCCCGTAGTAAGTACCTCCCAGGGTCCCGTCAGGAATCAGGGTAATATGATCATCTGGATAGAATAAATGAGTGGACCCGTCCTGTAAAGCATACTTTTTATTGTACACCGCAATGCTAATACCAAGTTTAGTCTGTAAGTACTGCTTCATCATTGCATCCGTCATGATGATATTCTGTCCGCCCAAAGGATTCATGTCCAATCGAATGGGTTTATTTTGCAAGACATAATTCCATGTCTTCCTTGTGCATATCGCTTTGGTTGGTCGTACCCCGGTGTCATCTTCGACTTTGTCCTGCCATGCCTTAAGGTCGCCAACAATATCTGCTTCTACATTACTCCATTTGTCATCTGAAGTAATCAAGGTTTCCTTATGTTCGGATGACATCTGATAATCATAGTCATGAGCTTGCCGATTGGCTATGATTTGGATTTTTCCAGAGGACAGCAGTTGCATGATCATTCTTTCCGGAACCACCTGGGCGCCGTTGACCAAGGTTGCCACATCATCGTAAATTTCATTGATAAGAGGCATAATCAACGCCTCGTTCTGAGATGCAGCCACTTTATTAAGCTCCTGCCGTTCTTTTTCCCCGATTCGCATAGATTCACGGAAAAACGGCATTTCGGTATCAATCCTTTGGAACCCGATGCGGTCCCGCAAGGTTGCCTTAGTATCGAAGGCCGAAGGCTGCAGGGATACAGGCAGACCACGGGAGCCCTTAATCCAACTTAGATCCAATCCCAGTTGCTTCTTTGCAGGAAATAGGGTCGCCCCCAGGTAAGGAATCGTATTCGATGGATTCGCCAGGTAATAAGTAGCGATATTTTTAGCATTCACCAAATCAAAAATAGTTGGCATTCGTCATCATCCTTTCTTAGATGTCGCTTAGGCAATGAATGTAATCTGTTTAAGTGCCTCTTTTTCTTCATCTGTTGGAACCGCCGGCAGAGCGGACAACTTGATAAAACCATGAATCACCATGGCCCCTGGAGCCGGTCCATAAGTCACATCCACGTCATTGAGCAGGACCCCCTCTGCGTTGGAGGCATCCCCCGTGGTGACCGCCTTTTTGGCCAGTTTGGTTTCGTCCGTGAGGATGCCATTGCCCACAATAGTTCCCGCAGGTACAATTTTCTTTCCGTCGACCGCCGTAACCCCCGTATCATCCACCGTTACCGCCAATGCCACATAATGATCCGGAAATTTGAGAATCTCTTTTTTATTTCCATAATTGGTTACTATAAATTTGCTCATAATTTTTTATCCTCCACTTCTTATTCAAAATAGGATTGCCGGGCCTTCTCTAATCCTTCATTGCTCTTCGCAAAGTCAGCCAGACGCTTACCAAAAGCCCCTTCCTTGTCACCTTCGCCGCCTTTGCCTTTATCGTCGCTACCTTCTGCTGGCCTAAAACCTTTGAATTGGAATCCATTGTCATCCTTCTTTTCGTCAGCAAACAAAAAAGCCTTGCTCTCACGCAACGCCTTGATTTGATCATCCAGTCCGGACTTGATAGTGCCGTCCTCGTTTAATTCAATTTTTGCTTTGTCCAAAAGATTGGTGACAATATCTGGGTCATGAGCCTTGCCAGTTAGAGCTAATTTAATAGCATTGGTCAAGGTGAGTGCCTTCATATCAGCCTCATGTTTCTCTTTTGCAGCCTTGTTCTCGCCCTGAAGGGTTTCAATCTGCTTTTTCAGATCCTCGCTGACTCCGGCTGTCTTTTTTAACTCCTCCAACTGGCCACTTACAGTATCCCGATCTTTTTCAGCTTGCTTCTTCGCCTCATTGACTTCATCGAAGCGGGTTTTGGGAATGAAGGATTTAAGTTCTTCCGCAGATGCGGCCGCAGCTTTAGTGGCCAGTTCATCGGTTAATCCAAGGGCAATAAGTTCTTCTTTAGTCATGTTTAATCGTCCTTTCATCTTCACTTTTTACCCGGTCGTGTCCGGTGATGTCTTGTGTTTTACGCCCACAATACCAAACGGCGGCAATAATAAAAGCATCTACCGATTTATCCAGCAGATGCCTTATAGCAACTTTAGTTCTTTAAACTTTTGAGTCAATATTCCCTTCTCGTCCTTAATAATCTTCCAAGTTCCTCCCTCGGACGACATATCTAGGGGTGCTGGGTTGATAAGGCTGTACAAATAGTCCATTTCCTCATCATCAACCACCCTTAGCATTTCCTCCTCTATGGACAACACATCATAGATTTTATCTGATGTTATATCCTCAAAGCTATCCCCCACATATCTTACCTGTCCTATGGATTCTTTTTCGATGTAGGCTTCAACCTCATAGCTCCAAACTTTCACTGTTCTCATTTTTTCACCTTCTTACTTGCTATTTTATAATTGCGCTGCCCTATGTCTGGATGTTCTACCCAGTGTATATCAAATAAGTACTTATCAGACTCAACTTTTCCCGCTTTTTTGCTCCAACCTTTTTCATTGCCCCCGTATTGCTCCGATAGTCTTTTTGCAGCCCGATGTGCCACGCTCACACCTTCACCAGCAATGGTGTGCACGTTGGTTACTTGGGTATTCGACGGTATAAATTTTTGAAGGCCATTATCATCTCTAAACCCTAGTTGTTTCGGTAGATATGAGTCTGCTACAGCCTTTGTTTTTGGCGGCTTAGTTTTCTGAACATATTCATTATACCACTCCTTATAAGTCATATCACCTGGAACGGTATAGGTTTTCCTTGTAGCCGGATCTCTTGCAATGCGCTCTCCCGAATTATCTTCGAAGTAGGGTACCGTAGTGGAGCGACAACGCACATGGAGTGGCGGGTAATTGACCCCTTCTTGTTTTTCTCTTAATTCAAAAACTTTGCCATCCATTGATTGACAAATAGCACTTGTCCGATTGTCCATAGTAGCCAAAAACTGATATTTTTGAACAACGCCACTCTCTTTATAACCTGCTGCTGTGGCTTCCCCAGCGATATGGCTGGTTTCCGTCTGCACTAACCGGACAGCATTAGAGTAAGACACATCCATGCGCTTCGCCAAGACCTGTGCTGTTCTGTCAATGCTATCACCACGGATAAATGCTTGTGCTAGATTGGTTTCGATTTCCCTTATCAGTTTTTCTCGGTCATTCCAAATCCTTTGACTGTAATTTGCGCCCATCCACGATTGAGACAGTATACCTGCAATCGCTTCGGGATGCACATAAGCGAAGGAAACACCAAGCCCTATACCTTTATGTGCCTCGTAGATTGTTCGATAGTAGGTGTCCTCGTAAACATCAGACAAAACAGCCCGCGTGTTTTCCTTGTGGCCAGCGGAAAGCATCTCCACCTGTTGCCTTATCTGTGTCTGTAACGCCTCCAAGCGACTTATCCGGGTCCTGTAGTAGACGTTGTTTAGTTGGCTGGTCCATTTACCGTTGGCATTACCTTTGGCCTTTGTGATAAACTCTTCCAAGGTCATACGAAATTCTTTTAGTTGACCAGAGGTTAAGAGCTTCCGGGCTTCGGCCATGTCTACAATGCCGTTTTCATCAGCAAACCTCTGATAAAATACTTCGATGTCCCGTTGGATGGACAATATAGCTTTCTCATATTCCCGCCCAAGATCGGCAACGTATCGGTCTGCCTTATGGTATTGCCTGCTAGCTACTTGCTCCGCTCTCTTTTGCCAGTATTCTGCCGACTTCATTCGTCATCACCCGCGCCACGCTCTGTGAATGGGTATGGTTTAGGTTCCCCCATGTTTTCCTCTTGTTGTTTCTTTATACGGTCTAATTCGTCTTGAACGTCCGTAACCCATGGGTGATTGGCCACAATCGTCTCATCTGAGATAATCCCCACGCTATTCTTGACACTTGTAATGGCCTCGGTTTCGTTAATCAAAATGTCCCTGTTAAAGATAAAGTCAACCGTCTCCTCAGAATAATCAGCCCCAATGGTATTTGTAATATGGACATCAATAAACCATCTCAGTTGCTCTAGACTGGCTTGGAACTCGGTTTCGATAATATTAGCATCCATATCCAAATCAGCATACAGAAACTTGAGGGCTATACCGGAAGGACTATTCCCTAGCTTGTCGCTTTCGTTATCTACTCCTCGACCAAATTCAAAGATGTCTTTCCTGTTCATTTCCATATGAGTCTTATATGCTTCGGTATCGATTTCTAAGTTAATGGTATCAACATCGCCATCCCCGGTCACAAATACCACTCGGTATACAGCGATATTTTTCCTGAATTCATCGCCTTTCGTTCCATCGAATTCCTTGACTTTATAAATACTGTTCGGTAGATCCTCCAGGTTGTTGGCATTCTCACTTTTCCTAGCGTCATAATCATCTATCAATGATTTAATGAGGTCCAGCAGTCCTTGCTCTTCTTCGTTGTACTTGAATGCAATGAAGGGGACCTGCTCCCAGTTGACGCCCGTTTCTGTCATATCTCCCTTCCCAGGCTTCACAACTTTAAAATGAGATCCTTCATCGCCAGCTTCCACGTCCGGAATTAGCCCATATTGCCCTCCGGCTTGCAGTACATAACGTTTGACCCCGTTGGTATCCCACCATTCGACCTTGGTCACCGTTACCCGTCGAGTACCTTCGTAGGTTTCCACCTCATATGTACGGATTACGGCTTGAAGGTCCGTGTGGGCTGCGTCCCGCCAGAGGGGGATAATCTGCTCGGAAGGTATCCGCATAAAGGATAATTGCCCTGCATCATTGTAATAAACATGTAGCCAGGCAATTCCTTTTTTAATGGCCTCCTTCCCTATGCTCTGGAACATACGAAGATTGCCTTTTCCGAAATACGATAACAATAGCTTTTGGTACTCTTTCTTATTTGTCTGTATGCTCATGGGCTTGGACAACAGGTATCCGACCTTCTGGTCTACCAGTTTTCGAAAAAAACCGTTGACCAACCGATTATCGGCCAGATTATTGATAGGTTCTTTATATCCACTTTCCCCAATGACTGTTCGATTTCTGGTTAAAATATCCGTCTTATTACGATAATAATCTTCTCCTTTAAGCATAGCCTGCCTACACTTGGATGTTTTCCACTCGCTGATTTCGAGGGAGATAATCTGTTCAAGACTCATGGCCATATTGGCTCCTACTTTGATAATGGTTGCTATGCGTTCATTCTCTGTAATAATTGGCATTGTCTCACCTCTTTTCTCTAATCAAAATAAACTCCTGGTCTGCGGAACAGTATCGTGTTTACAAAATAACGGTCCGCATCCATGCAGTGGTCATTCTGTTTAACTGGCTTATCTTCTCCGCGTTCAGCTACCTTTTCGTCCCAGATGTAGGAGAAAAATTCTCGAAATGTATTGATGCAACAGTCGTTGTAATAGATTAGTCCATCCCCCAACGCTGTAGCCATGTTCCGTATACCCTCGATTACATCATTCTTGGCATTTTTGACCCTGAACTTGCCGTGCTTCTTAATTGTGGCAATAAAAGAAGCAGCGCTCGGGTCTACGATCACTGCCTTGACGCTTATATCTCCTATGAACTTCTCAAGCTCCTGATAGAACTCTTCGTCAGTCTTCTGTCTTTCCCGCTCCCGGCCAGAGTAATAATATTCTTTGGTCTTGTACCATTTACCGGCTGATTTTCCCCATAAGCCAAATGTTGTCGGGTTCTGGGTGCCATAATCGCAGGAAACATAAAACTCAGTGTATTTACGATCTGCGACAGGCACCTTATGAAATGCCTCATCGAACATATCATAAATAATACCTTCAGCAAGCACCCACAACCCAAGAATATATCTTTTAAAGAAAACTCCTGAGTACATTCGCTCATAACGTTCCCTTACCTTTGGCGAAAGACTTAAATTGTCCTTCATAGTAAAGTGAATATGCAGAGCATTCTTTTCTTTAAGTTTCTTTAACCACTCTAGATTAAACCAATGATATGGTCCTGCTGGGTTACAGTTAAACCAATATTTTGACCCCTCGACAGAGCAACGGGCCGTAGCCTGGTTAACAAAAGATTCGGGCATCAGGGCTACTTCATCGAAAAACATTCCTGCCAGGGTGATGCCCTGGATTAGATCCTGGGAACTTTCATCTTTGCCGCCGAAAAGGTAAAAGGTATTAGTTTTGCCCTGATAGGTTATGGTTAGGAAGTTATCTGCTCGATGATCTTTTACCTTATAACCTCTGCCTTTTAAGATACGCTTTAACGGCTGAATAACATTTCGACGTAGGGCACCAATGGTTTTGCCTGCCATGCCTAGACTTTCGCCGTCAAAAATCGACATTGCCCACATGACATAGGAAAAACTCATGATAACGGTTTTCCCGGCCCGGACAGACCCATCACAGATAATGGCATCTTTATCATGGTGGGGCGATTTATCCATCCACCATGTCAGCACTTTAAGTTGTTTTTTAGAGAGAGGCTTCCATTTGAATGGTGCGATCTTATGCTTCTTCATCGTCCCACACCTCTTCAACTTTGCCCTCTACGGCATCCATAAAGCCGTCATCTTCGGTGGGGCCATCATCACCAGTAATCTTAGTGATTTCGGCCTTCATCTTTTCTATACCTAATCGATACTCCTCGCTCCCTGCACCGCTCTTAATTAACCTATGCTTAAGGTCAATAGCCTTAATCTTCTTATCTTGCACCCGCGTTAGAGCCTCTTCAAGATTTAAGATATCATCAATAGCCCGGTATTCTGTTTCCTCTATCTCAGTTACTACCAAATCACTACGTGGCATAGTAATAACCTTTTCTTGACCCGTCTTTTCATCATAGACCGTAATGGGTTCCTTAACAGTTCTCCGCTCTTGCAACACCCGACGTTGACTTTCGGTCAGCCCCTTCATTAGTCTTTGGATGCGCTGCAACATTCTGCGCTCTCGGAATTCATAAAGCTGAATTGACTGGTCCACCTGTTTAACCGGGTCGAGGGCAACTCTATTTACAAGTTCCTGTTCATCCTCTTCCAATGCATCTAACCAAATAGCTTCATGTTCGCCAGTCTTTAAACCGTTTTTACTGCCAAGAGGAGGCCCGCTTCCGGGAGCTCCCCCATGGTTCCAGCACACTTCTTTCCCTAACTCCACAGGGTTGTTGCACTTCTTCCCGTTCCTCACGGCCTTACAAATCTTGCTCGGGTCCGGTTTACTCAGGATTGCCCGCCGTTCTCGTCGTAGCTTGCCAAGCTCCTTCACTTCCGACTGGCTCATTTCCTCGAAGGGGATTTCTTTTAGCTCCTCTAAGCGAGACTCAATCTGCTGTAGGTAAGCCTGCACTCTTTCTTCTGGCCAGTCTATGAATTGTTTACGAAGGGCTTCCCATGGGTGATCCTTTTGTTTCACAGTCTGCTTATTTTGTTCTGTTTTGTTGCGTTGTTTTGTTTCGTTTTGTTCTGTTTTTGGCTCCTCTTCTGGGGCTGTTTCGAACTTCTTGAACTCTCGCCGGACAGCCACAGGGTTAAGACCTTTGGCCCGGGCAAACTCCGCTACGCTTTTATATCGACCCTTGTTGTATTCAAGGAATAAGTTACGCCAGTTGTGTTTTGACGGCCTGGCCACCACCTCACCTTCTTTACTGTCGAGATTTAAATTTACTAAATATCATCTTTTTGTAATTCCAGATCGATTTCTATGAGTTTCTTTAAGTCGTCTACTGTTTCGATTTTTATTCTGCCAGCTTGAAAATCCTTAACCCATCTAGCTATACCAGCTTGTATGATCTTCCTGTACTTTTCTTTAGATTCAAAAATACCCTCAATAACCTTAAGTTCATGTTGAATCAATAGCATTTCTTTATCGTTTATAGAACATTTGTTTGTTTCCACCATTGTAAGCACCCCCACTTTCCGTTAAAATGGAAACGAGATAGTGGTCTCTCAAAAATCCGTGGCCACGGTTATCCCACTATCTCGCGCCGGGGGTGCCCCGGCAATTCTTGGAGGAGGGTGTTACCAGCACCTTCCTCTTTTATTGTCTAACGGCCTTTTGGCCGGTAAACTCTTCCCATCTTTTGACTATGACATCACAATATAAGGGATCTAATTCAAGGCCATAACAAGCACGGCCTGTTTGCTCCGCAGCAATCAAAGTGGACCCGCTGCCCAGAAATAAATCAAGGACAATCTCGCCGCTCTTACTCGAGTTGCGAATTGCCCTGGCTGGTATTCCTATAGGTTTCATTGTTGGGTGATCAGCGTTTTTAAGTGGCTTATCAAACTGCCAGATGGTCGTTTCCCCGTCATCACCATCATACAACACCTCAAATGATGGTACTTTAATAACTAAATCCTTTATCCCATCACTAAAGGTTAACACAACACCGTCATGCTCCTGTTTGGCGGTTATCCCTGGGGCATTCTCAAGCACAGTAGTCTGCTTCCGACCACCGTACCACTTATGGGCTGCCCCAGGCTTCCAACCGTAAAGAATTGGTTCGTGCCGCCAGTGGTAATCCTGCCTGCCCATCACTAGACTGTTCTTAACCCAGATCAAGCACTGCTTCTGTAACCAACCAACTGCAGTTATAGCCATTCGGAAGTTAAGACCTTCGCTGTCAGCATGGCACACATAAATAGAGCCGCCAGGCTTAGTGGCGGCAAACATATTTGCAAAGGCATCCCTTAAAAATCGATAAAATTTGTCGTTGTCCATCTGGTCATTCATGATTTTAAGACCCGTGCCACCTTCGTAATCTACGTTGTAAGGCGGATCGGTGAAAACCATGTCCGCCAGTTGACCACCCATGAGTTTTTCTACATCCTCTAACTTGGTTGCATCCCCACAAAGCAGCCGATGGCGGCCAAGTAACCAGGTATCTCCCGGTTTAGTTATTGGGTCGGTTATCTTTTCAACCTCGGACTCAAAGTCGAAGTCGTCCGGGTCCTCGGTGCTAGCTTCGCAGTTAAACTCTGTTAGCAGAGCGTTAATCTCAGCAGTGTCAAAGCCGGTTAATTCAATGTCAAAGTCAGCAGATTCAAGTTCTTTTAGGACGTTTACCAGCTTTTCATTGTCCCAGTCACCAGATATTTTATTTAGTGCAATGTTAAGGGCTTTCTCTTTCTGTTCATCGAGATTGACAACAGAGACATCGAACTCATTGTCTCCCCGGGATACCAGTATCTTAAACCTCTGGTGACCACCAACTAGGTTGCCGGTACGTTCGTTCCATACCAGAGGCTCAATATATCCAAATTCCTCGATGGATCGGCGGAGTTTTTCATATTCTAGGTCACCTGGTTGCAGATCTTTACGTGGGTTGTATAGGGCAGGGTTGATTTTCAATATTGAAATTCTTCTAATGTCCATGGTGGTGTCACCTTCTTCCGTCTGTTGTCGGTTGCAATGCCGCGAAGGGCATAGAAAAAGAGCCCGGAGGCTCTAAGATGAATCTATTTATATCGCTGAATTATTTCTTTCATTTCTTCAGGTAGATATCTTTCAAGTTCTGTAAAATTAACTGTTTCTACAGTCCTTACTATTGAGTAATACTTTAAAAACCTCTCATGAATGTCGCTTTCATTGCTTATCTTTGTGACCCTAAGCGATAACATGGTTAACTCCATAGCTACGTCGAACGCATTTCTTTGTATAGGTGTTGCATTAGATTCTTCTGCCACATGATCACCTCCTCACCAACACCTTTCGGTAGGCAAGGAGGAATTCCCTTCTCCAAAATTCCACTATATACCGACAATGTTAGATAAAGGAAAACCCCCTTCGTTGTGGAAGCTTGTCATTGAATGCGACTATTCCGCGAAAGGAGGTGTTTCTATTGCAGATGTTTCCAGTTACCTCAAGTAATATTTCATCCATTGGTTATGATACTACCACTAACACTTTAGTAATTAAATTCCATTCCGGTGGCCTGTATCAGTATTCCGACGTGCCTGCTACAATCTATCAAGGTCTTATGTCCGCTAGTTCTCACGGACAGTATTTCCACCGTCTTATTAAAAACGTATACCCATATAGAAAAATCGGCTAATCAGTCACAGTAAGCATGATGGATGGTCCTGTGCCTTTGACTTGATGGCCATTAGCTGTAATTATATACTCCTCATGGGGCTGAACATCGATTTTTTCGACAGCCTCTCTTTTTTGTAATTCCCTAACTAGCTCTGCGGTTGTGTAATCAGACAATTTATTTGCCACTAATATCAACCTTTCTGTTCTTTTCTTTAGTATTATCAAGATTACCAAAATAAAGCCCCACCATTCCTACATCGGTCTCCTACGTAGCACATAAGGCTTCGGTTTGGCAGGGCCTGTTTTTGTACGGGGGATTATAGGCTCCCCTCACTAGCCTACTAAGCATAAAACAAAAACCGCCATCGGCTGGCGGCTTTATTAATTATGGCATAAAAAATAGGAGGGCGGATTTTAGGGTCCGTCCTCCACCACTAATGATATAGTAAATATATCCATTTGTCAACTAACTATGTTATGATTAAGGATTAAATAGCTTTCCACGGGTCCACGTAAGCCTTGTTCCCTTTTGGTGATTTCTTGTTCCTGTTCTTGCTCCCGCCCTTCATAGTCGGCGGACCTGGCGGAAGTACTTCCTTAATGTGATTATTCGGCGGGCTTGTCCTTCCCCACCAAGCCCAAAACGATGCGCTATCAGCATGTAACAGAGGCACCATTCCCTTTTCATTTCTCTCTCTTACCTTCTCCGCACTTTCCCTGGCCGCCTTGGTTACCTGCTTCTCTGCTATTTTTGCTGCTTCTTTCAGATTAGGATTCCCCATCTTCCCCCACCCCCACGATTATGATATACTGAAATCGTCCAAATCTCAGCTCTGCCCATGCGGTGGGGCTTTTTGTAGTGTGTTTAGCGACCTGCCAACCACACTACAAAGTAGTCAACGGGACACTTAGATTTATCGTCTATGCAGTGACAATCTCGCCAGCCATCCTTGCCGCTAAATGGGCAATACTCTCTACAAAAATCACTTATTGGGTGCACAATTTACCTCCTGAATGGGATGTTCACTAACCTATATACGGACGCTCAAAGTCTACGCCTGGCACCTGGCCCTGCTCGATTAACCAGAGGTATAAGGCCCAGGAGTTAACCCCACCACCGTGGGATAGGTACACTTTCACGGGTTCCGTCACTTCACCCGCCCCTTTCTCACCGCCAACCCTGCCAGTACCAGTAGATACAGCACCGTTGCGGCGGCTAGTAAATCAATCATAGGTCCACCCTCTCTTCATGAGCTAAGGCTAGCGTTTTCTGGGGAATTCTACGACCTTGCCATCTGGATCATGATTCGGCGCATATTCCCCTCTGAACTCAGGTAGCCCATTATACTTGGCACCCGCTTCGCATTTACACCTAGAGAATACTTGGTACCTCCTGTTATTGACGGTAAGTATCTCCCGAACATATCCCTTACCTTTGCACATTTGGCACATCTTCACCACCACCCAAGGTTAGTTTGTCTGCCAATCCGCCAATTAGTTCACGAATACCGCTGGGTAGCACGGCCATTTCCCGCTGTCTCCCGGCATACTGTTCGTAAGCCATGCGGAACTGTCCTCGCAATACCTCCGGTTCCTCGCATGCACACATATCACGCCACCCAAAGCGTCTTACGACCTCTGCTGTAATAGGGGATAGTGAAGCAAGTGCTTCCTCTGGTCGGTAATAACCATACAGTCTCATAGCTCTTGTTACCTCTCCCCAGGCTTCCAATGCGGTTGGTACTACTGGCTGTGTTAGTTGTATTGCTGCTTCCCGAATTTCGGCAACTGCAGGAAAAAACTTGGCAGTGGCCAGCACCTTCACCAATGCCTTTTCAGCTACATGGTAAGGAATATCCGATAAAAGTTTCTCCCATAACACAGCGGTTGGGGCCATATCCCTTTCCTGCATGTTGGGGAAATTGGCTAATGCTAAGCCTACAAGGTTTATTGCCTGTTCAAGATTCATGCCCATTGGCCTCCTTTTTCAGTTCAAGCAATCCAGCAAAGCCACGCGGCATTCGCTTATCGGGGCTTCGGATTGATGTTTTATTACCTTTTTGTTGTTTGCGCTTTTCAAATTCTATATCTGCACGTTCCACACCAACCATGTTGATAACGCCTTCGTCTCTCCAATTGCGGAGTATGGTAATGGCATATTTAACACTGGTTTTGCCATTAAGGCGGGTTCTTTTAACTGCCTCGCATACCACTTCCGCATCCATTCCATCGTCAAGGAAGGATGTTAACTGTTCAGCTTCATTTTGGGAGATAAGCCTACCCATTTCTTGATTGTAGGTGTTTACAATTTGCCGTTGGGCTTCTTCAAGTTGAGCTTCGCGCGCACGCGCGTTATCATCATCATTATCAATATTTATAGGGTTAAGGGAATCAGGAATCAGGTTAAGGGAATCAGCAGGATTAGTTGTGTTCTCCTCCTGTACTTGTACTGTACTTGTACTGTGCAAGTATGGTGCAGGAATAGAACTAGGAGCTTCATTTTTATGAGGGTTCTGGTGCTTGCTAAAATTGATAATTTGAATGTATTTACACCCGTCTACCTCATAACGAAAAATAAAGCCTTTGTTTGCTAGTTGGTTAAGAAGGTTATCAATATCGCAGTTATCATAAGGAAGAACAGATGCCTTTATCTTTTTAGGCCTGTCCTCCATACGTCCTTCCCTGTCAGCAATAGTCCATAACCCTGCAAATAAAATCCTCCCTAGTGGTTCTATCTCTGCCAATTCATCATTTAGAAAGAATCCTGGTTTTATATTCCTAGCCCTAGCCATTCCCTAACCCCCGATCACTAATAACGAACAATCTGTTCCATTATTTCTCTAAATTCAGTCCAGTTGTTAACGCTAAGAGCAATATCTTTTAATTCCTCGATAGTTTTGCCTAATTGATATGCTTCTTTTAACCATTGAATAGATTTGCGATCATCTACGTAATGCAGTCTATTGCGCAGAATCCCGCGTATATAATAAAGTTCGCCCAAATCAGGGTTTTGTTGTTCCCTTAGTTTAATAGCGCAAATCCTACTAATATAATCGAATGCCTTATTTCTTGATTCGGTGGTATATCCACCCTTAGGATCTTGCCTAAGGTATTGAGATGCGGAAACTTCAACAGCATCTAATACTACGTTTATAGGATATTTCTTAATAATCTTTGCTAATGACTTGGCTCCAAATTCCGTGATTGTACAACTAGCTAATTGCTCAAATCTTTCTTTGATGTAATTAACCTTTTCATCCTCAAGCTTCAGTAATTCTTCCCGCCAGTGCATCATCATCTTAAGTTGTTCCCGGCGTTCATTTAGCTCCTCTAGTTGCTTTCGTTGTTTTTCAACCTCGGATTTATCGCTTAGCGCCCTAGCACCTTTGCCGCTATTGCAGGTAAAGCAAGATGTTATAAGGTTTGAAAGGTCGTTAGTTCCACCTTCTTTGACAGGTTTTATATGATCAACCTGCAATAGTACATCTGGTGCGGATGCCCCACAATATTGACACTTAAAAGAATCCCTTTTGAATACCTCAAACCGCACTTTATTTGAAATAGCTTTACGTTTAGCCATCACTACCACCCCCTAAAACAACCTCAAACTCAACATTTCCTCCGCCGCCTTGGGATTCAACCATAATACTTCCTCCCTCGCCCGGCCGCCCTCTGCCAGTGCCTTTGCTGTTCTCCTGCCCCAATGTTTCAGACGGTCGTCGTACAAGGTACAGGCATAGCCACTAAGCAGCACAGATCCTGGGTGCTGATCTAAAGCATCAAGCAACTCTATGTGGTCTTGGTCAGTCATTTCGTGCTTGTAAATCCTCCCGTGCCTAGTCGATATCGGATAGGGGGGGTCGGCATATATCAGTACCCCAGGGTATCTATGCCTTTCAATAACCTCTAACGCTGGACGGTTCTCGATCTGTACCGTTTTTAATCTGTCGGTCACCTTCAAAATCCGCTGTGGGAGTTGATTCCAAATTCTTACCGCATTCTTACCCTGCTTACCTTGGACCTCGTTTTTCCAACCAACCTTATCACTGGTTTTAGAACCGAAAGCTTGCCAGCAGCGAACCAAGAACCGCCTTGCATCCTCTACCATATCCCCGGTCCTTGGGATAATTTCTGTATCTCCGGCCGGCAGTAGTAGGATGTCATACTCTTCCCTTGACCAAGGTGTAAATTCAATGGTCCTAGCCAATTCCTCCGGGTGATCCCTAATAACTTGAAATAGGTTTGTAACATTGCTATCCAAGTCATTTATGGTCTCAACCTTCGATGGGTGCTTGTTGAAAAATATCGCTCCGGATCCGAAGAACGGCTCCAAATAGGTAATATGTTTTGGTAAATGACCCACTATCCAATCTGCCAGTGACCACTTTGCTCCGGGATACTTTAACACTGGTGCTATCCTCACTAGATCACCTCGCTTAAAACAAAAAATGGGCACACAATGCCTTATGGCATCACGTACCCACCCGTGTCGGTGCTGGCTACTTGCCTTTCGGTTTTTTCGCCATTGGGCTAAATTGAGACTTTTTCTTACTCAATTTAATACCTCCTTATTTAGTTGGTTATTGATATGATTGACATGCGAACTAATCGTCAATCTCCTGATTGTGACACCATTCGCAACCACTACCACCTTCGTCGCAATAAGCTACAAAAGAATCAACTTTTATTTGCTCGTAGTTAAAAGGACAATCGTACCAAGACTGTTCCTCTGTTTTGCCGTTTAACTGCATTAACTTTTCGATTAGACGCATATCGCTTCTCCTTCCAAGATTGTAAACTAATCCCCGTCCTCTGCCTCGATCACATAACAGCAGCATCCGCACTCTTTACAAACCAGTAGACCGTCCTGATGCCACATATCCCTTGACTTGATATTCGACGATCCGCATTTAGGGCAATAATTAGTTTCTTGGGGATAACCCATTTGCTGCCATCATCTAACCCCCGATCTGATGCCCCCAAATTGGTGGGGGTTTCGTTTATGGTTAGTGCAATCCTCCCAATACCCGCACCCTTCACACTCATTCTCTCTCCTTGGATAATTCATACACACTCCTGGCGGAGGAATGAACGATGGCCGTTCCTTTCTGCTGGGCATATCTATGGCGCATAATGGGTGACTATACATTAGGACCACCACCTTTAGTAACAACTAAAGAAATCACCTGGGTTCTCCTTAGCCTCCCGCTTAATCCGCTCAATTTCCTCCGGGCTGGTATCGGGGGTAACGCAGTAATGGCCAATTCCCTCAATGTCAATTTGGATACGCGCACAAACTTGACAGTTATAAGGTGCAGATCCATTTTGGACATACTCACAGCAACCACAATCTTGATTATCGTTGCAATCCTCGCATCCTTCCTGGTCAACTACTTCACAAATTTCACCGCAGTAGTAAAGTCCAGATTTTTTGATATAACAGTCATCGAAGTTGTCGTAACAATCTGCATCCTCGTTCATAAGGTGCAAGCATATGCCGCGCTCTTTGAGTTGGCATCGGCAGCCATCTTTGGTTTTCTCGTAGTCATAGAAGCCTTCAATGAATTTATCTAATTCCGTATTGTCCGCGCCAGCCTTGTGGAGTTTAGTGGAAATATCGGATAGTTGGCTTATTATTGATCTCATGGCATCACCTCCGGAAACTCCTCCCATGTCCGGCCATCTAGTATGCGGCCGGCTTTCTTTTTGCCGACACGGATAAAATAATCGCTATCATCATACTCTTTTTCTACATCAATAAAAGGTTGAGATTCTTCAAGGCTTGTGTGTATCCAGTCTCCCCACTGCTTAAAAAAGAAAGGCATTCCGGCCCCCTGACACTGATCACGCAGGCTGCGCACCCAATCCGGGTGCATGGGTCTTGCTCCAGGACCTGTCTCACCGCCACAAATAACCCAGTCCAGGCTTTCAAATTCATCATTACGGTTAATCCGTTGATTTCCTTTGTCGTTGTAACCAGTTTCCCAGCTCGTTAATGAGTTAAGTTTAAAGTCTAAACCGTAACGGTTGGATCCTAATGAGAGGCTGGTTAAATCCACTGGCCCTAGCATTGGCTCCACACTAACAAATCTCACTGCCGCCGGTATTTCCAACAGGATAGGAATACGCTTATCGGCCTGCTCTTGGTTTTCTGCAGTTACCCCTAACCAAAGACCAGGAAAACCATCTTCAAGCCATTTATAAAATCCAAATATTGCATTCATAGGGAAAGGAGATCCAATACCAGAAGCCAATTGTGTTGCAAAATTATGGGCCTTATTTTCCCATTCTTTATCAGAGCTTTTTGAGTAAAGACGATTAAAAAACTCCTTCATCCGTTCAGGTCTCTTTGTGAGTATCATAAAGGTGTGTTTTGGTTTATATATCCCAGTGTGATGTCCTGGTGATACTTCTTTCATTTTCCCAGTATGTTCGTAAGTAAGTCCCATTGCCACTAATGAAGCTAATATCCATTCATCTTTTACATCTGGGTGAAACAAGTCACCCATTGAACAAACAAATACTCGTTTTGGCTTTCGCCATCTTAAGGGTTCTACAAATTTGTCTGGGTGAACAGTAACCTTAAAAGGTTCATCTGCCGGATATCCGCACCTGCCAACCAGACGCTTTGACATCCGCTCTGCATAGCAGTTAGCACAACCGGGGGAGATTTTACTGCAGCCTGTGATTGGGTTCCATACTGCCTCGGCCCACTCTATTTTTGTGTTAGCCATTACAACAACCTCCCGTCCCACTCCCACAACCTCTGTTTACCAACAGCAGGTACCGGCTTGTCCAGTTGCTTTACATCCTCCAGAATCCAGGCGTATCTGCCAGGAGCATAAAACCCAACTACGAACTCGTTACCGCTTATTTCAACCCCATTTTTTAATCGGGCAACTCTTCGCAGAAGGCTCGCCGACTCTATTTCTACACAATCAACTAGATTACAGGTTGCTATTACAGCACCAACAGGCAAATCCTTTATCATTACCATGCCATGTTCGTTTAGGGGAATAACAAATTCACGCTTAACACATACGTTAGTATCAACTTTTTTGGCCGCATGTATCGCCAAAGGCCCTCGGTGCTTAGTAGCCCATGACCTAGTCTCTATCTTCTTGGCTCCGATCGCCACAAGGCTTGCCCATGGCTGCCACAGGGTTATAGTTTTCATTGGCTGTCACCGTCCATGGCGGCCAGGGCATTGTCCAACTCCGCAAAGTAATGTTCTAAACCATCCGCGCGGGTTAGCACTAATTTTGCAGCCTCCGCCACTGCCTCAAGTTTCCTTAACCGTTCCAGCAAATCTTTCCCGGCGTCAGTGGAGAGAGCTCCCTTTGCGACTTCCCAAATGCACTTCTTGCAGTACCTAATTGAGCCGCTGGTGGTCATAGCCCCGCACTTTTGGCATCGTCCCATATCAGAGGTGCCTATTGCGCCTGGTAGATATGCCATAGCCTCTCTAAGAGCAACCCGAAGGTATACCGCCTCTGCACGCAATGTCCGATAATCCTGCCTCTTGGATTCAAGATTAGCCTCCGTCTTGTTAAGCTCGTCCACGGTATGGGCATTGAGGGCGGTTAGGCGGTCAACTTCGGCCTGTAGTTCTTTCCGCCCCTCTTCTTTGGCTTCTTCCAGCAGCTCCATTAACCATGTGGAGGATATCCTTACCGGCCTATCACTGGCTAATGTGCCAAGGTTATTTTCCTCACTGGGATGATAGGTGTAATAATCGTTCGTGTCGTTAGCGACGTATAGTGCATGGTTAAGGAGACGGTTTTTGTGTTCGAGTTCCCTGTACTGTTCTGATAGCATCCGAAGTTTTCTCTCTGCCTCATCGTCATCCCAGTTCCGACCGTGCTGGAGGTCTAACAGAGTTTGGTATTTGGCTTCCAACTCCTGCACACGCTTGATATAGTAAGGTATAACCTCCAATGCAAATCCTGACAGTTCAAGCGTTGCTTTAGGTACTGGCTGAGCACATAATTTATGGTACTTATCTAGGTCAGCTTTCAAATCCCGCTCCCTCATGCCGCCACCAACATTTTCTGCAGCTTATGCCACTGCACGATAAGTTTGTCCAACTTGCGATTCTGCCTTAGCACCCGAGGATGCGTCCGTCCATACTGTTCAGCTAGATCCTCTAGCCGCTCCTTATTTATCGCAATCAAAAGGTTTAACTCATGCATCAAATTCACTCTCCTTACGCTACCCTGGCAGGGATTCGAATTATCTGCCATGTTGCCTTACATTTAGGGCAAGTGTAATTTACAAAGATACCGTCACGGCCGATCTCTTCGCCCGGAACTTTACAAAATAAGCACTTGGTTACCGATTCTAATTCGCTCATATAATCAATTTTTTTATCAGACATCTTGATCACTCCCGTCTCCCCAAAAAACTATTTTTATTTTCTTTTATGCAATTTTATATGTTCAGTCATAGTCATAACTTGAAGATTCTCCGGCCTATTGTCCGCTTTATTGCCGTTTATATGATGAACAACTTCATCATCAAGTAAATATCTGCCTAATATTTTTTCGGCCACCAGCCTATGCTCAGACACATATGTGCCTAATATCGCCCTTGGATGGTCTGGCTTGTGCACATAAATATAACCATTCCTAATTACCACTCTTTTTTGCTTGCCTCTCTTAACGCCAGTCCTTGCACTGTTATAACAGTCTCTACTGCAATATTTAGCGGCCTTTCCGACGCTCTTGGTTCTAAGTACAACATTTTTACATACAGGGCATTCAAAAAGGTAATAACCACCACGTTTCGAAAGGATTGTTTCTTTGTCAGAAGAGTTAGGTTTTGTACTTTTACTCATATCCTTATCCTCCACCCATAGGAATATAATGGAAAATTTTATTGGCATAAAAAACAGTCCTTTTGACTGACGGAACTCGGAACTCCACCGGGCTATAGATTTGGTATAATTTATCCCCGGCGGTTGTGGCCGCCGAGGGTGGTTATGCATTACGTACATATTAATGCTTTGGAGGTAACGGAATTTCTGGAACGTCTTGTAATTCCGAGTTATCTGAGAACATACTGCCTTGCTCTGTATCGGGCGGAGGTGCAATTGACCTTTCAATAACTCGCTCTGTACCGACAATTAGCTCATCAAGTTTTTTATACAGCAGATCCCACTGTTGTTCGTTTAATTCACTCAAAGATTTAACGCTGTACGCATGATAAACAATCGCCTTGGCTTTTTCCTGTGCAAACTCACTATCAACACCAGTCTTATCGGCCAGATTATTAACAGCAGCAAAGAAAGCTTTCCGAGCCTTATCGGGGTCTACTAACGATGTATTGTTTTTACCTTGTTGCTTTGTTTGTTGTGGCTTTTGCTGAACTGTTGATTGTTGGTCTGGTACAGGTGGTGGCGCAGGTACATCTACCCCGCTTTCTAGCCATTCTAAGAACTGTTTGCCTAATGATGGATTTAACTGAAATACTCTACCGTCAACAATAGAAGTACGATCCTTACTGGAGGTGCATTGGTGGTCTTGGTCTACGTCTACGAAAGTGGTAAATTCGTATTCCATACCATCCCTTTGGATTGGTTTCATGCCAATCTTGCGAATTACAGTTCTACCAGTGGATGGGTCTTTCTCCTGAACGTGTTCCATCTTAGCCCTAAGAGTGGTTATGATATGGCACTTGCTGGAGAGGATAGCTTCGACCAGACGGTTATGCATCGGGGTAATGTCTCTCCACGCCGTCCAGGAGTTCACGCCGGGTTTGTTACTTTTTTCGATTTGGCCTTTCTTATCTAGGAGGCCACCCTCGCCGTCCCATGCATGTGTTAGGGAGTCTATAATAATTACCTTAATATCAGCTTGTTCGCACTCTTTAATGGCTGCTACATATTTATCCGGGGAATAAGGGGCGGTCAGTGAAATTATGTTATATTCGCCTATTTCAATGCCGCCTTTATTGCAGTTGGCATACAGATCACCACTGAAGTTCTCGCTATCAATCAAACAAATGTCTTCCCAGTTACCAGTAATGCCATAAGCCATCAAGAGCGATCCCAGTGTTTTACCAGCACCAGAAGGTCCGCTTATCCCAAGGCGAAGTTTGGCCTTTCGCCGTTGGGCTTTGCGCATCATTCCTGCCATTACACATCAACCTCCACTGTGAATTTTGGCTCCCGATTAATAACCGTAATACCAGGAATAACCTCACCTGTAGCAGGGTCAATGGCTTTATCATCGTTGATTTTAAGCTGTTTCTTTAATCCCGACCAATCCAGCTTAGGTTCCTGTGGGATAAGCACATCTGGCTTATTATCCTTTGCCCAATCTTTTATAGCTGTCTCATTACGTTGAAGCTCTAGTTGCTGCTTAGTTAATTTCAACCTGCCATAAGGCGTCTTGATAGTCTTTACCTTGGGGTCATTCTGGAATAAACCTCTGTGATAAGCCTCCAGTATCCCTATAAAAAATTGCCTAGAAGAGTCAATATCGCGAATTTCCGCTTCCATCCACCCTTGGATGCGACTTAGTTCTGCTTGAGCAACTTTTTTAATGTCATCTTCCTTTGCAGATAGAGCGCGCAGTTTTCGCATGGCCCATGTTGCTTGTTCAAGGTTAGTAATGCGAAACTTTTGTTCCTGATCTTGCTCTAAGACTCCAGCAGCATCCTGCAGTATATTTTCAGTTTCATTAGCTAACAATGCGTTCATATTTGAACCTCCGTTATTTTCATCTACTCCCCAGGCTTTCCCCGGCTAAGGGGTGTATTGCCTTAACCGGGGTCCTGGAGGTTCCACCCTGCAGCCGTCCGTGTGACTGCAAGCTTTCCTTAGATGTGACAATCTACAATAGTGATAGTCAGTTCAGGATCAGCGTTATTAATAAAGTTTTCCATGTAGCTGTTGGACCATTTTTGTTCATCATCCGGTGTTGTAGAGTGAATACCGAACCATCCCATTTCACCTTTCTCGTGCCACTTTCCATCAGGAGTTAAAACCGCGAAAGTACCGAACTCAGCTTGTCGTTGAACATATGATTCTTCGGTATCGTCTTTCTGCACACCATAAATTAAGTATTTTAGAGCATCGTTTTTCTCGTGAGCTTCCTGCCAGTTTTTACGCGCTCTATCTATATCCTCTTTCTTCATGCAATCCCAATCAATATCCTTAAGCTTGGCGCTATCTACCCTTTTGCCATCTTTAGTTAGCAGTCCGCCTGACCATCTGCCGCCTTCCTGCCACCAATCCCATTTCTTGTTTGGGTTTTCCCAGTATCCATACCGACCTGTTTCTTTGTCCGGTTCTTGCTCATGATATTTTTTCATGAAATCTTCAAAGGAAGGGTAGATTTCCTTATGAGGTAGCTTAATCACTTCAGCGCCCTCGGGTAGAGTAAAAACCGTACTGGGGAAAGGCGATTTATCATCTGGCTTCGGCTGCCAGAACCGATTGTCATATTTGCCGAAAGTAGTACCATCAGCCAAACGAACCTGATCCATATGTTCTTCTTCATACTCTTTTTGATGTTCCAAGGTGGTATCATTAAATGCAAGGAATTCCTTGGGACAATCATCCATGTTGTTTTCTTGGTAAGGGGATAACAATTCTTCTACTGTTTTGCCCCCCTCTTTAGTAAAAACCGCAACGGTAAAATGACTCATTTGGTATCCTCCTAAAAATAAACTTAAGCTACTTCCACACTTATCTGCCCGGTTAACTGGTCCATGCGAAGAATTACTTCCTTATTCTCACATTGAGTATCGTCTACGTGGCGGCAGTTTCCACTACAACGAGGGCACCTAAATACCTCTTGATCGTAGAACTCAAAAAAGTGTTGCTTGCACTTTGGGCAAGTTACCCTTCGTCTGTCTACGCTCACCGTTTGTTTCGTCACGACTCTTGCCTCCTTTGCCCGAATCCTTCAAATTCTGCGGATTAAAATAAGTTTCATTGCCTTTCTCCGTAGTAACTGGCACCATGATGCGGCCTATGTCATTTGTAAAAGGTGGACCTGCGATTATGTAGGTGCCGAGGAATTCGTGTTCCACCTTAGTACCATTAGGCCATGCCATTGACTTGTCCACCCTTCAGGTGTTAATATTTAAGTTAGAGAATGTTGTATGCAGCCTGTCGCTCTGCCACGAGCGTGGGCTGTTTTTCTTTTGTATTGATCCTAGCTACACAATCTACATAAAATTTGTAAGTCACGATCGACTTCCAAAGTGCCGATATTTTATCCATCGTGATAACTAGGTCCGGCACCTCATCCGGGGTAATTCGGTTATCCTCCGCTATTTCGACCAACCTTTCTAAATCTCCCTGAACCTCTTTTATCCATCTCAGAAGCCCAATCGTTGATCCGCTAAGATCTTTTTCTTCCGGTTTAACCGCAATCTGTTTCCCTACTGGGCACAATTCAGAACAATACTCATAAAGTAACTTTTGGCGGTTGTAAGTATCTGCCATGACACTAATTTCTTCTGGGGATGGAACCTTCTCTCCGGTTTCTATTTTAGCCAGTGTACGTTCTCCAATCGGTAAAAATTCACTAGCATCTGCCCTGCTTTTAAACCCTGCACCTATCCTTGCTAGCATGTACACGTTTTTGCATTGCTGGGGCAGGCGATCTGCAAGTATAGACATTTATTTTCACCTCACCTTGTGGTGTAATTAACTTAACCCCAATCCTTCCCCCACCCGGTTGGTCACCGGTACTGGCCGGGTACGCCTCTTCCTCGCTTTCTTCAACCTTTCGGCGAATTCAATAAACTTATCTACCTGCCCATCACTAAGCCATAATGATGTCATAATATCGGCTGCTTTTGTTTTGTTTTTGTAGCTATTTTCATGAACTACGACTAAAATACCCAGGCTTTCGTATTCAGGTCCTAAACCATGCCTTGCTTGATCTTCAGCGCTGTAGTGACCATAGTGGTAACAAAACTTTGCTGGGCCTATTTGGGCATCAATATCTAATAACGACACCTTTCCACCCTCCTACTTCGTCAATTCGCACATTATCCAAAAGCTCAGGATAAATACAACCAGTCCACCCACCGCCCAAGCCAACGCCTCCTGCAATGCTAGGAGTGGTTTGCACTTCGCCGTGTTCCACTGGCGGCTGCCACCTAAGCGGATGGCTTCATCGTTGATCTTTGTTTGCATGGCTCACCTCCCTGCTTGGTCTTTTTCCGCGGATCATTGACCAGTATTCATTGCAGATACCGTTGTATTCATCCTCGGGCATGGTGCCTGCAAGAATTAGTGTTAGAGCAAGGAGGTAAGCGCTTGCCTCGGCGCGTTGCTCATCACCAAAACGAGATTCCTTTGCTTCTGCCCAACCAGTGGCAGAACGCATGATAAACCTGTCCAGTGACTCAAACTTGTACGCCTCGAAGGTTACATCCTTATCCGGCAAGCTGTAGCTAGGTGTGATCTTTTCCATGGGGTGCCTCCTTTCTAGCCCAAGTACCTTCTTAACCCCAATCTTTCCGCAAGGCCCTTAAGAGCCCTAAGCCCTTCGCTAACAACTTCATGGCTTTTATGATCACGCGCTGCATGATAATGCTCTACTGCTTTTTTGTATTCGTCGATAGCACCAACAATGATTTTGATTTCCCGCTTTGTCATTTAGTAGTGCCTCCTTTCTAGCCGACTTTTTGCTCCCTCTCCCGTTTGCGAGCTTTTATCCAGCTAATAAGATCTTGTTTTTCTACCCTTCTTGACTGCCCTATTTCAAAGTTTGGAATGCCGCCAGCTTCCGGCTTAATGTCAAACAGCTCATACACCCGGCGACGGGAGATTATAAGGAAGTCCGCTATATGTTGGGCTGTCAAAACATCCGGCAGCGTTTCTACGGTGTATTGTTTTTTCATCTCCTTCACCTGCCTTTCTGTGGGGTTAGCCGGTGCCGGTTGGTACTTTTATGACTTCTCCGTTACGTCCTCGTAACGGATCGGCTAAAAAAAATAAGTCCTCAAACTTCATACATGGCAATGCCTTTAATGTACCAGCAACAAACTCTTTGCCTGGATCATTGTGGCGTGGATCATTATCAGGAAGCCTGGCCCTCCATAGCTGAGTTGTAGAAATTCCCATTGCCGCTGCAAGTTCCAAATCGTTTTTATATTTAGATTTAGCAACTTTGTTAAACTCCGTCACCTTTAATTTGATTACAGCCATCACTCCTGCCCTCCTTACGTCCTCGTAATCATATAATAGCACGTTCGTTACGTCGGCGCAATAGATTTTTAAGAAAAATTTACGGCCTCGTAATAATTACGTCAACGTAATTTATTGTTTATAATGGGACTAGGTGATAAATAATGGCAAACCAAATTGGACAGTTGCTAACAGAATTACGTGAAAAAGCTGGCTTTGATAGCATGGGTCAACTTTACAAAGTTTCAGGTGTAAGTGTTGCAACTCTTTCTAGAATAGAAAATAATATTCAAAAACCAAATCCAGAAACACTAAAAAAACTCGCCCCTCATCTCAGGGTTTCACTGGAAACCTTAATGGCGGCTGCTGGTTATTTAATAGAAGGTGAAGCCGACGAAATAGATCTATTGGATGTGTTAGAAGGAAAAAACAAGTTACTAGTGGCTGGTCAACCAATCTCCCAAAGCCAACGCCTAAACCTCTTTCAAGTTCTGGACAATCCTTCTGCTCTGAAATCACAAGCCATCCCTCTAATTGGAGAAGTGAGAATGGGCATACCAATTCTAGCCCAAGGGTGGGACAGAAAGCTAGAAATTCCCTCTGACATCCGGGCGGACTTCGCCCTGGAGACCCATGGAGACTCCATGCTAGGTGTTGGACTGCTTGATGGTGATTATGCCATCTGTAGAGAGGCACAGACTGCCCACTCTGGGAACATCGTGGTTGGACTCCAAAGAACTTCCTCTGAAACCAGCGATGCTACATTGAAGTTCTACTTCAAAGAAAAAGATAGACGGGTTCTAAGGGCTGCTAATCCAAACTATGAAGATATTGTCATGGACGAAGATTGGTACATAGGAGGCGTCCTAGTAGGCATCCTTCGTAAAGGCTCTCCTGCTTACCGGGTATACAATAGTTACCTGGCGGCAAGGGATATCAATGAGGAAAAGTGGGACCCAGTATTTGAGAGGGCTAGCCAATTGGGGATTAAGCCAGAGCAGGTAATGAGTATGATTGAGACAATGCATCAGATAATGAAGGGCAACTAATTGGAATTTGACATCAAGGGATGACCGTAATGGTGTCATCTCTTTGTTTTAAGGAAGGTGGATAATAACTTAAAGAAGGTGCAAGGATGAATTTTAAAGAACAATTAGAACAACTATCGCAACAAGTCGCTGAACGGAAAAGTCACATAGTAAATGAAGAAATGACTAAACAGTCTTTGATTATACCTTTCATACAACTTCTTGGATATGACATTTTTAATCCATTAGAAGTTCGACCTGAATATTCTGCGGATTTTGCCAAAAAGAAAGGTGCTCGTGTTGATTATGCGATTTTTAATGAAAATGATGCTTCGATCTTTATCGAAGCTAAAACAGTAAATGAAAGCCTAGAAAAGTATAATTCACAATTAGCTTATTACTTTAATGCCACTCATCAGCTAAAACTTGCGATCTTAACGAACGGAGTAGAGTATTACTTTTTTACCGATTTAAATGTTACAAACGTAATGGATGAAAGCCCTTTTCTCCGGTTCAATATTCTCTCTATAACAGATGAGTGCTTAAAAATTTTAGAGCAAATACGGAAACAAAACTTCAATACTAAACTAATATCTGCTCTAGCCGAAGAATTAGTTTACAAGAAAGATTTGGATGCTGCTATTTATCGGCTTCTAAAAGACCCAAACAATGATTTTATCCGCTTTGTTATAAAGGATGTTTTTCCTACTCGTATTACAGCGACAGTTATTGACAAATTTAGACCTATGGTAAAAAAATCAATCTTAGATTCCATAGAAATGATTTACCATGAAAAAAATGAAGAAGCGTCAAAACAGATCAGCGATCCAAAAACGCCTGCTTCATTAACTAGAAACCGAAACAAGAAACCTACGGTTGCCCAGATTACTGATGAAGAAATTATTTCACCAGATTGTATAAAAACAGTCAAGCCTACAGAATCGGCGATTAATGAAGTCGCAGTAACAGTTGAAGAACAAACCATTGAACAATCTAGCATTGAACCAAGTGAAACAGATATGGAGATTTACCAGTGCGTTAAAAATATCCTGTCATTAGAAAAATTTGATACCGCTGAATTAGGATTCCATGCTACATCAGATTGCTTTAATATATATTATAACAATGTTGCCGCTTCAATTTTGAAACTCTACTTTGCAGAGTCGCCCAGTTATATAGTTATCCCACTTCCTATTGACGATATAGCTAAACGAATTGGGAATCTCTTGCGATACGAACAAGCTTCAAATCCTAACTCCACAAAAATACACATTGATAATGTGCAGGATATATATAAATTGGCCAGATTAATTATTCAAAGAGTTAAGGTGTTACAGGCCATCAACACGGGTATTTGATCGGCTAGTACCTCTGGGTCCTTTTCTTTTTTTATCGAACATCCTTATAGTTTCGCGGTATCTGAATGAGTAGCAGTTAGGTTCTTGCTAAAATAGATCGGCAGTGGTGCTGGTCTGTTTTAGCAAGAACATCGTAGTTGAGGGCAATAACACCATACTCCTTATTGGTCATATTAATCAGAATTAGAATTATCCCCCTGACCTTCATCTACGTTTCCCTCTCCACCCTCTATGACTTTCAGTTTTGGTTCATTTTTATTTACAGCCTCTTTTATCTTTCCTTCAATTTCACTGGCAATATTTGGAGTATCCCTAAGAAAAAGCCTTACATTGTCCCGCCCTTGGCCAAGTCGCTCCTCTCCATAACTGTACCATGATCCCGACTTATTAATAATTTTGTAAGCTTCTGCTAGATTCAAAATAGCAATTTCCCTGGAGAAGCCTTCATTGTAATAACACTCGCACTCTGCTTCTCTGAAGGGAGGTGCAACCTTGTTTTTAACTACCTTGATCTTAGATCGATATCCTATCCGTTCATCCCCGTTCTTTAGATCATCTCTTTTCCTTACATCCAATTGCATCGAAGAATAGAATTTCAACGCCCGGCCACCTGTAGTGACTTCGGGGTTGCCGTAATTATTACCAATCTTCTCCCTAAGTTGGTTGATAAATATAACAATAGTTCTGCTCTTGGCAACTAAGGCCGTTAATTTACGTAGGGCTTGGGACATCAACCGGGCCTGTAGTCCGACATTAAGAGCACCCATATCCCCTTCGATTTCAGCCCGTGGCACCAGAGCCGCCACGGAGTCAACCACTATTACATCTATAGCACTACTTTTTACCAAATATTCGCATATCTCTAGGGCCTGTTCCCCGTAGTCTGGCTGTGAGACTAATAAATCCACCAAATTAACCCCTAATTTCTTTGCGTAAGAAGGATCCAGAGCATGCTCCGCATCGATAAAGGCGGCCATCCCGCCTTGCTTTTGTGCTTCGGCAATAGTATGTAGTGCAACGGTAGTTTTCCCTGACGACTCCGGTCCGTAGATTTCAACAACCCGTCCCCTTGGAAGACCGCCTACTCCTGTTGCAACATCGAGAGTGAGTATACCCGTCGAAATAGCTTCAACAGCAAACTTTGTTGACTCGCCAAGCTTCATAATAGATCCCGCGCCAAACCTTTTATGCAGATCATTCAGACAATTCTGCAGAGATTCATCTCTACCCATAGCCTCATCATTCTTTTTGAGTTTTTGTATAGCCATTTACCCCGCCCCCAAACATTTGTTTTAATATTTGTTAAATTATAAATGCAAACACTTGTTCTGGTCAATGGGTTGTGCTAGAATTTTTCTAATAAACAAAACACACGTTCCTATAAATTTAAATTTAAGGTGCGTTTAAAACGCGAGTCGTCCAACAAGTGCCAGTGCGTAGATAATGCTAAAAAGGGGGAAAATTAATGGCCCATTATTACAAACCAAATTGCAAATGTCCAAAAGATGCAAAAAAATGTACCTGTGGAGCCACGTGGTCCTATATAGTAGATGTTGGTATTAACCCCAAAAATGGCAGACGCAAGCAAAAAAAGAAAGGTGGCTTTAAAACTAAAAAGGAAGCGGAACAGGAAGTCGCGAAGATTGTTGTAGGCATGGCGAAAGGGAAATCCTATGTCCAGGAGTCTAATATTACATTTAAGGATTTCTCAAAGATTTGGCTAGACACTTACAAAAGCACTAAAAACAAAAAAGTAAGTACAATCATAACAAGAGAGTATCAACTAAAAAATTTAATGCCGTACTTTGAACATCTAAAAATGAGGGACATTTCTGGGCTTGAATACCAGGATATGCTCAATGATTTAAAAGCTAAAGAATACAGCGACAATACTATATCTGGAATACACTCTGTTGGGGTCATGATTTTCAAAAAGGCCAAGAAAAGCAGGGTTGTTTTTGAAAACCCGACGGAATTAGCGATACTTCCAAAGACAGCAGTTACTGTTCAAGATATTGAAAAGGGAGTTGAACTACCAAAATATCTTGAAAAAGAAGAATTAGCCTTACTTCTAAAGGCAGCTAAAGAAAAGGGATTGCCACAAGATTACGAAGTCTTTAGGTTGCTTGCGTTTAGTGGCATGAGACTTGGCGAACTCTGTGTCTTAAAATGGTCTGACCTCAACTTTGAGGATAACACAATTAGGATAACAAAAACCTATTTTAATCCAACCAACAATATGTTGGACTACAAGTTATTGACCCCGAAAACAAAAACATCGATCCGCACAATTGACATGGACAAATCTGTCATGGAAGACTTAAAAAGACTCAAAGCCAAGCAATCTGAATTTAGGATTAAACATGCCGACAGTTACCATAATGAGGGTTTTGTTTTTGTAAATATGGAAAGAAACTATGGTTATCCCAGGATATTAAAGATTTTTGAAAAAAGAATGACGCGCTTGCTTAAACTGGCAAAACTAAATCAAAAATTAACACCGCATTCCCTCCGGCACACTCACACCTCATTATTGGCGGAAGCTGGTGCAAGTCTGGATGCAATTATGGAACGATTAGGGCATAAAGATAACGCCACCACGAGGAATATCTATTTGCACGTTACCAAGGCAGTGAAAAAAGAGACCTCCCAAAAGTTCAGCGAACTTATGAATGGCCTCTGATTTTTTTAGTACCCAATGTTACCTTTTCGTTACCTTCTGGGCATTATCATCAAGAAAAACCCCAGTATTCATGGGCTTTCAGCCTAAAGTTATATAATTATACAGATTAGTCCGCCACTACCTTCGTTAACAATTCTTTGCAGGGTCTCTTGAAGCTTAACCTGGGCATTCTCTGGCATTCTGTGCAGTTTATTTTGAATCCCTTCCCGTACTAGATCATGCAGGGTTTTACCAAAGATTTCAGATTCCCAGATTTTTTGCGGGTTCTCATCAAAACCAGCCAACATGTATTGCACCAGTTCTTCACACTGCTTTTCGGTACCAATAATCGGAGTAATTTCCGTAGTAATATCAGCCCGAATAACATGCAAGGAAGGGGCACTGGCTTTTAATTTTACCCCAAAGCGATTCCCTTGTCGAATTAATTCTGGTTCTTCCAAATTCATTTCATCCAGTCTCGGTGTAACAACCCCATAGCCGGTATCACGGACTTCGGATAGGGCAGTGGATACCTTATCATACTCCCGCTTGGCCACAGACAATTCCTTCATCAGCCTAAACAGATGATGTTCCCCTTCAATTTCAAAACCAGTTTCCTCCGTTAATACCCTATAGTAAAGGTCTGATTTGGCTACCATCTCAATGGAAGCTGACCCTGTACCCATATTCATCTGCTTCAAGTTCACCTGATTAACAAAATCATAACCATCCAGGTTGCTTACAGCAGTCTCAATATCCCTCAATCGACGTACATGACGTACCGTATCCCGGACGGCATCTTCAAAACTCTGTCTGAGCCAATGCTTGCTATCCAGTTCCTCAATCCACAGGGGCAAACTGATATTAACTTCATTAACGGGGAATTCAAAGAGAACTTGTTGTAATATTTGCATAACATCTTGCTGCGTTAACTCGGCACAGTCTATGGGCAGCACAGGAACATCATATTTTTCTTCCAGCTCAGCTACTATTTGCTGGGTTTCACTGGCCTGGGGTTTGATGGTGTTGAGCACGATGACAAAGGGTTTATTGATATCCCTTAGTTCTTCGACAACTCTCTCTTCGGCATCAATATAATTTTCCCTTGGAATATCCGTTATTGTTCCATCGGTGGTAACCACAACACCAATGGTAGAATGTTCGGAAATAACTTTCCTCGTACCGATTTCGGCCGCTTCCTGAAAGGGAATCGGTTCCTCATACCAGGGTGTTGTTACCATGCGGGGGCCTTCCTCTTCCTCATAGCCAAGGGCACCCAGAACACGATAACCAACACAATCCACTAACCTCATGTTTACCTTGAGGCTAGGATTAACGGTAATTTCAATTGCCTCATTGGGGACAAACTTAGGCTCCGTGGTCATGATTGTTCTTCCTGCTCCGCTTTGAGGAAGCTCATCCTTAGCCCGTTCTTTATCATAGACATTTTTAATATTGGGAATTACCACTAATTCCATAAACCTTTTAATAAAAGTGGATTTACCGGTCCGCACCCCGCCGACTACACCGAGGTAGATATCTCCCCCGGTCCTCTCCGCTATATCGCGGAAGATATCCATCTTTTCCATATAAGTCTATCCCTCCTTAAAAATTCAAAAAATTATAGGGAAATTTATATTGAAATACTGCATCCCTCCTCCGCGAAATGGACCGTAGAGACCGGAAAAGCTTCTCTTGGAGGATAAAGGTAGTCCCCTCTTCCTGAATTATTTTCCATTGGCATACATTAACATTATATATATATGTACCGCGAGGTAGTTTATGACATAAATTTATGCCCTCTTTACTTTACTTGCCATTAAACTTCCATTGTTTAAAAGATATTTCATAACTTTACCTTTATGACTGTTAACAAATCGGATTATAAAATTTTTGCTAACAACAAATTGTAACCAATTTATATTAATACCATATATTGACTATAAAAGGAGGTTATCTAAATGGGATATGGATTAGGCCCGGGGATGAATAAACCTGGCAAGAAACCGATTCATGATCAACCTATGGTAAAACCACCAACTCAGAAAAAACCGATTACTCAACAACCGAAAAAACCGGTTGCACCTCAGTTTCCCTTTGATCTTAGCAAACTTTTTGGCAACAAGTGGCACAGGTAAATAACTAATTTTATACGATTGATGCATAAAAAAAGAAAGCTAGGCTCGCCAGCTTTCTTTTTATTTATTCGGCTTTATTGGTTAGAAGAATTTCCTCAACTTCATTCTTTTTACCTCTACCCATTAAATTAAGCACCGCATCCCTGGGGGATAGTCCTTCAAATAATACCTTATAGGTCTGGTCCGTGATGGGCATTTCCACTCCCTGCTTTTGGGCCAACTGATGGGCTACCCCAGTGGTACGTATACCTTCCACTACCATATTTACACTACCCACAGCTCCCTGGATGCTTTTGCCTTGA
The DNA here is from genome assembly GCF_036763075.1 of Desulfotomaculum sp. 1211_IL3151. Lineage (NCBI taxonomy): Bacteria > Bacillati > Bacillota > Clostridia > Eubacteriales > Desulfotomaculaceae > Desulfotomaculum > Desulfotomaculum sp. 1211_IL3151. Next base: position 36,581 of record NZ_JBAIYV010000022.1, on the reverse strand, counting down.
CCGATGGCAATGCCGCACCTGCGGTTTCTGCTGTGCATACTGGTACAGGTAACGATTAAATCTCCTACCCCGGCTAATCCAGCAAAGGTAATCAAATTTGCTCCCATGCTGTAACCCAGCCTCGTTATTTCTGCCAGCCCCCTGGTCATCATGGCTGCTTTCGTGTTATCACCAAAGCCCAACCCGTCAGCAATACCGGTACCCAAGGCAATAATATTTTTTAAAGCCCCGCCTAATTCAACACCTATGAGATCCGGGTTCGTATAAACCCGAAAATCCTGAGACATAAAAAGGTCTTGGACATATTCTGCCATTTTTATTTCCTGGGCTGCTGCGACCACGGCAGTTGGAATATTTAGCCCCACTTCTTCCGCGTGGCTTGGTCCCGAAAGAACGACATAGCGGTTTAATACTTCTTGCCCCAACTCACTGACACATACCTCCGATAATCTCGAAAGGGTACTTTCTTCCAATCCCTTAGCGACATTAATAATTACTGCATCCTTTCTCATATAGGGAAAGGATACCTTCAATAAGTCCCGAAAACCATGGGATGGTACCCCAAAAACCACTGCTTCAGCCTGATGAAGAACTTCTTCCAGGTCAGTACCCGCCGCAATGGAAGGATTTAGTTTAATCCCCGGCAGGTATCTTTTGTTTTCCCCCTGGTTTATTTGCTGAGCCAGTTCGGGCCTTCTGGCCCAAAGTACCACATAATTGTTGTTTTGGGCTAGCACTTGGGCCAGAGCTGTTGCCCAACTGCCAGCCCCAATCATGGCTACCTTGGTCATTCCCGGTCCCCCAATCCTATATTTTTTTGCGTTCGATTTTAAACTCCGTACCCTTTAGAATGCGACCTATATTCGCTGAATGTTTCCAAACAGCAAAGCATGCAACGACTATAGAAAAAATTAAATAGTTTTTATTTTGGTTAAATAAGGCCACCCAAATGGGCAGTGAAATTGCCCCCAGTATGGAGCCAAGTGAAACATACCGACTAATAGCTACCGTAGTCAACCAAACTAAAAACGCTAGTAGTAAGGGGATCGGTGCTAGCGCTAAGATTGCACCCGCTCCGGTAGCAATAATCTTGCCCCCCTTAAATTTAAGCCATAACGGCCAACTATGGCCTGCCATAACTGCAAGGGCAGCAGCCATTACATGAATATCCGTATTTTCTAGCTGTTTAGCAAGCAACACCGCTGAGATACCCTTCAACATATCAAAAATTAGCACAATTATGCCGGGAACCTTACCTAACGTGCGCCATACATTGGTTGTACCAATGTTACCGCTCCCATGCTGACGGATATCAATCCCCTTCCAAAATCGTGCCAACAAAAATCCGAAGGGAATGGATCCGATCAAGTATGCCCCAGCAGTGATCATCAGTGTGGTTGCAGTAACCAATGTTTATTCCTCCGAATCTGTTAAAACTAATAAACCGGGTTAAATATCATTTCCTTCTCTTTTCCTGAGGAAAATTCGAATGGGGGTTCCCTCAAAACCGTAGGTATCTCTTATTTTATTCTCTAAATAACGTTGATATGAAAAATGCATGATTTCCGGTTCATTAACAAATAAAATAAATGTCGGTGGTTTTACACCACCCTGGGTGGCATAGAAAATTTTAAGTCTACGATGTTTATCCGCAGGGGGCGGATTATGTTGGGTCGCTTCGCGGATCAAATTATTTAGATCAGAGGTGGCTACGCGCTTACTTGCTTCTTCAGCTACAAAATCCACTGTTTCTATCACTTTAGGCAAACGTTGTTTGGTTAAGGCTGAAATATACAAAGTGGGGGCATAGCTGAGGAAGGTCAATTCCCCTCGCATTTTCTTTTCAAATTTATTCATGGTCTTGTCATCTTTTTCTATTAAATCCCACTTGTTATATACTAAGATAATGGCTTTACCCTTATCATGGGCATAGCCAACGATTCTTTTATCCTGTTCCGCTATTTCTTCCGTGGCATCAAAAATCATTAAAGCCACATCACAACGATCAACTGCTCTCAGGGCACGAAGCACACTGTATCTTTCAGCGGGTAGGTCTATTTTTCTGCGGCGTCTCATGCCCGCCGTATCCACCAGGACATAGTTTTTGCCGTTTCGTTCAAAGGTCGAGTCGATGGCATCCCTTGTGGTTCCAGGAATGTCACTTACGATAACCCGTTCTTCCCCTAGAATAGCATTTACTAAGGAAGATTTACCAACATTTGGCCTGCCGATAACCGCAATACGAATGGTATCCGGCGGATAGGCATCCTCCTCTTGGTCTGGTAGTTTACTTACCAATTCATCTAACATATCACCTGTATTTAAACCTTCAGCGGCGGATACAGGTATCGGTTCACCGAGTCCCAGTTGGTAAAAATCATAGTAGGGTATTTTATCAAAATGTTCAACTTTATTGGCCACCAAAATAACTGGTTTATCTGCCCTCCTGAGAGTCCGTGCCACTTCCTCATCGATGGCTGTGAGCCCTTCTCTGGCATCCACCGCGAACAGGATAACATCTGCTTCATTGATTGCCAATTCAGCCTGTTTTCTAATTTGGGCGGTTATAACATCCTCTGCAAAGTCCAAGCCGCCTGTATCAACCAGGGTAAATTCTCGACCCTGCCATTCGGCATCTTGATATAATCGATCCCTGGTTACCCCAGGCATATCCTCTACAATCGCAATACGTTCACCAACAATACGGTTAAAGAGAGTCGATTTCCCTACATTGGGTCGCCCAACAATGGCTACTATGGGTTTGGGCAAGGGTTTTCCCCCTTTTCTCAAAATTTAATATAACCATGCAGCGCAGATAATCGTTCATAACCTTTCAGATAAAACCGATTGGTTACCTTTTTCGCTGGTCATGGCCGCGAGCTTTATTGGCATGTCTTTATTTCGGGTTATTTTACTCATGGCCCATGGTTCATGGCCCATTTCAAAAGTGTTAACAACCCGCATACCATTATATTCAATGATTAAATTATTTTTCTTTCCATTCTTACCAATTCATTACCGCTTTAATCTCCAAGGCTAGTTCAACCAGGTCCTGTGGTCCCTCCACTACACGAACAGGTACACCCAGTTGTTCCGATACATCGGTTACTGTCAGGTCATCCAAAAAAACTTCTTCTCCGTCCCTAAGCATAACGGTAGGTACGACTAACCGATCCCCAATATCTTTGCCCTTTAAGGCCTTGATGATATCTCCGGCTGTCAAGAGACCGGCCACGGTAACGCTTTCACCAAAGAAATGATTTGAAACTACCTCTAGCTGTACACTTAAACCATGAATCAGGTTTAACCGATCTGCCACCGGTTGTAAAAACGTTTCACCGGAGATACCCGTAACGAGAGTTGCTGAAAGTCTACCTGGGATTTTATCAGGTAAGGTTTCCTCTACTTCTTGCCACTCATCTAAAAACAATCTGGCCAGGCCAACCCCATTTTCTGTTTGTGGAAAATCAGCATAATTTTCCCTAGGTGGAATCGGTTTTCCTGCCATAACGTAAAATTCATCCGAGGCATAGACAAAGGGGTAATCCCTGTTGCCTAAAAACTCTTTCTGATATTCCTCAATGCTATCAATTACCCGCTGTGCCTCTGCCTGATTAAAGGTCCTCAAATTATGAAGGCTTTCCCTATATTTGGTCAGACCAACGGGAACCACCGCCAGTGAGTGAAGCTGTGGCCATAGTTTAGCCAGATCCTGTATGGATCTGTCTAATTCCTTTCCATCATTGATTTCTGGGCAGAGCACGATCTGGGTGTGCATTTCAATGCCACCCTCTGCCAGTCGCTTTAGTTGCTCCATTATTTTACCTGCATGTCGATTGTTTAACATGCGGGACCTTAGTTCAGGGTTTGTTGTATGAACGGATATGTATAAGGGTCCTAATCTTTGTTCAACAATACGATGCAGTTCATCATCTTTTACATTGGTTAAAGAAACAAAGTTGCCCTGCCAAAAAGAAAGACGATAATCATCGTCTTTAATATACAGTGTTTCTCGCATACTGGGAGCCATTTGGTCAACAAAGCAAAACAGGCAACGGTTATGACATCTCCTGGTTGGACCAAAGGAGTTCTCGCCAAAGTCCAACCCCAAGTCTTCATCATAGTCCTTCTCAATTTCTATTTCCCATTCTTCGTTATTGACTGTGATGATCTTTGCTATCAGTTCTTCATTGGCACAAAGGAATCGATAATCCAATATATCTTGCAGGGGCCTATCGTTAATAGCAATAAGCCGGTCACCTGGTTGAATACCTATTTCCTCAGCAATACTATCTTTATCAATATCTGTTATAAGCAATCCGTTATTCTTCATTACAAAACTCCCCAATACAAAGCTCCCCAATGGATGACGTACTTCATCAATTATCCACCATCTTCCAGTGTTAGTCAAGTTTAGTGTTGCACGATTAGGTAGGTTCCATTTCCCAAGTCATGTACTGTGCTTTGTAAAACATTGGAAACGTGAATGGCTAGTTTTTCTCTTTCAGCCTCATCCCTAGCTACTAAAATTGGGACATCACCCTGAATGGTATCTGGCGCAATGGTAACGGCTGCTACAATACTTCCCTTAGACAGATTTATTCCTCCCCAAAGTTAATCTGCAGCATACCTGCCAGCCTTCGATTTAAGGGGTCTGGAAGCTGCACTTTCCAGTACCGGCGTCTGTTTAACTGCCTCAATTAGTGCCTTCATATCCGGTTCGTTAGGAACAATATAAAATCCTATTCGCCCGGTATCAGGATCCTTCCTTAACATCGGTGTATATTCCGGTAAATCGACATCCTTCTTCGTTCCCAAAATCGTTCCGGCAGTATGAGCGATGGCCAGCCTTTGGCCAATATCATGAATGGTAGCCCTGGCATCATCATTTTTAGGCTTTATTAATACGGCCAGCCCATCTCTCAGGATCTGCTCCCGGCGGCCCTTTAGCCCCACAGACATGATATTAATATGATCTACATATAGAATCGTATCTTTAAAATACAATTTGGCAGGTACCACTTCACAGATATTGCCAATGGTCTCCCCGGATTTAAACAGCAGGCTGATTAATACCAAAACAAAACCCGCAGCTATACCAGGAATCGTTCCCAAAAACTGTACAATCAAGGAGGTTAAAAAGGCCGTTGCCATAACTAAATAATTGCGAGCCTCAAAGGTCCGAGCTATCCCCTCAATATAATCCTTCCCACGCTGGATAAGCTCACTTTCTTCCAGGCTCTCCAAAGTTTGTCTTTCCATACTCCGAATCTCCCTAAATTGCTGGGCTGCCAGTGCTAAAAAAGTAAAGGCTGCATAATCTGGTTCGATCAATGCAGGCACCGCAATGGCCCCCAGTGCCGCAGCAATAAAACCCAAGGAAATATGTGTAACAAACCCATGGGGATAACCTGGATACTGCCGATAATCCACCCTTAGGAGAGCCAACCGGGACAAAGCACCGGCAGCAATCCCGATAACAATAACCAATAAATATTTTTCCATATCATCCCCCCTATTCGTCATCAGCCGTCAGCCATCCGCTAAATGGCTATAACCCATGATGCACAAAAAGCTGAGGGCTAACGACGAATGGCTAAATAGGGCTGCCGCCTCCCTGGGAAGTCGGCAGCCTCTGTGTTTAATCCTCTGTTACATCGTCCCGCTGATCAATTACCGCCCTATCTGCATTGCCGGCGGTCTTTTCGGGTTGATCCTTGGTTTTGGTTGCACTCTTCTTCGTGCCGATTTTTTTCAAGGGACCAAGATAGTTTGTAAATTCCTTACCTAAATCAGAAAGCCCCTTTAAACTACCCGTGCTGATTAATATGTATCCTCCGCCAAGGAGCAGGGTTAGGCCAAGTATCCATCCCACCGCCTTCCAACCTCCGGAGCCGCCATCGCCTGTTGCACCGCCACCCGTACCCTGACCAGGAGCTTGTGTCGCCGGTCCACCCTCAATACCTAATACTACGGGTACTGCATCGGCAAATAAAGCTACGCCATTTTCTGCTTGCTGTTTGGTATTGGTATGGGTACCCGCTTCTATAAGCAGAGCGGTTGGCATTAAATCCTGGTTGTAATTGCCCTTGGCCATAAAAATTTCTTTAACAATTTTAGGGTGAACCTTATTGGAGTAAGACATCATCCTTCTGGCAAAATCAAGGTTGGCCTGCATATGAGGATTTTGCCGTCCCACCACTAGTCTGAGCATACTAACATCCATATCAGCCACTTTTGCTGAATAGTAATTGGGGTCAGGAATACCATCCCGGTGTACATCGATCATGGCAATGGGGTTTTGCTGCATAATTTTGGTTGCTGTTCTTCTGGAACGCTGGTAGGCAGCATTATCATGGGGGTCATGGGGTGTTTTATCATAAATGATTTCACCCCCGCTCTTTTCCTTAAGCCGCTCAACAAAGGCTTGTCCTACATCGTAAATACCGCCCTTAAAGGGGATACTCTCCGTCCCATCCGTGGGAACATAGGCTTCCGCGCTATGGGTATGATAAACCCCTACGGCACCTTTCTTAGGTGCTGCTGCAGCCATAGCCAGTCTTTCATCTGTATAAAATTCATTCCAGGCAAGCAGTCGTTTATCCACACCTAGGGATTTCACAATGGCCTTATCCTTGTCAACCTTAACCACACGATAGTGTTTTCCCTCTGCATTAATTATCTCATCCCCAGTGGCAACACCGCGGCAGGCCTGACTAATCATGTTTCCAGTTTCATCAACAATGTTTATACATTTACCTACAGAGTGATCCACTTCTTCTCCGGCTAGGATGGAGGCCGGATTCCAGGCAGGTAGCGTCCTCTCCGCAAAGCTTAGCCTGCCAATGATACCTAGACCCATTAGAATACAACAAAGGCCTACAATAATGTGGAATTGCTTAGTTTTCAAGACGATCTACCTCCTCTTGATCTAAACCATCCGGTCTTTCCTTATCTGCCAAGGATTTTTTCCTATCCTTTTTATCAAATTCCGGTTTGCGTAAACCTGCCAATAAGGCATCCGGCTTTCCTTCGGAGCTGGGTCCCCCTTGTAACCTTTCCCTGGTTTCCCCAATTAAATCTGCTATTAATACCGCCAAGATACCTGAAATTACAATAACATCAAAGGCCCCTGCACCACCAATGCTTTTCAAGGCATTGGTAGCATTATTTTGCAACATGTAGAAGTAATTTGCTGCATCCCATAAAATAATTCCCAATGTTGCGCCAATAAAGGCACTGCGGCGAGAACGTCCGGCCACATAGGCAATGACTGCTGCTATAATTGGAAAAACATAAAGAGGATCAATAAAGCCTAAGGCACCTCCGGATGGTTCCCCAAGACCACTCATCATACGGGTACTGATAAAATAAATGACCACACCTGTTAAAGCCGCCGAAATTAACGCCCTTGTTACCTCTTTGCCTGTACCAGCTTTAGCTAACAGATAAACTGCCAAGGCCACAGGAATCAGAGCACCCCCAACATTAATCTCTAAGGGTACCCTCATACCAGGTATGGGAATGTTAATAAAACTACCCACAATCAGGGCTACAATAACCGCTAAGGCACCTTTGTCAGTCAACCTCATACGGTCAAGGGCCCGTTGGGCCATACCAAAAAAGATTAGCAGGGATACTACAATAAGCACAATAAGTCCCAGGGGAAAACGAGTCATAACCTTTCCTCCTTTATATTTTATTGCATCTGAAAAATAGATTTCCCTTTGGAGGTGAAATTATGCAACTCATTAAACCGGTACAGCGTCTCTGGTAATGTTTGTTATTGATTGTTGACATCCTATTACCATAACATCTTATTCCGACATAGCTGTAGGGAATGGTCCAGACCGTTCCCTACCTGGGTAGGTTGCTGGCATTAACCTTTAACAGAGCCAATAAAAAAAGTGTCGCCTACTACAAAAGTAGTTTTGCGACACTCCGTTTTATTTATCTTTTATTTTTCCTTAAACATATCACCAAATACATCACCCAGGGTTATTTTCTCTTCGGGGGCTTCCTGAATGACAGGCTGCTCCAAAGTATCCTCCTGCCTCCGGGGGCGTGCTTCCCGAGGGGGGCGTCCTTCGCTGTTCACTTCTCGGATGGAAAGACGGATACGTTTTTCAGTGGGGTCTATACTAAGTACTTTTACTTGAACCTCTTCCCCTTCCTTAACAACATCACCAGGCTTTTCAACATGATGATCTGCTAAATGAGAAATATGAACAAGGCCTTCGATGCCAGGCTCTAACTTTATAAATGCACCAAAGGGAGCCAAGCGCACCACCTTGGCATTAAATACGCCAGCCACCGGATATTTCTCTTCAATATTATCCCAGGGATTAGGTAAAACTTGTTTAAGCCCCAAGGAAATTTTTTCATTATCCCGATCAATTTTTAGAACCATAACCTCCAATTCATCCCCAACCTTGACAACTTCCTCGGGATGATTAATACGATGCCAGCTCATCTCAGAGATATGCAATAGCCCATCTAACCCGCCAAGATCAACAAAGGCACCAAAGTTGGTGAGACGACGGACTGTTCCTTTAACTACTTGTCCCTCTTGTAAGGAAGTTAAAAGTTCTTCCCGCATACGGGTTGCTTGTTCTTCCAGGACAGCTTTTCTTGATACAACTACCTTTTTACGGGCTTTGTTCATTTCAATAACACGTACTTCAATTTCTTGGTTTAGGTAGTTAGAAAGGTCTTCCACATAACCCCGTTCTACCAGGGAAGCGGGCAAGAAAGCACGAACCCCAACATCAACCAGCATGCCGCCTTTGACAACTTCGCGAATAACGCCTTTAATGATGCTGCCCTGTTCCATTGCCTCTGCTAAGCCATCCCAGGCCTTTTCTGCTGCAGCACGTTCTTTGGATAAAATAATTTTACCTTCATTGTCCTCCGCTTTTATTACAACACATTCTATTTCATCTCCAACTTTAACCAGTTCCTGGAGACTGTTTACACCATAAAAGGACATTTCCTTGCGAGGTATGACTCCTTCGGATTTTGCTCCAATATCAACCAATACCTCGTCCATACCCACTTGTACAACAATACCCTTGACCAGTTCACCTGTTTGTGGAGATTTTACCTCCATGGCTTCACTCATACCTTCTTCCTCATTGGGCATCTGATTCAGTTCATTCATCCTCTTTTTAACCTCCTCTATACTTGCGTCAGGTGTTGAAGCGCCCGCGGTCAGACCAAATGTATCATAACCTCCGAACCATTCCTCACGTAGTTCCTCTGGGGACTCTACATGATAAGTTGGTGTCCCAGTTTCTTGACATAGTCTGGCCAGTTTTTTTGTATTGGCACTATTCTTGCCACCTACCACAACCATCACATCCACTTCCCCGGCTAATTCCACGGCGGACCTTTGGCGCTCCCCAGTGGCATGGCAGATGGTATTACGCGCATCCACAGCCACTCCTTGTTGTTGAAGCTTTTCAACCAAGGCCTGAAAATTTTTTAATGGTTGTGTTGTTTGTGCCACAATACCAACCTTAGGGTGTTCAACCCGACTAATTTCATCTGGATTTTCTATAACGACCCCTTTGCCATCCGTCCAGCCTAAAATACCCTGAACCTCAGGATGCCCTCGGTCACCTAGAATATATACAGGAAGTCCCTGTGCTGCCATCTCCTGCGCATATTTCTGGGCCTTTGCCACAAAGGGACAGGTAGCATCGAATACTTCCAAACCCTTTTCCTGGGCATTTTTTATTATTTCCGGCCCTACCCCATGGGAGCGAATAATTACTGTTCCCTCCTCTATCTGGTCTAGGCCGGTTGCTTCCTGAATACCTTGCCGAGCTAAATTTTGCACCACCTGGGGGTTATGAATTAAGGGGCCAAGGGTATAAATATTCTTCCCATTTTCTTTTTCCTTCGCCTTGGTTAAGGCCAAATCGATGGCTCTTTTTACTCCATAACAAAAACCCGCCTTTTTGGCCATTTTGATCTGCAAAAAATCACCCCAATGCCTACTTATCTATGATTAACTGCTCGATTTTCCCCATTACTGTGTCACTCAATGCCTCCAACTCTGCCTTACCCGGACGACCTGCCCAGATTTCCGGCAGGTACACAGGCTTCCCTATCTTAACAGTAATTTTATTAAAGAAACCCCTGGTGCCAATTAGAGCAATGGGTAAAATGGGTACATCACCCTTTACTGCCAGCATGGCTGCACCAATATGAGCTTTCTGCAATGCTCCGGTTTTACTCCTCGTTCCCTCAGGAAATATTCCCACCACCTGGCCGCTTCTCAATATTTCTAAGGCTTTGCGAATGGCATTACGGTCAGACTTTTCGCGATTAATCGGAAAGGCACCCAGTAAAGTAATAATCGTCTTTAAAAGAGGAACCTTAAATAATTCAACCTTAGCCATAAAGTGGACTTTCCTGGTTATAGCACAGCCTACTACCAGCGGGTCTAAATTACTTGCATGGTTCGAAACAATCAAAAGTCCCCCATTAACGGGAAGGTTTTCCAAACCAACAATTTCCCATCTTCTCCATAATAAAAGGATATTGCGAATTATAAACCTGAGCGTCCAATAAAACATAACTAATTTCCTTTCTCAACCCAGGTGATAATGGAATCCACAACCTCATCGATGGTCATCCCGGAATTATCAATCAAAACTGCATCTTTTGCGGGAATCAGCGGCGAAATGGCACGCGTACTATCGATCGAATCTCTTTTTTCAATTTCTTTTATTAATTCGTCGAGATCTATCCTATAGCCACGGTCAACCATCTCTTTGGCCCGACGTTTTGCTCTCTCCTCAGCCGAGGCTGTCAAAAAAAACTTTGCTTTTGCCTTGGGTAAAACCACTGTGCCAATATCCCTGCCATCCATAACTACTCCGGTTTCCCTGGCAATTTCCTGCTGACGTTCGACAAGTACTTGCCTGACACCCGGTATTTTGGCAATGGTTGAAACATGCTGGGTTACTTCAGGGGAGCGAATCTCATCTGTTACATCCAAATCGTCCAGCAGAACCGATTGCTTAGGACCGGCTAATAAAGTGATGGTCGTATTCCTGGCAAGTTGTTCCATATCTCTATTATTATTTAGATCCATCCCTTTTTTTAATGCTTTTAAGGTAATGGCCCTATACATAGCACCTGTATCAATATAAAGTAAATTTAGCCTTTGTGCCACTTGTTTGGCTACCGTACTCTTCCCTGCGCCAGCAGGACCATCAATGGCAATGCACACATGTTCAGTCAAGTGATAGACCCCCAATAACTATACAAAAAAACCTGCATATACACTTAGAAATTTCGACGTTTAGCAAAAAACTCCTTTTTTTTAAGAAAAATGCCAGAAGAGGATAAATTCTTCCAGCACTATTATTCTACCATGAGTTGTTTTAATGCATGGCTGCTCTAAATAATCGACCTACCGACTGCGACAGCCACCCTCTGTATCTCCTCCATTAAAGAACGGAAGTTCTCCGGGGTCAAGGACTGTTGACCGTCACAGAGTGCTTCGGCGGGGTTGGGATGAACCTCGATTAATAATCCGTCAGCCCCTGCCGCCACTGCGGCTTTGGCCATTGGGGATACATACTTCCATTGGCCAAGGGCATGACTGGGATCTACGATAATAGGCAGGTGAGATAAACTTTTTATTACCGGTACCGCAGATAAATCTAACGTGTTTCGGGTGGCGTTTTCATAGGTTCTGATCCCCCGTTCACAGAGAATCACATTATAATTACCACCAGCCATAATGTATTCTGCGGACATTAACCACTCCTCGATGGTGGCAGATACACCCCTCTTTAATAAAACAGGCTTGTTTACCTTTGCCACTGCCCGCAAAAGAAAGTAATTTTGCATGTTTCTGGCACCTATTTGTAAAATATCGGCATATTCAGCTACCATGGGCAAGGTACTGGCATCCATTACCTCCGTAACAATTTTCAGGCCGGTTCTTGCCCTGGCTTCTGCCAAGTATTGTAGTCCTTCTTCTTCTAAACCCTGAAAGGCATAGGGAGAGGTGCGGGGTTTATAGGCACCTCCCCTTAATATCGTTGCTCCAGCTTTTTTCACTAATTCTGCAGCCTCAAAAAGCTGTTCCCTGCTTTCCACGGCACAGGGCCCAGCCATTGTGTGAATCTTTTGTCCACCAATCTCAAGATCCCCCACCTTAATTACCGTGTCTTCTTCCTTAAAGGCTCTGCTAACCAGTGTATAGGGCTTGAGAATAGTTACTACATGATCGACCCCAGGCATCGCTTCTAAGGCAAAATCACCTTTTCTTGTCTTATCTCCAATGGCACCAATGATGGTTCGCTCCACTCCCTGGGAAAGATGAACTTGCAAGCCGGCCCTTTGCAGTCTTTGGGAAACAGCATTTATATGTTTATGATTCGCTTTTTGATTCATTACGACAATCACCGTACTTCTCCTTCCGTCGTAAAACTTCCGGACTGCTACCTTTCCTTAATATAACCATAAAACAATTATATCAATTTAGTAAAATATTTTTTGGAAAAACACGATACTAATGATAAAATATTGGTAATTATTTTCTGAAAGGAGTTATTATATGGTTATTTCTGATAAAATTGCATCCTCCTTGAGTAAGGGCTCATTCATTCGTAAAATGTTTGAAGAAGGTGATCGTTTAAGAAAAATTCATGGCCCAGAAAATGTCTATGATTTTACGCTCGGCAACCCTTCGGTAGAACCACCGGCTAAATTTAAGGAAAAGTTAAAAGAATTGGCACTCAATCCCATACCAGGTATGCATCGTTACATGAGCAATGCAGGTTATCCGGAAACCCGGACAGCAGTGGCTGAGGTTCTCAAAGAACAATCTGGTTTACCCTTTGCAGCCAAGGATATTGTCATGACCGTAGGAGCAGGCGGTGGTCTTAATGTTGTGCTTAAAACCATACTTAATGCCGGAGATGAGGTTATCGCCCTATCCCCTTATTTTGTAGAGTATGGTTTTTATGTTGATAATCACGGCGGGGTTTTAAAGGTTGTTCCTACCAACGAAGACTTCCTCCCCGATTTAAAGGCCATTGATGCTGCTATCAATAATCGTACTCGGGCAATCATTATTAACTCCCCCAACAATCCAACCGGTGTCGTCTATTCTGCCGAAACCTTAGCTTCCCTGGGTGAGTTAATAGAAGAAAAATCTCAACAATTTGGCCGCCCCATTTTTATTCTCTCAGATGAACCCTATGCTAAAATCGTATACGACGGTGTAACTGTTCCTTCTGTCTTTGCGCAAATCAAAAATGCAATTATGGTTACCTCCTATAGTAAGGATCTGGCGTTGCCCGGCGAGCGTATTGGTTATATCGCCGTTAACCCTAATCTCAATGATAGTGATCGGTTGATAGAAGGCCTTGTTTTTTGCAACCGCACCCTGGGCTTTGTCAATGCACCTGCCCTGATGCAACATCTAGTTACAGATTTACAGCGTGAATCTGTAAACATTCAAGAGTACCAAGAAAAGCGCGATATTCTATATAACCATCTGACTTCACTGGGCTTTGAGATAAAGAAACCCCAAGGGGCCTTTTACCTATTTCCTAAGACACCCTTGGCTGATGATCTCGAATTTAATCAAAAAGCCTCTGCGTACAATATTTTGCTGGTTCCCGGCGGCGGCTTTGGTACCCCAGGTTATTTTCGTTTATCCTACTGTATAGACATGGATATCATCAAGAGATCCCTACCAGCCTGGACAAAGTTAGCTGAGGATCTAGGTATGAAAAAATAATAGGTGTTTTATTATTAAAGGAACCAAGTCATTTTATTGACTGGTTCCTTTTTTACTTGATCAGAAATCGAGCCAAACTTTCGAATGCATTTCCAACTTAGGATTTTTTCTTGTGGGGTGTAACACTTTTCGCACCTTTTACTTATTATGTAGCATGGGTTACCTAATCATTAAATTTTAGGGGGGGCGTTTATATGGGCGGTTACGGTTACGGAAATTCCAGTTTTATCGTGTTCCTCATCCTTATTCTTTTACTTCTAGGTGGTCCCGGTTACGGAACCTATGAGGTAGAGAACTAATTAAGTGAACAGTGGTTCACCATAAAAATATTATTATAGGAGGGTGTTAAAATGGGTGGTTACAATAATAGTTCCTTTATCATTTTCTTGGTTTTAATTTTACTATTCTTTGGCGGTTTTGGTTATGGCAGCTACGGTGTGGAAAAATAATATGTAAAACTACAAAAATAGGCCGGAGCTGCTCCGGCCTATTTTTATTTCACAAGGTCTGGCCTTAAACTGATGGCCTTCGAAGATACACGTGTTTAATGTCATTTTGCTGCATAATTACCTTTAGCATTTCACTGGTTGCCTTTAATACTTTTTCTTTATCATTCTGTTCGACTTGTAATAGCTCCTTTTATTCCCCTAATCCAGACCATGCTGCCTCCTTCTAAGCTAGGGGCTTGATACAGCCCGATGGCCTAAACCTAGGGCCACCTCATCGAGGTGTAAAAGCCCTACACCTAAAAATACCGCCACGCTAATATGATCTGCCTGCTTGGCGATCCCTATTTTACCACCTACGTTTAATCCGATTGCCTTAGGCATAACAATCGAAAGAGCTTCACGGGTTGCACCAGCCACCGCTCCTTCATCTGCATGGATTTCCTTGATAACTCCTTCCCGTTTAGCAGCAACCACAGCCCTTTCGATAATACGACTTACCGAAGAGATAAAATCACCACCAAAATCTACCGCAACAGTTCGAATACCATCCTGTAAAAACCTTTGTTTGTATTCTTTTTCCTGATCCCTTGATTCAGTCATGGACATTTCTATGGCAGCCTTGGCCACTTTTCTACTACCATGGAGACTCAAGCAAACACCTCCAAAAAATTAAAGCTCCTCGGTACTATTCCTTTTTTTACCTGTTAACTGCCTAGATTATATTATAGCTGTTACTTAATTGCAACTTCCCATCGCCTTTCGTTTTTAGCTTTTAGCCGTTATTTATAGACCAAAGGCAGCAGACCCCCATGCCTTTAACTGCACCATCAAAGAATAAAAATTTAATGTTATCCAGAACAACAACAAAGAATCTTGAGACTAACTGACAGTTAGCAGCTAACCGGCTAACAGCTAATACCTAGCGGTTATATTTTCGTTCCAGTATGGAGCGATAAAGTCTCATCTCCTCGGCTACCCTGAATAATAATCTCTCTACATCATACCTTGAAAGTGACAAGTTGGGTGGATCGATGATTTCAATTTTTCTAAAGTCATCCCTGGCAATGAACCTTACAACATCTTCTAAGGTTTCTGCCCGTAATTGAATGATCACAGGTGCATAGGCTACTTCATTATTGGTGATCTCATCCTGTACGATATAGACTTCAGTGCCCATATCAATTTCTTCAACCTGTATGCCTTGAATGGGCACGTTTCGAAAAACTGCCACCTGTTGTTCCCTTAAATCCTCTGCAGCCTTATCACCCGGTTTGCCACCAAATAAAAAACGTCCAGGTTTTCCAATACCTTTAAAATCTAAGCGAACTCTAACCCTCAAGGGCCGCTGAGCAATATCATCCTTTTGTAGGTTCAAAAAAATACCTCCTCGCCAAACCTCCTTAAAAAAATTCGATTTAGGCGGGAAAAATCCTGCTAGGTTTTACCATTGGATGTCCTGGCTGCCACAATTTGGGCAGGTATCAAAATAAATTTCCGGCTGCTCAAAGGCCTCCTGGGCATCGTCCAAACTAGCACCCTGGCATTCCATTGTTTTTAGATTACCTGCTTGACTAAAGTTCCCCACCAACCCATAGGGTGGTGCCGCTGCTGTTGGTGAACCAGGTAAAAAACGGGAACTGGCAAGGCTTTCGCAATTACCGCATCTTCTGCAATAAGGCATGTTTAACCCCCCATTAGCTGTCAGTCCTATTCTTCCCAACTCCAGGACGGATTTATGCCTAAATAGGGAAGACACGGCCTTTGCCGTGTCACACCGTTATTTGCCACCTATTTTTCTGCCATGATTTTTTCTATTTCCCCTTGGGGTTCCCTTTTCCTGATAGCCGCTGGTACCAGCCCTTCTAGGCTTAGTCGTTCTTTCATCCGAACCCTTGGCCTTGATGGAATTAAATTTTCCGCCGGGTTTTGATTTTCTGGCTATCGTACTTCCTTCCCCAGTGACCTTGTCCCTGGTGGCGTTAAACTTACCTTTATGGATTGGCCCTTTTTTCTTAACTCCATCTGTTTTTAGTGTATCGGAATAATTAATTTTAACCCCTACCAACAGGGCTAATTCCCTTAATTCCTTTTTCGTTAACTCCCTAACTTCCCCTGATTTTAAATTACCCAGTTCCAGATTCCCAATACCGGTTCTTCTTAATCGGAGAACCTTGTAGCCAATATGTTCACACATTCGCCGCACCTGTCTGTTGCGGCCCTCATGAATGATGATTTCCAGTAAAGCCCGGTTATCACCGACACCAGCTAGCCTTACACCTGCCGGTGCAGTTGGCCCATCCTCCAGAACCAGCCCTTGGGCCATTTCTTTAAGTTGTTCAGTTTCTGGAACTCCAGCCACCTTAACCAGATAAGTTTTTTTTACTTTATGCTTAGGGTGGCTAATGGCTTGGGTAAGTTCCCCATCATTGGTTAACAATAGGAGTCCTTCCGAATCATAGTCCAGACGTCCAACTGGGTAGACCCTTTGGCTGACCCCCTCCAGTAAATCAGCAATTGTCTTACGGCCCCGATCATCACGAAGGGTAGTTACATACCCTCTGGGCTTGTTCATCAGTAAATAAACCTTTTTTTCCGGGGGAGGTATGGGACGTCCCTTGACTTCAATTTTATCCCGCATGGGGTCTACCCTGGTACCTAGCTCTGTAACGACTGTCCCATTAACCTTTACCTGACCATTAATAATTAACTCTTCCGAGTGGCGGCGGGAAGCCACTCCTGCCTGAGCCAGTATTTTTTGTAACCTTTCCATCATCTGGTGCTAAATCTCCTTAAAAAGTAAAGTACTGATAATTGTATCATACCCAGGCTGATTATTGCTAAAACATCATATTACAAATCATAATGGAAGCAATCAGCGTGGTAACATCCGCTGCTAAGCCAGATGCCACCGCGTAACGATATTTACGAATTCCTACGGAACCAAAGTAAAGGGTAAGCACATAGAAGGTTGTATCGCTGCTGCCCTGCATGGTCGATATCAGTCTTCCTACAAAACTATCCGGCCCATGGGTCTTGATTACCTCTGTGGCAATGCCCAGGGCTGCTCCCCCTGATAAGGGGCGCATGACAGCGTGGGGTAAAATGTCGGCAGGCACTCCCAGTACTCCTAAAATTGGCGCCAACCAAGAGGCCAGAAGTTCCATGGCCCCGGAAGCCCTAAATATACTTACTGCCACCAGCATAGCGGTGAGAAAGGGGATCGTTTTGATGGCAGTAGAAAAACCAGACTCAGCACCTTCCACAAAGGTTTCAAAGACAGGAACTTTTTTTATAAAGGCCAACAGAGGAATAATTAAGAGGATGAGTGGTATGGCCCAGCGTGAAATCTGATTGATAACCTCATACATCAGCTTCACCACCTGTTCCTGTAGATACTTCGGAGCATTCTATCTGCCAGGATGGCTACCGTCATGCCACATAGGGTTGCAAATATCGTCGTCCCTACTATTTCCGTAGGATCTTGACTGCCATACAACACTCGAATGCCAATGATGGTGGTGGGAATAATCGTTATACAACCAGTATTGATGGCTAGAAATGTGCACATGGCTTCGGATGCGGTATCCGATTTTTTGTTTAGCTTTTGCAATTCCTGCATAGCGATCAAACCCATGGGGGTTGCTGCATTTCCCAGTCCCAAAATATTGGCACTAAGATTCATCACGATGGCACCCATGGCAGGGTGGTCCTTTGGCACACTGGGAAATAAAAAGCCAGTTACAGGCCGTACTAACTTAGCTAGTCCCTGAACGAGACCTGCTGCTTCAGCGAGCTTCATAATGCCTAGCCAAAAGGTTATGATGGCAATTAAACTAATGGACGTTTTTACTGCCACCTGTGCTCCATCTAAAGCTGCCTTGGTAACCACTTCTATCTGTCCCTGGGCACCTGCTACCAGAATACCAAAAACAACCATAAACAGCCATACATAATTTACCATACATCTCCCCCCTTGTCCTCCTAGGAGATATTTATGAGGGGGGTTGGCCAATTAGAACTGTTCGTCCAATGGTAAGTAAACGGTAAAGCAAGTCCCTTCACCCAGTTGGCTGACTACCTCAATACGACCCCGATGTTTGTCAACAATGGTATAGGAAATGGATAACCCCAGTCCTGTTCCTTTGTCCTTGGTGGTAAAAAAGGGGGTTCCCAGTTTTTCCAGGTCATCCGGATTAATTCCAGGTCCATTATCCTGCACCGAAAGACTAACCTCATTTTCTGTCGGATGATAATCCGTGGCGATTATAATGGTTCCTTGCATATTCATAGCCTGAAGGGAATTTTGACAAAGATTTAGCAGTACTTGTTTGATTTGGTCCTGATCAACAATAACTTTCGGTAATTCCGTTAAATCGGTAATTATTTTTACTCCCTGGAGGAAGGCCTGGGTTTCAAATATCTTTATGAAATCAGTAATTAATTGATTTAATGAACAGGGTTGTCTTTCCGGTTGTTTTGGTTTAGCCAGCTGAAGAAAATTATTAATAAAGGTATCTGCCTGATCAATTTCTTGAATCATAATTTCCATAAATTCTTTAAAAACACTATTTTGTCCTGCCATTTTTTCGCTCATCAGTTGGGCAAAGCCCCTGACAGAAGTTAAAGGATTTCTGATTTCATGGGCCATACCTGCGGCCATTTGGCCAACCACCGCAAGCTTTTGCTGCTCTTTAATGCGTGCCTCTTGACGGCGTAAATCTGTAACATCTGTATAAATCCCGATGGCTCCGGAAACAGAGTTTTTTTCATCCCGTAATAAGCTGGTGTTGACCAAAAGGAATTTTTCCGTTTGTAGGTTGCAACATTTGCATTCAATATTGGTAAAGGATCTTGCCTCCTCAATGGTCTGAATTAAAAGATGGTAACCCCGTTGACAGAAATGAAAACTCTCGAAAGGTTTCCCGATTATTTCGTTTGCTTCTTTATGCCAGATCTTTTCGGCCGCCCTGTTAAAAAAGGTGACAATTCCTTCCCTGTTTAGAATAATTACCCCCTGGGACATCGCATTAAAAATGATATCACTTTGCTGCATCAAGACACGCAGGGCCTTCCCTGCATCGAATAGCTTTTTTTCCATTTGGTTTTGTTTTATGGCCGCTTCAACTGCCTTTGTTGCCGCTACGGTTAAACTTAAGGTGTAAGGACTTTCCAAGCCACAAGGCATGGCAACGGACAAAACCGCTATGGTATCCCCTTCTTCACCGATAATGGGTGAACCCACAAAGGACCACCGGTGAAAATCCTTTACATAATGCTCCGCTCCAATAACTGCCAGTGGTATGCCATTAGCCAAAACAGAGCCAACCCCATTGTTTCCCATCACTGGCTCGGCAAAACTGACACCGGACTCATAGGGAATATTTATAAAATTACTTGTGGTATCTTTGCCTGTAAATGACTTTAGGATAATTCCTTCGGAATCAGCTATGAGAATTAGGAAGGTTTGGTTTTGCGTGCTAAGGGTAGTTTTGATGGTTTGAATGTGGGGCTCAAGTAGATCTAGTACACTTTTTAGGTGGGATCTTCTATAATATAGTTCTTCATCCGTCAATTTTTTTATGTTTATTTGATGAGGGTTAATATTATACGCTACACACCGCAACCAAGCATCATAAGTCTTTGGGAAAATATCGGTTGCATCAACATTTTCTCCTGCAATAAACCTTTCCCAAATTGAATACATCGCTGACTGATTAAGGTGTGGTACAGAAATCAAGCGGTCAATCACCCAAGCAACCTCCATTTCATTTGGAGTTTTACCTATTTTCGACAGACTAGACCTTGGTTCCTGCGAAAAATCGTTGGGACATATGTCCCATTTTAAAAAGCAAAAAAGTGGGGAAGCCCCCACTTTTCTATACAACAGGTTGTGTATTGCAGCTTTCTGCAGTATTTTTGCCACCTTTGTTAAACATACTCTGTATTTGGTTTAACATTTGAGGTGCTGCATCAATTAGGCGATCAAACAATGCATGGCTATCATCTACTGGTAACAGACGAATTTGACCATTCCCAACTACCAGGAAACCCATTGGCTGTACGGATACACCTGCACCACTACCACCACCAAAGGGTGAGCCTATTGAGTCCCCATTACCGTTTGCCTTACTATTGATCCCTGTTGAATATTCCCCACCGCCAGCAGCAAAACCACATGCCACCCTAGAGACAGGAATTATTACACTGCCGTCAGGAGTCTCCACAGGGTCGCCCACCACCGTGTTTACATCAACCATTTCCTTGATGCTCTCCATGGCAGTCTTCATTAATCCTTCTATTGGATGCTCTGACAAAATCGACCACCTCTTCCTTAACGTTCAATAAATTGACTTCTTTTAGCATAATATTCCCAAGAACAAATTAATTATACACCGGGGAAATACTAAAAATGCTTTACTCTGACTTTAAAACTGCTACTTATTTTCGTGTATTTTGAAGAACTACTCATGCACGTTGGTATTTCTATCATTTCTAAAATTAGCTTTAAATATTCCGAAATATTAGGTGTAAAAAGGAATTTGATTAATGTATAAAATTTAACCCCATAAGTGTAGTGAACCACGCTTTGGCAGTAACCATTTCACGCCAATGACGGTGATAAATTACAGAATATCCATGCGTGAGCGCCACGGCTTAAACGCCAATAAGTCCGGAGGTGCAAACGAATGATCAGGAAAAATTACAAAGAACGCTATGAAGAGTTATACAATATTTTTCAAGAGCTATTGTCTGATCATAGACAAGTTCTTAAAAGCCTGGGTGAACTACGAGCAGAAAACGAAATTCTCATGGGCATTCTGAAAAAGTACGGTATTGAAATACCAACCAAATATGCGGATTTCTAGGAAATTAATTTAGGCTACCCAGCAGGTCATGCTATTGCTACGGCATGATCTGCTGGAAAACTAACCTTCTAAAATATCTTCATACCAACATCTTTACAACAAAAGGTTATCCACAATACCCACAGTATCCACCACCATTGGAGGTGATACCAGAAAAAGTGATCAGTTCAAAACAAATTGTCGACAAACCCAAAGAGTCATCAGGGGGCAGTATGGCTCTCTACTCCGTGAAGGTGGCTCTCTTTTTCCGATAAAGTAGCTCTTTTACGCCGAAATATTCAGCCATTATAGGCAGACTTATAATATAGTGTAAAAATTAGCTTACTATATTCTGGATCAACTTTTTTTCTTAAGGAACTTAAACATATTTACCCCCGGAAAGTTGAATTCATATCAAGAATTTGACAAGCAACAAATAATCCCTGTTATGGTATAATTTGTTGTTATGTGTCGATTATTTGGGTATTTTTTATGAAACCAAACCCCACCCTCTGTTATCTTTTATTTAGAGAGGGGGTGACCATAGGTTTCGGTGTTAAATTAAATCTTTATAATAAGAATAAATTAAGGAGGAAACAAGCTATGAGAAAAACGTTCAAAACTCTAATACTTAGTCTAACTCTGCTTTTCATGTTTAGTTCTTTTGCATTTGCAAGTTCTGATGAAGTGGTTGTTCAAGAGAAGGGGCATGGGGAATATAAATTAAGCTCCGAAGGTGAAAAGGCTCTAAAGATTAAGAAACATAAGGGTGAAGATATTTTTGAAATAACTGATAAAGATTCATTACAAAACGATAAAGAGTATAATAAGCTATTAAGAGTCAATGAAGATACTTTTTTAAGAGTAAAGGAAGTTAGGGTTAACCTATTAGATTCGACAGAAGTAGAGGATACGATCGCACAATATGATATAAATCAATGTATGGCTTCAGATATAAAGGCTATGTCTGAAAAAGCTCAAGAACCCGATAGTGAAAGTCCTAAAGAATTAAAAATTTATACTCCTAAAAAACCTATAGATGAAAACTCTGGTGTGGAGGCTACAGCTAGTTGGTCTAAATCGTCGTCATATTATTATGTTGGATACAATAACTATAAATATTTGGATGAAATATTCTATGCTGAAAACAGAACTCCTTTCCAGTCGGTTAAATCAGGAACAAGTACTAAAACCTATATTACTGGTACTATTAAAAATATAGGACAATACATTTTAAATGGGACAATTGCAAGAATATATGGCACAGAATATGTAGTAGCAAAATTGTTCTTTCCTAATATAAGCGATTTCAGTTCCTATCCTGCGAATACAGCTGACTTTTGGCAGGCTAGTTTGATTGAGGATAAGTACAAGAAATATACTTCCATTGAGGTTTATGACATGGGTAGGTATGTATACTCTGTTAAGGCTATTGGTTCAAGAGCCAATGTTAATTTTAATCATTATGTATATTACAAGGCACTAATGTCTTCACCTAGCTATAAACAGGATCCTTCCAAACCTTACTATTCACCAAATTATAATTCTTTAGATAAGAAGGCTTATGCTTATATGAATGATTCAATTCCCTACGATGAGAGTTTTGACTACTGGACGCCTAATGATTATACTAGATTCACATCTATTAATTAGCACCAAAATTTCTTAATATATCTGAAACCTCCTTAATGGGGGTTTCAGAATCAAATAAATCTTGGGGGTGGGGGGAATTAGTGATTTTAAAATTTTTTCTTATTACTTAATATTTTTGTGCATTGCAATGTTTATACTTCTTTTAGCGACTAGATTTTATATGGCATATACTGGTGCTAAAGAAATACATTATCAATACAAAGGAATAAAGTATCACACGGAGAAGAAAGAACTTGTAGAATACACTGATATTAAAGTTGATGGAAAATATTATAGGAGTTTATTTGGTAAAACAGATGAGTTTTTAGGTACTATAAAAGTTGGTGATAAGGTCTTCAATTATTCAAATACTCCAATGAAATTTAATGAATACAAAATGACATCTATCGAAGAAGCAAATGAACACTATGGAATGATTTATATAAATGATATGTTTAAGAAAATAACAATTGATGTACATATGAATAAGGGGAATGGTGTATACAGTTCGAGTAACTGGTTAATATCAGGGCCATGCATTAATAGGAAGGAGGCAGTCAGTATTTCTGATTATCTAATCCGAAATGTTAAATAAAAAGTATATTTTATAAATATCCTCATCTTAATTTATATAACAATATAACCAGAGTAAATTATATCTAACATAGCTTTACTTTGGTGTTATTTACGAACATCTAACCCGTCAGGAGTCTCCACAGGGTCGCCCACCACCGTGTTTACATCAACCATTTCCTTAATACTTTCCATAGCCGTTTTCATCAAACCTTCAATGGGATGTTCTGACAACATCATTCACCCCCCGTCTTTTTACCTTTTTATAAATAATTTTAATACCAGTGATCATAATATTTCCAACACGAATTTTAAATATGCAATCTAGTGATGTCGAAAAAACTTCTTTTTTAAAGTTTGGTTCCACATGAAGCTCTGGTTTTGGTCTACCCAAGGCAATTTTTTTATAAAATGCTGCCGTAAACCCGCCCATGATACTCCACGCCAAGCCCGTTATAATACCGGTGGCAGCGGCATCACCTGTCCCTATTTTTAGCTTCCAAATAAAACGTTCCAGATTCAAATGCCCCAACAGGTGCTCAATATCTTTTTTTATGTCCTTGAGGTAGGGCCACCACCGGTGATAAAGCGCCATTGCTTCCTCTACACTTGAAATGGTGTGTTCCCCATGTCTTCCCATTAATTCCTTGGGATTTTCCCCGCCAGTCTCCAATTCTGTCCTGGTGGTGAGGGATATCCCAGATAGTTTTTGCCGGAAAATAACCACAGGTACCTCCAGCCTATAGTTAATGAAACCCAAAAGAAAAAACTCAAGACTGATGGTGTCATCTTCCCCGACGCGAAAATACTTAAGGTGTACCTTCATGTCAGAAAGGAGAACCAAAGCCATTAGTAGTCCCAAGCCAATAAAAATATACAATGCTAACAGACTTTGGTCACTCCTTTCATTGTTACTTTGAAGACGAATTAACCGGCAGCCTTCAGCATTTAGTCAGTAAATGGCCATGAGCCATGGCCATTAAGCTTTCTGTGCCTGTTATGCTCAAGGGTCTTCAGCTCATGGCTCCTGGCCGTACGGCCCCTGTGTTGAATATGTGCCTAGGGTGCGCCAATGGGTTCAGGTTCATTGGTGGTGGTTGGCAGGATGGTAACGGGAATTGAGACCGTATCTTTTTCTACGCCGCCTTCACCACTAATAAAAGCTTCCACCGTGCCTTTTTCAGGATTGGCTGGGGGACTATAACTTAGGGTACCACTAAATTTATTGCCGTTAATTGGCATCGGTTTTTCAGCTAAGGTCAGCCCGCTAGAATCTTTAATTCTGACTCTAACGTTACCCTCCATGCCAACAGCCGTTCCAGAAACACTTATCGACCCT
Organism: Desulfotomaculum sp. 1211_IL3151; assembly: GCF_036763075.1. Classification (NCBI taxonomy): domain Bacteria; kingdom Bacillati; phylum Bacillota; class Clostridia; order Eubacteriales; family Desulfotomaculaceae; genus Desulfotomaculum; species Desulfotomaculum sp. 1211_IL3151. The sequence continues at coordinate 11,972 of NZ_JBAIYV010000022.1, read as the reverse complement.
TTAACCTGTTCACCAGGCTTAGGACTATCTAATTTTAAGCCCTTTTCTATGGATTTATTGGGTGCTGGCTGCGGAGTGGTCTGGGGAGCGGGAGCAACAGGTACAGGACCCTGTCCTTCTTTTTCTCTTGTCATCTCAAATCCAAGGGCTTTCACAGGCCTGTCCAGGGTAAAGGAAGCAACGATGGGTTTCCTATCTTCATTGTCTTTACGATCCTTATCTTCTAATAATGAATTACGGTAATTTAATTTAACATTTACCCAATCAAAATCATTGGCGGGAATTCTGCGCTCAATTTCTGTTATTTCAATGTCTTTACCCACGGGTAAATTCTGGCGGCTTACTAAAACATAATTTTTACCATTTACACTGGTCCAAGTAGCAAAATGCTTTTCTTGATGGTTTTTTGCCAATGCTTGCACAATTTCCGGAGATTGATCAAAATCAATTGTTTCAAAGGATACTCTGGATACATCCGGTACAACAATGGTTTTCGGCTGTGGCTGAGGCTCCGGCTTTTTAGCAGCTGTGCAGCCAAAGGGCACCAACATTAATAAAATAAAGCATAAAGCCCTTAAAGTGTTTTTCATAAAGACCCCTCCAGTGGTTTTTATTAATATTTTTAGCACTTTTTGGTTATTTATGCGTATTTAAGCTATTTTTATACGAAAACGGCTTAAAACTAGCCAAAAAATAAGCAACCATTTACCGCTCTTTCAAGCAAAGTCCTTGGGCCAGGGCAAAACAAAAGCGACAGTGGGAATCATTCCCCTGTCGCATTTATGCCTCTTCCATATCAAGCATTTCTCCCTCCACCAAAAATTCTTCTAAAGGTGGGAGATCCGATATTTTTTTTAGGTCAAAATGTCTTAAAAATTCATTGGTGGTACCGTAAAGTACGGGCCGCCCGGGGCCTTCCCTTCTACCTTTCTCCTCTATTAAGGCTCTTTCCAGCAAGGTATTAATGGGAGAATCCACCTTGACACCCCGAATCAGTTCTACTTCCGATCTTGTTATGGGCTGTCGGTAAGCGATAATGGCCAGGGTTTCGATGGCTGCCCGGGATAAACCCGTGCCACTTTTACGGTATAATCTCTCTACATAGGGAGCACATTCGGGTCTTGTACACATCTGCCAGGTATCGGCCACTTCAACAATTTTAAGGCCTCCTGGTCTGGCCTCATATTCCTGGGCCATTTCTTGCAGCAATTCCACTGCATCTGCCACATCAATTTCAGTAATTCGTGCCAGTGCTTGCACCGTAAGGGGGTCACTGGCCACAAATAAGAGTGCTTCCAAAGCTGCCTTTGTTTGATCTTTAAATAATACTGCCATCCTAGGCCTCCTCAGATAATTTCTGAACTCGACGCAAGATGGTTATCTCACCAAAGGTTTCATTCTGAACCACGGAGATTTGACCTAATTTTAATAACTCTAATAGGGCCATAAAGGTTACTACAATTTCCATACGAGTTGCATCATCGTCAAAAAGCCTGGTAAAGTCTACCCCTTCCGGGTAGAGGATAAGTTTTGCCAACAATTGACGCATTTTTTCAGGAACCTGAATCTCTTCCCGGGTAATCTCCAGGGGTATCGAAAGTTTTGCGCCGGCCCGTTGTAAAACCTTCTGCAATGAGATTAGGAGTTTTTCCATTGTTACTCCACTTAAGGGGTCCTGGGGTCTAAATAGGTGCTGGTACATATCAATATGATTGGTCCTGGTATATGTCTTCCCAGCCTGTCGTTCCTGGTCCTTTAAAAAAGAAGCCACTTCTTTAAATTTTTTGTATTCCAGCAGTCTCTGTACCAATTCCTCCCGTGGGTCAGGCCCTGCTTCTTCCTCTGTTTCCTGTCCTGCTTTTGTTCGGGGCAAGAGCATTCTTGCCTTGATCGAGACTAAGGTGGCAGACATCAGCAAAAATTCACTGGCCACATCCATGTCCATGGCCTGCATTTGTTTGATATAGGCAAGGTACTGGGAGGTAATTTGAGCAATGGGAATATCGTAGATATTAATTTGATCCTTATCAATTAAGTGTAACAATAAATCCAAGGGCCCCTCAAAGGCGGATAATTTAACTGCATAGGACAAAAAAATCACTCACATCCTAACCAAAAATGGCTGCCCGAACCTCTTCCAATGTCTTTACCGTGGCCTGCCGGGCTTTTGCTTCGCCGGCTTGTAAAATTTCTTCAACATATCCTTTTTTCGCAAGTACTTGCTCCCGTCGCTCCCGGATTGGTCCTAAATTCTCTTCCAAGGCTCCGGTTAGTTGTTTTTTACAGGCCACACAACCGATTTGGCCGGCCCGGCACTCGGTTTCGATCCCTTCCAGAATACTGGAGTTGTAGATACGATGGAACTTGTGAACCACACAGACATCCGGATTACCCGGATCGGTTTTACGAATACGGGCTGGATCTGTGACCATTAAGTTGACATGCTTTTTAATCTCCTCGGTGCCGGCACCCATGGAAATGTAATTATGATAGCTTTTGCTCATTTTGGCACCATCAACACCAGGCAAAACTGCCACATCTTTATTGATAATGGCCTGGGGTTCGGGAAAGACCGGCTTAAACAGGTGATTGAAACGTCTGGCCACCTCTCTGGTTAGCTCGACATGGGGTGTTTGGTCCTCACCCACCGGCACTGCATTGGCTTTATAAACCAAAATATCTGCAGCCATTAGTAAAGGATAGCCCAAAAAGCCATAGCTATTAATATCCTTACCCAACTCACCTAATTTTTGAATTTGATCTTTGTAGGTTGGTACCCTCTCCAACCAGGAAAGCGGGGTAACCATGGATAAAAGCAAATGCAGTTCTGCATGTTCCTGAACAGCGGACTGCCTGAAAAGAGCACATTTTTCTGGATCTAAACCATTTGCTAACCAGTCTGCTACCATTTCAATGGTATTGGCACGTATGTCTTTGGCTTCCTCCCAGCCTGTGGTCAGGGCATGCCAATCCGCTACACCAAAATAGCAATTGTATTCTTCCTGCAGGCGAACCCAATTATTGAGCACACTCTGGTGCCCTAGATGCAGCCGGCCTGTAGGTCTCATTTCACTTAAAATTACTCCTTTGCTAGCCATTATGCATTCTCCTTTAGTTTATAGTGGTAATCCAGCAATTAAATTTGCCAGTGTGCTTAATAAGTTCACAATCGGGTAAATAAAGAATCTCAGGATGGGGCTAAGGAATCCGAAGAATATCAGCACCAATAAAATGGCAGTGCCGTAGCGTTCCAACTGATAGAGCCACTGCTGTGGTCCCGGCAATAAGCCGGCTAATATTTTGGAACCATCCAATGGCGGTATCGGCAACAAATTAAATACAGCCAGCAAGACGTTTATATAAATAAAATAACCCAGCATAAAGCTTAAACCACCTGTGGGCTTTAGCAAGCCAAGTACGATGGCACCCAAAAAAGCCAACAATAGATTCGTCATTGGTCCAGCCAGTGACACCAGCATCATGCCCTTTTTTCTGTCATCAAAGTGAAAGGGATTAACTGGTACCGGTTTGGCCCAACCGAAACCGGCTAAAAACAAAAGCAGCGTACCCAATGGGTCCAGGTGCTTGAGGGGATTTGCCGTTAACCTGCCTTCGTAGTAAGCGGTTTTATCACCCAAACGATAGGCAGTGAAAGCGTGGGCATACTCATGCAAGGTCAAGGCAAATAAAATGGGAGGTGCCATTAATAATAATTCCTGTATCGTTGGAAAATTAAACAATTGGCCTCGTTCCCTTCTTTTTCTTTCCTTTATTCCCCTGGTTTGGCCCAGCCGCCGGAACGGCTGGCCTGGGCTGCTTAGGCTGTATTTTGGGTGCATTGTTTTGCTCCAAATAGGACTTTACGTAGGCCAGCTCATCTTCCCTTGTTTCAATTAAACCGTCCAGCCTGGCACGCCAAACAGCATCCAGGGCCCGTCGGTACATGGGACCTGGTTGATAGCCCATTTCCCGAATATCCTTGCCATTGACCATCGGTTTGTTTTTATGCACCGATTCCATAACCAGGCGGAAGCGGCGAATGGCGTTTTTGTCTTCCAACAGGGCCAGGAACAATGGGTATGCTTCCCTAGGTAAGGTTTGCACAATTTTGGTCAAATCAGAAAGCGGTACATCCTCCGTGGTCGATAGTTTTCTTAGGGCTACTCTGCCATAGGCAATGGTATCCAGCACTTTATCCGTTTGTCTGCGACCCAAATTGTAGCGTTCACATATATTATAGGCCTTTTCCTGGGTGGTTAAGTGTAAAATAGCCAGAAAATACGGCAGCCATTTTTCCGCAGGCTCAGACCAGCCCCAGTTGCGTAAAATCATCAAGGCCTGGGGAATTTCACTAATCACATATTGAATTTCCCAAAAGGTAATCTCCGGGAAAAGATAATCCCAAACTCCTAATTCAGACATCCGATCCAACATATGCTCGGGGTCCGCTTCCTCTAAGATATGGCGCAATTCTCCCCACATTCGTTCGGTGGATAGACGGGAAATAACCTTTTCCCGCACAGCTTCCTCTATTAATCGCAGGGTCTGGGGCTCGATAATCATATCATAACGCTGTTCAAAACGGATGGCCCTCAGAATACGGGTGGGATCTTCAATAAAACTAATATTATGGAGAACCCGGATGGCGCCGATTTGCAAGTCATCCCTGCCGTTAAAATAATCTACTAACTCCCCAAAACGTCCTGGATTTAGGGCCACTGCCATGGCGTTAATGGTAAAATCCCTGCGGTAGAGATCATGCTTAAGAGAGGACTGCTCCACCTGGGGCAGGGCAGCGGGATATTCATAATACTCCACCCTTGCGGTGACCACATCCACCCAGAAACCATCGGGGAAAATAATTTCAGCCGTGCCAAATTTCTCATGGGGCCGCACCCTACCACCAATAACCTGGGCCAAATGGTTGGCCATTTCAATACCGTTACCTTCCACCACCAGATCAACATCCAGGTTTTCTACCTTCAGTAATACATCCCTTACCAGGCCGCCCACAGCGTATACCTGATAGTCTAATTCTTGGGCTACCTCGCCAGCCTTTGTCAGGATATTCATAATGCGCCTAGGCAGTGCCCGCTGCATATCTGGCCTAATATTGGCCCCTGAGCTGGATTTTTTATCATTATAGGTTGTCGAATACCGCCCCTTAAACCCCTCATGAAGGGTTCGTAGTACATCGGTGCGGGAAACTATGCCGATGACCATGTTCCCTTCTACAACCGGAAGTCTGCCTATATCCTTTGCGATCATTAAATCTTGCACAGCATGAATATTAATCTCTTTGGTTACAGTTACTACATTAACCGTCATAAAACCTTTTACCGGCGCATGACCCAGCCCATGGTGGGTAGACTTTTCTACATCTCGCCTGGAAATAACTCCCACTAGCTTATCATCCTTGATCACCGGTAAGCCGGTATGACCATAACGCAGCATAATTTTACCAGCTTCCTCAATGGTCGTTTCAGGAAACACCATTTTAACCGGGCTGGACATAATATCTTCGACCGTAAGGGGAGGTTGGATCTTTCCTTTAATTAATTCCAATAACTTCCCTGCTACTTCATCAACAGTTTGACCCTTTATCGTAGCAGAAGCAGCAGCCGGGTGTCCGCCGCCGCCAAATTCAAGCATAATATCCCTGCAATTTACTTCCTTAAGAGCACAGCGACCCACCAGATGAACTCGATCCTCCATCTCCACCACGGCAAACACAGCATCGGTGCGCTCAATCTCCGACAATTTATGAGTAAGGAGAGCGAGTCCTCCCACAAACTCATCCACATTGCCCTTAGCAATAAGAACTTTGGTACCGTTGATCAGATGGTGTTCTGCTGTAACTAAAAGCTCTTTAAGCAAAGCTTTTTGTTCCTCCGTTAAGGGACGGCCTAAAAAATCAGCTACCACAGCTAGGTTTGCTCCCTGTTCCAATAGAAAGGCGGCTGCTCGGATATCTCTGGGAGTGGTACTCGTAAAAACCAAGCAGCCCGTATCTTCATAAATCCCCAGGGCCATGATCGTTGCCTCTAAGGGTGTAATTTCCAGTCCCTTGTTGCGTATTTTTTCAATTAATAGCGTTGTGGCAGCCCCTACGGTTTCAACCACTTCGACTTTACCACAAACGTCTCCCTCCGCCCTTGGATGGTGGTCATAAATGTGCACCTCCACTCCGGGTCGGTTAAACAATTCCTTAAGTTTGGATACCCGGCCGGGACTTTTGGTATCTACCATAATCAGACGCTTTACTTTATTAATATTAATGTCTTTGATATTTCGAACATTCTTGAGGGTATCTTTATGTAGTGCCAAAAACTCTTCCACGTTACGAGATAATTTTCCAGGGAAAATAAGTTCGGCCCCAGGATATATTTTTTGCGCTGCCACCATAGCCGCCAAACCATCAAGATCGGTATTAACATGTGTTGTAATGATCTCCACCCTTACACCCCCTAGAAAAGTGTATTTTTTTGTAAATACATTAAATTATACCACACCCCACTAAAAGAAAAAAGCACCCGACTTGGGTGCTGTATTTCAGTCAATTTTCTACATAACTAACCACGGGTGAAAATATAAAAGGTCTGTGCGGGGCATATTGCATCAGCGAAAGAGTGCTTCGTCATCCCCCTTCGCTCCTAAACTCGACGCCGATAGCCCAGGGGGATAACTAGCACCTGCAAATCTTTATAAAAAACTTACCTGGAAGAAGAGGCCAACTTAATTACAGAACTGCAAAGTCTTTCCGGCAGCATATCATTACGGAGTAAATCCGCGTAATCCTCTCTTTTGATAATCAAATCCGCCTTCCCTTCATGCACTAAAACCATCGCCGGGCGGGGGAGTCTATTGTAATTCATCGACATGGCGTAATTGTAGGCACCGGTGCCAGCAACGGCTAATATATCACCCGCACGAAGTTCCGGCAGCTTAATATCCCATATCAGCATATCCCCTGATTCACAGCATTTTCCGGCAATGGAAACCTTCTCCACTGCCTCTTCATTCATGCGGTTGGCTGCACAGGCCTCATACTTTGCCTGATATAAAGCTGGGCGAGGATTATCGGCCATACCGCCATCCACTGATACATATTTACGAATCTGGGGAATATCTTTTATTGTTCCAATGGTGTAAAGGGTGGTACCAGTGGGGCCGGCAATGGATCGACCGGGTTCTACCATCACCTTGGGTACGGGAAGGCCAAATTCGGCGGCTTTTTCCCTTACTGCACCAATCATAATACCTGCATATTCTGTGATGGAACAGGGCTGATCCCCGGCAAAGTAATAGATGCCTAAACCACCGCCAAGATTAAGTTCCTCCGTTACAAACCCTGTTTCTAAATAGACATCCTTGACAAAGGTCATCATCACATCGGCGGCATGGGCATAGGATTCTAATTCAAAAATTTGTGAACCAATATGGCAATGGAACCCCTTAAGCTGAATGTTTGGTAAATCCCGACATTGTTTTACACTGGACATGGCCATACCATTTTCAATGGCCAGACCAAACTTTGAGTCAATTTGGCCGGTTTTAATATATTCGTGGGTGTGGGCCTCGACCCCGGGACTTAATCGAAGAATAATTGATGCTTTAACACCCATCTCACCGGCTATGTCATTTAGCAATGCCAACTCCTGCTTATTGTCAACCATGATCCGGTTCACCTTACACTCCAATGCCATACGAAGCTCAGCAGCGGATTTGTTGTTGCCATGGAAATATACCCTTTCCATGGGAAAGCGTGCTTTGGCAGCTGTATACAGTTCCCCGCCGGATACAACATCTAAACCCAAACCTTCTTGTTCAACCATGGTACAAATGGCCAGGTTGCTTAATGTTTTACTGGCGTAAATAACGGCGGCCCCGTAAGCCTCCGTAAATGCCTTGTAGTAGGCCCGGCAATTCTCCCTGAACATTGCCTCATCAATAACATAAAGAGGAGTACCAAATTCTTTTGCCAGATCCAATGTATCACAACCACCGATTTCCAAATGCTGCTTATTATTTATACGCATAGTTCCTTGCAATCTCATTTGTTTCCCTCCTGAAATATAATACCCATCTATGATCAAAACTGCCACAAAAAGGTTTGTTCCTTATTTTGGCAACCTAAAAGTGTTAGAAAAACGGCCATAATCTTAGGGCCGTCCAAGCATCCTCTTTAACTGCAAAAATTATATCATGGGCAAAAAATAAGCGTCAAGGAAAACACCTTTATAATGCTGTATACTTGCTATTTAATAAAAGAAAAGGCTTCTTCCTGCATAAGCAGAAAGAAACCTCAAAGTCTAGTTTGTTTTATCCACCGATTCCACATTATTTTGGCTTCTTCTAGTATTTCTCTTCTTGGTAGCCTTGGTACCTGGTGCAACCTCACCGGGTTTCCCGTACTTCTCCCAAATTTCCCTAAGTTCTTCGGAAGATAATACGTAATCACGAACGGTGTTATCAGACATAAAAGCACCCCTCCCCTATATACTAGCTAGGCAATTAATTATATAAGAAAAAAATCGTTCGGGCAACTGGTAATTATTAGTCAATTGCCCTATTTACCTTGGTTAATATTCGATACCTTACTTTATCGTGCAATTCTAAATATCGCAGGAAGACTTAGACTGGTCAATTGGACTAATACCACAACTGCCGCTGTTTAAATAAAGAATCCATCTTTTAGCCTGATGAACCCTTTTCTCTAATTTTTCCACCAAGGGTATTAGTTCTTCATCTTTATAGCTTCCCTGGGGTTGATGATTAAAAGCATCGGACAGTACTTTTTCGATTTGTTCAGCATTATAACCCAAGGCCCGCATGGACAACATGGCCCGCTCAATTCTCCATAATAACTCTCTTCGGTCAGCCAACATTATTTACAACCTACCCTTCTATTGAAGAATAGTAATATTAATGATTATATTATACAATTTTTTCGCTAATATTTAAATATCTTTTTGACCTAAGAGACAAAAATTGGATGAACCAAGCATTTATTTCATCGACAGGGAAACCCTTCCCCTTTCCAAATCCACCGAAAGTACTCTTACATTTACCACATCCCCTACCGAAACAATATCAAGCGGATGGCGGAAACGACGCTCACTCAATTCAGAGCGATGGACCAATCCATCATTCTTTAATCCAACGTCTACAAAAACACCAAAGTCTACAACATTTCGCACCGTACCCTTTAGCTCCATACCGACCTGTAAGTCTTCAATTTTTAAAATATCACTCCGAAAAAGCGGGCCCGGTAAATCCTCCCTGGGGTCTCTCCCCGGGCGAAGCAACCCATCAATGATGTCCTTAAGGGTAGGCACTCCGGTCTGCAGCTTTTCCGCCATCTTCTCTAGGTCCTGGTTGATTAACTTTTCTTTTATTTCAGGACTGCCAATTTCATTTTCCGAACAACCAATTTCCTTTAGCAAACCCCTTACTATGCCATATGATTCTGGGTGAATACCCGTTTTATCAAGGGGATTGCTGCCATCAAGAATACGAAGAAAGCCGACACATTGTTCAAAGGCCTTGGGTCCTAATCTGGGTACCTTTTTCAACTGGGTTCTTTCAATAAACGTACCGTTTTCTTCACGGTAAATGACAATATTCTTGGCCACCGTTGAATTTATACCCGATACATAGGAAAGCAAGGAAGTAGATGCTGTGTTTAAATCTATTCCCACCAGGTTGACAGCTGATTCCACTACTCCCTTGAGACTTTCTTCCAGTCTCTTGGGAGCCACATCATGTTGGTATTGGCCCACCCCGATGGACCGAGGTTCAATTTTAACCAGCTCAGCCAAAGGGTCCTGCAGTCTCCGGGCAATTGAGGCAGCACTGCGTTGGGCTACATCCAGGCCGGGAAATTCCTTGGCGGCTAACTCCGAGGCAGAATAAACACTGGCTCCTGCTTCATTGACAATAATATATTGTATCTTCTGCCAACCTTTTTCCTTTAGCAGTTCTGCCACAAATTGTTCCGTTTCCCGCGAGGCCGTTCCATTTCCTATGGTAATAATATCCACCTGATATTTCTCTACCAGCCTGTCTATTTCAGCCCTGGCCTCCTGGATCTTTTTTTGCGGTGGCGTAGGATAGATTACCCCAACTTCCAGTAATTTGCCTGTATTATCAACCACCGCCCATTTACAGCCGGTGCGATAGGCCGGGTCTAAACCTAACACAACCTTACCCTTGACCGGGGGTTGCAATAAAAGCTGCTTTAGATTTTTTGAGAATACGGCAATGGCCTGTTCCTCTGCCACCTCCGTAAGTTGGTTGCGGATATCTCTTTCCACTGCCGGTGCCAATAATCTTCTATAACCGTCCTTGATGGACTCTTCCATGACCTCTGCTGCTCCTGATTGAGGCAACAGCCAACGGCCTTTTAGCTTTTCCAAAACAGCATCTTCGGCAACATCGATTCTTACCCTTAAAATATCTTCCTTTTCTCCCCGGTTAATGGCCAGAATTCGATGGGGCGGTGCGGTCTTTACTGGTTCTCTATGCTCGTAGTACATCCGGTAAACACCACGTTCATCCAACTCTTGTTTCTTAACTTCCGTAACCAATTCGCCGCGTTGAGAGGTAAACTGCCGTAACCAACCACGGGTCTCCGAATCATCCGAAACAATTTCTGCAATGATATCCATAGCACCCTGCAAGGCTTCCTCGGCATGGTTCACTCCAGCCTCCGGATTGAGGTAGTTTGCTGCCTCCTCCAGAGGTTGGGCCCCACTTTTGGCCTGCATTAACCATAGGGCCAGAGGTTCCAGCCCCTTTTCTCTGGCCACACTGGCCCGGGTTTTTCGTTTAGGCCGATATGGTTGATATAAATCCTCCACTGCTGTTAATGACTCGGCCGTGGTTATCTTTTTCCTAAGTTCATCTGTAAGCTTACCTTGCTCCTCTATGGAATGAATAACCTCTTCCTTGCGTTTTTCTAAGTTTCTCAGTGAAGTTAGACGTTCCAATATCTTTCTAATTTGAACTTCATCCAATTCACCGGTCATTTCCTTACGATAACGGGCAATAAATGGAACTGTATTGCCATCATCCAATAATTTAGCAGTCTGTTCTACTTGGCTTTCCCTGACTGCTATTTCCTGAGCAATCAGCCGATACAGGTTTACTTCCTTATGCATTCGTTAATTCCCCTATCTTATTTATTCTAAAAAATATATCTTTCTATATCAAACCCCCTGCTTCCTCCAATTACATGCACATAAACCATTCTTATTCCATAAACTGTAACAAATTACAAAAGGAGGTATTTTATGTTTTGTTACACTTATCTTAGCAACGTAGAATGCGGTCTTAGGGAATTAATCTTGTGGTCTGAAATCAGTTGCCAACACCCTATTTTTATAACAAACGTAGCCCAATGCCTCAATATTACCTTACCCCCTACTATCGTTGCCGGTCTGGAACGTATGAGACAATGCTTTGCCAATATTAATCAGCAGGCACGGCAGCTTTTGGCTTCTGCTCCCCAGCATCGGCATAACACAATGCACAACTTTACCCTGGCTCAACAGACTGCCCACTTAATGCAGCAATTTTTACAATATGACCAAGAGTTTATTGGTATCTTGCAGCAAGTGAAAAATTTTGGTACGAACCAGCCAGTATTTCAGACTTTAATACATCATATTGAAAATGAGCAAGTTTACATGCTTCAGTTAATTTCCACCTTGCTGCAGCAGCTTTGTCAGGGACCCACACCCTATTCGAATATGTTTTCCGTTCCCCCTGCCCCGGACGAAAATGTATAAAGATGGAAGCAAAAAATGAAATGGGGCTGTCGCAGTCAGGCAAGCTTGGAAAACAACAAAAGACGGCGACTGGCAAATGCCAGAAGCCGTCTTTTGTTGTAAAATATAGTTGTGAACAAAACTTTACAACCAGATTATACATTAACCGGGAATGTATATCAACTGGTAATTCCGATGGAT
>NZ_JBAIYV010000033.1:0-11351 GCF_036763075.1 Desulfotomaculum sp. 1211_IL3151 | reverse complement strand
TGTTCCTGCTGAAGGTTATGTCCCAACATATACAAGAACTGATTTTACGGATACCTTACATGATGTATTTGGGTTTAGAACGGATTATCAAATTGTTAGTTTGAAAGAAATGAAAAATATTTTCAGGGACACGAAAAAGAACAAAACAGTACGCAGTTTTTAAACATTAAAAAAACTCTGGAATGCCCTATTTGCAAGGCTTCCCGGAGTTTTTCTTTAGTTTAAGTGTCAAATATAGGATGTTAACAGAAATAAAAAGACAAGTCAACAAAAATCTATATTTGCGACAACCGTTACAATAACCTTACATTTTGCCACTATTTATTGCTAGTTGTCAACAAGCCCTGTATAATTAAAAAAATAGGTTAGTTGTAAAATTGTGGTAAGGGGAGGTGTGAGCTTGCGTCCAGTGGTTAACGAAGAAACATGTATTGCCTGTGCTACATGTGAAGGTGTATGTCCGGCTGACCCCAATGTCTTTGAGGTAAGGGATGTATCAAAAGTAGTAAACCCAGATGCCTGCACGGAATGCGGCGCATGTGTGGATAATTGCCCTACAAGTTCAATTCAACTAATTGATTAAAGGGGGATATAATATGTTTTGCAACCAATGTGAACAGACTGCCAAGGGTGTTGGCTGTACCGTAGTTGGTGTATGCGGCAAAAAACCGGAAGTTTCCAATTTACAAGATCTACTATTACATACAGTGAAGGGTCTGTCCCTTTATGCAGCAGAAGGTCGAAAAGTAGGAGTGGTAGATGCCGCTGTAAATCATTTTACAGTGGAAGCTATTTTTTCCACACTGACAAACGTAAACTTTGATGCTGCTCGCTTTCAAAAGCTAATTAATCAGGGTATGGAACTCACTGAAGGGATGAAGGAAAAGGTAGCCGCTGCAGGTGGCAATACTACCTTTGCCGATCCCTCTGCCAACTTGAAAATAGCGCAGGATTTAGAAGGTTTAATCAAACAGGCTGAAGAGCTGGGTCATGTAGTAAGTAAAGATGCCGATACAGATATTCAATCCCTCCAGCAAACCCTTGTTTATGGGCTAAAGGGTATTTCCGCCTATGCAGACCATGCCAAGATTCTAGGTCAGGAAGCGGATAAGGTGTATGCCTATATCCATGAAGCAATGGCAGCACTGGCCAATAAAGAACTTGGTTTGAACGATTGGGTGGGCTTGGTTCTCAAATGCGGTGAGGCCAACCTCTGGGCTATGGAATTGCTGGATGCAGCCAATACCGGTAAATTTGGTCATCCAGTACCTACCGAAGTTCCACTGGGACATAAAAAGGGTAAGTGCATCCTGGTATCCGGGCACGATTTGCTGGATCTTGCGAATCTTCTTGAGCAAACCGTGGGCAAGGGAATCTACGTTTACACCCATGGTGAGATGCTCCCCACCCATGGTTATCCTGAGTTAAAGAAATATAAGCACTTCTATGGCCATTTTGGAACTGCCTGGAACAATCAAAGAAAGGAATTTCCCACTTTCCCAGGGGCAATCCTAATGACCACCAACTGCATTCAAGATCCCCAGGCCTATATGGAAGGTATTTTCACTACCGGACTAGTTGGTTGGCCCGGTGTAACGCACGTTAAAAATGGTGATTTCTCGGCAGTGATTGAAAGGGCTCTGGCTATGCCTGGTTTCGAGGAAGACGAAGATAAAGGCAGCGTGCTGGTAGGCTTTGCCCGCAATACCGTGATGAGTGTAGCAGATAAAGTAATTGCCGGAGTCAAGGAGGGGGCCATCAAGCATTTCTTCTTAGTTGGTGGCTGCGATGGTGCCAAGGCTGGCCGCAGTTACTATACCGAGTTTGTGGAAAAGGCACCCCAAGACACAATCATCCTTACCCTGGCCTGTGGTAAGTTCCGTTTCTTTGACAAGAAACTAGGTGATATTGGTGGTATTCCTCGGTTGCTGGACGTTGGTCAGTGCAATGATGCTTACTCTGCCATTCAAATTGCCGTGGCCTTGGCCAATGCCTTTGAGTGCGGCGTAAATGATTTACCACTTTCCCTGGTACTCTCCTGGTATGAACAAAAGGCAGTGGCTATTTTACTGACATTATTACACTTAGGAATTAAGGACATTCGGTTAGGACCCAGCTTACCGGCCTTTATTTCACCCAATGTCCTGGATGTACTAGTCAAGAATTTCAACATTAAGCCGATTACCACTGCGGAAGCGGATTTAGCAGCTATCTTGGGTTAAAAGCTTTATAAATACATTGAAATAGGACTTGGGGTATTTGCCCCAAGTCTTTTTTCAAAAAAGAACATGGCATTTAAGCTATTGGTTAATACCAAAAAATATTTTCAGAAACCTTTTATCTGGAATAATCTGTCTAGAGTTGCCAGTTCGTTTACTATATATTAATTATAAGGAGGTGAGGTCGGCGGGGTAATGAAGAAAAAACTTATGTGGTTAGCTGCTTTTGGTTTTATCAGCTTTGCTTTGATGCTGATAACAAAGGTTCCTGCTCTTGGGTTAGACAAGGCAGAGTTTTGCGGCCAATGTCATGTTATGGATGAACAGGTAGACACATATTTACATTCAGCACATAGGTCAGGAGCTACCTGCGGGGATTGTCATATTCCCCATAGCCTGGTGTACGGTGCTACCTATAAAGCATATACCGGAACAAGGGACATCGTTGCTGTCGTCACGGACACTGCTCCCAAGGAAATTAGAGTGACAAAACTAGGCAAAGACATTCTTCAAGAAAATTGTTTAAGATGCCACGGACAAATGCTGGAGCTAGTGGGGGACACGAAAAGGGACGGTGGAAAATATTGCTTCGATTGTCACCGCAGTACCCCGCACCAGAAATGATGAGAGGGGTGGTTATTTAAATTGATTCCAAAAGAATACCGTAATTTAGTTTTCTTTTCCCTGGTAGTAATCGTGATCTTGGGGGCTTCGGTATTTTATTTCTATAATGCTCATAACACAGACCTAGAGGAAGGTCCGCTTGGCGAGATTGCAGCCAATGAGGTTGATCCAGCGGTGTGGGGCAAATATTATCCTAAACATTACGATAGTTACTTGGAGAATTTTCAAAACACAGCTAAGCCATCACACTTTGAGACCAAGCCCTATATGGAACCCATCTATGCAGGCCTTGGTTATGCTGTGGAATTTAACGAACCACGGGGCCATCTCTATACGCTGGATGATATCAGAGAAGTAAACCCTAATCGCTATAAAACAGGTGCTGCTTGTAATACCTGTAAATCTTCCCAAATACCCGGGCTTATCGATAAGTACGGCGAAGATTACTACCTTAAATCTTTTGAGGAAATAAATTCACAGCTTAAGCATCCCATCGCCTGTCTTGATTGCCACGATCCTAAAACAATGGATCTGAGAATCAGCAGACCTGCCTTAATCGAAGCCTTTGAACGCCAAGGCAAGGACATTACCAAGGCCACCAGGCAGGAAATGAGAAGCCTGGTCTGTGCCCAATGCCATGTGACTTATTACTTCCGACCAGAAACCAAGAAACTAACCTTCCCCTGGGATAATGGTATTAAAGCAGATCAAATCCTCGCCTATTTTGATGAAAAGAACTATAGTGAGTGGCATCACCCGGATGCTGGAACTGGACTAGCCAAGGCAAGGCATGCCGAATATGAAATTTTCATGGGCAGCACTCACCAGTCGGCGGGGTTAGCCTGTGCGGATTGTCATATGCCCTATGTTAAGCAGGGCAATGTAAAAATCAGCTCCCACTACTGGACCAGCCCCCTAAACAACATCGAGGAAAGTTGTACCGTCTGCCACCGGGAGGGTGTGGACTGGCTTGAGAGCAGAGTCAAGGACACCCAGACAAAAACCAAAGAAATACAGGACATTGCCGGTGAGGCAGTGGTTCAAGCCATTAACGAGATAAAAGCTGCCAAAGATACCCCTGGCGTAAACCAGGAATTGCTTAAGCAGGCCCAGGATATGCATCGCAAGGGTCAATGGTATTTGGATTACGTGATGGTAACCAATGGTTACGGCTTCCACAACCCCACAGAATCAATGAATAATTTGGGCAAGGCCATCGACTATGCCCACAAAGCAATACAATTTGCTAAGGATGCCGTAAAGAATCCAGCCTAAAACCAATCCTACTGGAGTGAAATGTATTGACAGATACAAATAGCAAATTTACAAGACCTGGGGGGAAGGGAGTTATCCATCTCCTTTCCTCCATGAAAATGGGTCTTTTTCTTTTATTATTAATAGGTGCCGCATCCTCCCTCGGTAGTTTAATTCCCCAGGGCGAGGAAGCATTCTTTTACAAAAACCACTATGGGGAGTTAATGGGCGCTTTCATTTTACTATTGTCCCTAAATAAGTTGTATGGTTCTTGGTGGTTCATTCTACTGGGGGCAGTTTTTGCAACCAATATTCTATTGTGTTCGGTTAAACGTCTTAAAACACTAAACAGTATTCGGGCAGTGGGTTCAGTGGTTCTTCACCTAAGTATACTGGTTATTTTCATTGGATCACTGGTATCCGGACTAATTGGTCAAAGTGAATACCTAGAACTAGGTACAGGGGAGTCAATCGATCTTGCCACAAAGGGCTTCCCGGGATATAGCTTGCATGTTAAGGATTTTAAGATTGAGTATTATGATAACCTTGAGCCAAAGCAATACATTAGTAAGCTAACCTTATCCGGTGAAAAAAATGAGGTAAACAGTGAAATAAGTGTCAACCATCCACTCAAGGCTGAGGGCTTTACCATTTATCAGCAGAGTTATGGCTGGAAGGCCAAAGGCTATATTGACGTCGGAGGGAAAGAGCAGCAATTTGACCTGGTCAATGGTGCGGATGTAATCGTTAAGGAAAATATTAAAATGAGGGTTATCTACGTACCAGATTTTGACCCAAGCAGTGGCGATCTTCGTTCAAGGTCCCCTTTACCCAATAACCCACATCTAGCATGCGCTATCCTGCAAAATGATCAGCTGCTTGCCGTAGAAGTGATTCCAGAAGGGGCAACAAAGGAACTAGCTGGCTACCCCGTTACCTTTTCCAGCTATCGCTACTATACAGGGCTAGAGGTAAAACAAGATCCTGGTGTGAAAATTATCTACACTGGCTTTGTATTAATCGTAATAGGGTTCTTAATAAGATATCTTGCACCGTTAAAAACCGCGCAAAAAAGTGAGGTGGGGCTTTAATGGAAGGGACACTGAACCTAGCTGCTTATGGTCTGCTCTTTCTTGGTGTAGTGACGAGCCTGATTTGCCTTTGGCAGCCTAATAAAATCCTTAGCAAAATCTCTTTAGCTACAGTTGCCTTAGCTTTTGTCTGCTTAACCCTAGCACTTATTGCCAGAAGTGTTGCCAGTGGTCGGCTGCCCTTTGCAACCATGTATGAATTTACCTTTCTTTTTGCCTGGGGTATTTTATTCTTTTTCCTGATCCTAAGAACCAAGTTTGTTTCCGATCTCCTAACCTCGCTGGTTGCCTTGCTAGCAATCATTATTATTTCTTATGGCAGCACCTTGCCTTCTGATATTCGGCCATTGATGCCAGCCCTGCAGAGCTTCTGGCTAGAACTCCATGTTATCACGGCAATCGTTGCCTACGGTGCCTTTGGACTTTCCTGCTGCTTGGGTATTTTATACATGGTAAAGGAAAAAGTAGGGGATCAAGGCATGGGTAAGTCTCTGCCTGAGTTATCGAAGCTCGACAATATGCTGCACTGGTCAGTGGCCCTGGGATTTCCCTTTATGACGCTTGTCTTAATTACAGGGGCTGTGTGGGCCGAAGAAGTGTGGGGTAGATGGTGGAGTTGGGACCCCAAGGAAACCTGGGCACTGATTACCTGGTTTATCTACGCGGGCTATTTACATGCCAGGAAGACCTATGGATTGCAGGGCAAAAAGGCAGCAATGATGGCAATCATAGGTTTTGCTGCCGTATTGTTTACTTTGTTTGGCGTATCATTATTATTACCCGGTGCCCATAGCTATGTGTAAAAGGAACCCCCAAGAATAGCCCATCATACCATAGTTAAAAATGGGGGTAAATGATGGCATATGAAAATGGCTATGATGTGATGAATTACATTGGTGGCACCATTGAAAGCTATCGAGCGGATTCACATATTTTTTCAAAGGCTGCTAGCTTTTTGCATCTTTTTTTATTAAGGAAGGATTGGCCCCATTGTTATCCGGAGTTAGATCAAGCAATAACCACAATTTTGGCACAACCACTTAGTTACCTACTGGAGGAATTTGCTCAAAAATACCTGGATGATCCTAAGATGGAATGGCCAATGGATATTCCGGCAAAGTTTCAAGATGAATTTAAGGTTTTCTATTTAACAGTTAGCCCTCTTTTGGAGCAGTGTCAAGAGAATTAAAAAGTAAGAAAAGAAAACCGGACGGCAAAACCGCCCGGTTTTTAATAGTTGTTAGTCGTTAGCTTGTAGCTATCCCCAAGATCCTTTGCTGTCGCTTGGATGATACCAAAGCCGGTAGGGTGAATTCATTATTATCTAGGATTTTGGGCAATTTGTGAACCAGTACAGGTAATGGGTCCAATTACATTGGCCTGACCGCCATTAAGGAGTTGGGCAGTTACAAAATAATTTACGCTAGGTACTTTATGACAATGATCATCTTCACAGGGATTGTGAACTTTGTGGGCAAAGGGTAAATCAACGTGGGTAAAGGTTGTGGTTTGCAGGTTATCTTCGGTTGCATTAGCACTTTGGCAGCAGCTGAAAATAAGATCACGATGGTGCTTCCGATTCTCCCTAAAGATTTTAAATAATACATCCACATTATTCCCCTGTCGTGCCCCGTCCGGGGCATTGGCAATTGCTTCCCAGCCAACTGTACAAGTTAACCAAACACGGTCGCAATCATCCTCAATGCTAAGTTCGTTTTCATCAGTTAATGATGCAATGGTGGTAGGTGTGCTAGTAAGGGGTATGGAGGTAGCACCACAGGTATTACTGGGCTCCAGGGTAAAGGCTTCAAATTCAGTTAATAAACCGCGCCTTTTATTAAAGAGAGAGTTTGAGGATACAACATCGTCAGTGGTTTCTGCTAAATCTTTTTCATCCTTCGTCATAAAACAGACCTCCCCTACATAGTTTGATAATTTATATATAGTATGCAGGAGAGTTGGTATTGTGAGGGTGTTATGTAACAAATTGGCAGGTTAATTAGCTAGTAGCCATTAGCAGAAAGCTGGAAGGCAGCAAGTAAATGACCTTAATTTTAACGGTTCAACGAAGAAGAAAATTTGTGTCATCCTGAGCGATAGCGAAGAATCTTGGGTTTAACCTTTCAATGCAGAAAGATCCTTCGCTATCGCTCAGGGTGACAATTATTTATGGCAACCAGTTCTTGGTGGCTAACAGCTAATAGCTAAAAGCTAAAAGCTAAACGAATCCTTCGTGTTTTTGAATAATACCAATGGCCTTGTTGACTAGGTCATCCTTGGTTTTTAGCGTAAAGAAAAAACCGCGGTTAAAGTCTACCTCGCCTAGCTGCTCCCCAAAACCATCTGGATGAAGTGTGGAGGCAGAAAGGTAATCTGCACCCTTATGACGATCAAGCCTATCAACAAAGGGATATTCAAAACCAGCTTCCTGCAATGCTTCTGCCGCGCCGCGGGCAGCTACTCTGTCATTAAAAAAAGCATAGATGGTTCGTTCACCGGGGGATAGAGTCATGGATTACACCTCACATTGTTATTTATGGTTATTATGTCCAAAGGATTAGTTCTTTATCTATGTTTATCTTTTATACGATCTGAAATTATAATTTAATGGATGATAGTACAAGAAAAGCTAAGTTCGCGCTATCGGATATAGCGCGAACTTGGCTTTTCTAATTTGACGAAGTAGAAAGTTTCTCGCTATACTAATTTACAAGGACGAAGGATGCTGGGATACTAGGAGGGGAACATGAGAATTGGGATTGATCTAGACGGAACCGTTGCCGACAATCTTGAATTGTTGGTGGAAACAATGAATAAGTATTCTGGTAAGAGTTTGCGTGGGGAAGAAATCAACCAATATAGCTTATGTAAAGTCTACAATGTGAGCGAAGAACAATTCTTTAAATTGATGGCTGAGAAGGAAGAGGGAATTATTAAAAAGAGCCCAGTTATACCTTTGGCCAGAGAAAGTATTTATAAACTGGTTCAGCAAGACTGGGAGGTTCATATTATCACGGCCCGAAATCCCAGATATCAGGAAGTGACGGAAAAATGGTTAAGGGACTATGATATACCCTATAGCCAGCTACACCTATTAAATTCCCATAATAAATTGGCAGTTTGCCAGGATTTAAAAGTCAAACTTATGATCGAAGACAATATTCATAATGCCTATCAGCTTAATGGTGGTGGCGTTCCAGTGATATTATTTGAGGCCCCTCATAATAGGCAATGGCCCTGGCAGGGTATTCGCTGCACCTCGTGGCAGGATATTTATCAGTCAATTAATCAAATGTTTACTAAAAAACGGCCATGAGCCATGGGCAGTGAGCTTAAAGCAATAGCGATGTCATCCTGAGCGACAGCGAAGGATGACACAAAATTTTTATTCTTAGAGCATTTTAACTTTCTGCTAATAGCTAAAGGCTAAAAGCCCAAGGCCTAGGGTCATCTAACAGGGTGCCATTTATTTTCCATTTTTGATACAGGAATTATTATTTTTGTAACGAAGTGTTAAATAAAGCGTCTTAACTATATAGAAGCATGTTGGCCCAGTCGGATACCTGTCGTGCCCCCAATAGGCATCCGCCTGGTCCAACCAAGGAGGTATTGTTTTGTTAGGAAAAAGGCACCTTTTTTCGGTAGTGATTCTGATCTTTGCCATGTTAGTCGGCACTTCAGCTTGGGCGGCATCTCCCCACCTTTATAAAGATACTACAGGCCAGTGGTGGGAGCAGTCTGTGGCTGAATGTAGTGCCGCCGATTTAGTAGGTGGCAGGGGACAAGGGGTATTTGACCCCAAGGCTTCGGTATCCCAGATTGAAGCCATTGTTTTCTTAAATCGCGCCCTTGGGCATCGGGTCGCAGCGGACGATTATAATATGTCAGAAGGTGGTTACAATTTTCCGGCCGATTTCCCCGAATGGGCAAAGAAAAATATTGCCTTTGCCGCAGATAAGAAGTACATATCAAAGGCAGGAATTCCCACGATGAAACCCCAGGGTGCTGCTAGCAGGGCTGAAATAGCAGTACTTTTTGCCAATGCTTTAGGCCTCAAGGCAGATGGTTTTGAACTAACCTTTAGAGATAAGGCCCAGATTCATGAAAGTCTACAGTCCTTTGTGGCTGCAGCTGTGAAGCATGGGGTTATGTCTGGCCGCCCAGACAATACCTTTGATCCCAATGCTTCTGTGACCAGGGGTGAAATGGCGGCAATTATTTCACGCCTATTTGAAAATGGCAAGATTAACCCCAATGCTAGCAAATATTATATTGCTAAGCTCAGTAAAGTGGATACGGCTGGGCAGAAAATTACAGTTAGCAAGGATGGACAATCGAAAACCCTTGATGTTCAGACCGATACGCTATATTACTTGGATGGCAAAAAAGTAACCTTAGCTTCTTTAAAAGCAGGTGATAATTTCAGGGTAGTGGTGGATACTGCGGGTAAAGTGCTGTATCTAGCAAATACCAAGGCAAGCCCAGGCAGCAGCGTATCCATAACCACTACCTACACAGGAACCATCAAGGGCATAACCAGTGGCAGCCAATGGCTGTTGGCTTTTCAGACGGATACAGGGACATTGACTTCTTACCCATTGGTTAGTTCGGTAAAAATAACACAAAATGGTACCACAAAGGATCTAACAGCCTTAACTACTGGATCCAGTGCGGAAATTTTAGTGGCTAATGGCAGCGTTACAGAAATTAAACTGCTTAGTACGGCAGCAGATAACGGTCGTAAGGGTTATGTAGTAAACATGTATTTGGATTATTTCACAGTAAGGTATGATGATGGTACCAGTGAAGAGATCAATAAAAGCAATGTGAGTACGAATTTTTACCAGCTATCCAGGGGTCAAAGGGTGTCTATTACAAAGATCGGTAATATCGTCTCAAATATTATCCCCTTAAATGAAGCCAGCAAAATCTTTGGTGATGTAGTGAAGGTTGGTTCCTCAACTATTACCATCGAAGATGGGGACGGCTATGAGCGTTCCTTTGATTTAGCCAGCAGCTATAGGGTTAGGGATAAAGATGGAGACTCCATGGATCTGGAAGATATTGAAGAGGAAGATTTTGTAGAGGTTGAGATTAATAGCAAGAATGAAGCAGTCACAATCAAACTTAACAATAGTTCATCCTCCTCTTCAGCCTTAGAAGGTGAGGTTACCAAACTGGTTACCTCCGGTAATTGGAGAATCACCATTGAGAAAGCCGATGGAACAACTAAAACCTACGATGTGGATGACGATGCCGATGTCTATGAGGATGGAAAAAGTAGGGATTTTGATGACGTCAGCAAGGGAGATTATGTTAAGTTAAAGCTGGATAGCCGTGATGACGTTACCAGGATTGACATTCTGGATGTTGATATCATTGAGGGAGAGGTTATTGAGGTGGATGACTCAGGCAGCTGGGGCATCACCATCGAAAATTCAAGTGGCAAAGAGAAAACCTATGATGTTAACAAAAAAGTGGCTGTCTATGAAGGTAGTAAGAGCAGGGACTTTGATGATATCAGCAAAAGAGACGAAGTTAAACTAATTTTGGATAATGATAGTGATGAGGTTATAACTATTATTATTACCGATGAAACATCCAGCAGTAGTTATACAGGGACAATAACCAGTCTGACTAGCAAAAAGATAACCATCAAAGGCAGTAGTTCTAAAACCTATGACCTTGACAGTAAGGTTACCATCGAAAGGGACAATAAAGAGATTGAGTTGGAAGAGGTTCTAATTGGAGCGAAGGGAAAACTAACCCTAAAAAGTGATAAAGTTTCAAAGATTGTCATTACCGATGATGAAGACATTGAAGTTGAAGGCGAGCTTTATAGTGTTAGTTCTCGGTATATCAACCTTGAGCAAGATAATGGCAGACATAAACTATATTTTGCAAGCAAAGTGACTCTTGAAGATCGAAAAGGAAGAAGCATTGATGTAGATGACCTGGAAGATTATGAAGGATACGATGTGATCATAGAACTTAGGGATGGGGAAATAAAAACACTGGAAGTGCAATAAAGGAAAGAAGGGCGTGTTGCAAAACGTTTATTTGAAAACGTAGGGCGACACGCCCATTTTGATTCATGACAGGAAAATCATTACATCTTTGCAGGTTAGTTTCACTATTTAAGCCCCGTTTTGGGCATAACAAA
>NZ_JBAIYV010000045.1:0-11717 GCF_036763075.1 Desulfotomaculum sp. 1211_IL3151 | reverse complement strand
GCCGCCTAAACAAAAAACGAAAAGTTATTCACAGGGGAAGGTCTTCCCTTGTTTTGTTGTGCCCAAATCGGGGCCTAAATGGTAAAATTCACTTTCGTAGATGTAATAATTTTTATGTCACAAATAAAAAAGGGCGTGTCGCCCTACGTTTTCAATTGAACGTTTTGCGACAGCCCCTTTTCCATTCATCATTTTAGGGGCTGTTTTGACATTTTTAATCATAACATTTTGTTGCGGTATTATCTAACAAAGAAGAATTTGACCTATTATTGGGCATTTTACTATACTCTGCCACTATCCTCGGTAATCGTCCTAAGCCTGGTCTCAATCTCCTGGGTGATGGAGCCCCGGTGAAAACGCCAAGCCCAGTTGGTACCGCCAACTGTTCCGGGGTAATTCATTCTGGCCTCGCTGTCGAGGCAAAGGATATCTTGGAGGGGAATAATGGCATAATTAGACTTGCAATGAAAGGCTAAGTCAATCAGCCTCCAGCAGATGCTTTCTTCCTGGGGGTCCCAGTTTAGGTATTCCTGTAAGAAATCAAGATCATCAGGCAATCGTTTGTTGTACCAACCCAAGGTTGTATCATTATCATGGGTTCCTGTATAAACCACGGAATTCTCTTCGTATTGGTCCGGTAAAAAATCTTCTTTTTCATTACTGTGTAAATTAAAGTGTAGTATTTTCATACCCGGAAAATTAAATTTTTCCTTTAACTCCACCACTTCCTGTGTAATAATACCTAGATCCTCAGCAATAACAGGTATTTCTCCCAAGTACTTGGTAATTGTGTTAAAAAACTGCTCCCCAGGTCCCTTGACCCATTTTCCATTGACTGCGGTTTCTTCACCAGCCGGTATCTCCCAGTAGGCTTCAAAGCCCCTAAAATGGTCAATGCGAATAATATCTACCATTCTGAGCAGGTGGGTGAACCGATCACGCCACCATTGGTAATCATCCTTTGCCATTTCTGACCAGCGATAATGGGGGTTCCCCCAAAGTTGTCCTGTGGTACTGAAGTAATCCGGCGGTACGCCGGATACCTTGGTTGGATTGCCGGTGGCATCCAACTCAAATAGCTTTGGGTTGGCCCAGGCATCACTGCTATCATAAGAAACAAAAATTGGTAAATCGCCAATAATTTTGATACCGTAATGGTTGGCATATTTTTTTAATTGCAGCCACTGATTCGATAAAGCGTATTGCAGGAAATAGTGGTATTCTATTTCTTCCTTTAGGAAACTCCGATAAAAATTCAGGGACTTTGTTTCCCTTAGGGTAATTGATTTTTCCCAGCGATTCCAGGGCAGACCGTTAAAATGTCCCTTTAAGGCCATAAACAAAGCATAGTCTGCCAGCCATTTGTTCTCCGTACAGAAATTCATAAAATCCTTCGGTAACTTCTTTTGAAAATTGGCAAAGGCTTTTCTAAGCAGCCCTTCCTTGTATGGGCGTACCTGTTCAAATTCTACCCGTTCCGGATTAAAATAAGGTATGTTGGCAATATCCTGCTTACTTAATAACTGCTCCCCCAGCAGAAGATCGATGCTAATTAGTAAGGGATTTCCCGCAAAGGCGGAATAACTTTGGAAGGGTGACTCACCGAAGCCAACTGGATTGAGGGGCAGTACCTGCCAAAGTTTTTGCTTGCTTCTGGACAAAAAGTCCACAAATTCGTGGGCTTCCTTTCCTAGATCGCCTATTCCATATTTAGATGGCAAAGAGGTTAGATGTAGCAGGACACCGCTTGTTCTAGTTGTCATATGCATCTCCTGTTTTAGACCTTTCCTTTCGGCTCTGTTAATGCTTATTGTTGATTTCATTCTTGAATGGTCTTGGTCATTCTGTTGAGTTTTTTAAAGACTGTTGTTTGCCAATAAAACGCCTTGTAGTGGCTGCAGTGTCAAATGCACGAATCCATCTCGCAAATGATATACCTGGTTATCCTGTAACAAGTCAATCATTGATCCGCTGCACCACTTTTTTAAATCCAGTGCAACACTTACAGGAATGTCCCTATTGGCGTTAACTAAAACTAAAAACACATTATTTGACGCCGGTCTGTTAAAAACATCTTTTCCCTTTTCGGTTACCCTTAGATAACCATAAACTTGCCCCTGGCTGTATATTGGCTGCCAGAGACCCGTTCGTAAAGCTTGATAGTTGTTCCTTAAATTGATTAGTTTCTTATACCAGGCTAATAATTCCGTGTTTTCGTGGCCCCAGGGATAGGTTCCTCTGTTTAATGGGTCCCGATAACCAACCATCCCCACTTCATCCCCATAATAAATACAGGGAACACCGGGAAAGGTCATTTGCAGTAAAGCAAGTAATCTTAACCTGGCTAGGCCAAGCTTTAATTGCTCCTTCGATAAGTTTAGTTTTTCTTGGTCTTCCCGGGAAAGTGATTCTTCCGGAGGCGCATCACTAAGGAGTGTTAGTGCCCGGGAAACATCATGGGTACCTATTAAATTCATCGTCGAGTAAAAGTGTTGCAGGGGATAATTTTCATACAGGCTCATCAATCGATTATGCGTACCAAAAGCATCGGCTCTCCCCAATAAAAAATCTAACCAGATGCTGCGAAAGGGATAATTCATAACGGAGTCCAATTCTTCACCCAGTAGATATTCACGGATCTCACTGTAACTTATTTTATGGGAAGCATCTTCCCATACCTCGCCTATTAACACTGCATCTGGGTTGGTATTTTTCATGGCTGCTCGTATTTTCTTAACAAATTCCGGCGGTAGTTCATCCACCACATCCAAGCGCCAACCCTTGGCCCCCATCCTTAGCCAATGCTTGATCACACTATCTTCTCCGGTAATGATAAACTCTTGATAAGAGGGGTTTAGCTCATTGACATTGGGCAGTGTATCAACGCCCCACCAGCAATCATATTGGTCGGGGAAATTGGTAAACCGATACCAGGCATAATAGGGTGACTCCTTAGACTGATAAGCCCCCAGGGTTGGATAATGACCTTCTTTATTAAAATATCGGCTATCACTACCCGTGTGACTGAAAACCCCATCTAAAATAATGGAAATACCCATTTGCTCTGCCTTACTGCACAATTCCTGAAAAATTTTATCATTACCAAACATGGGATCAATTTTCTTGTAATCCCCTGTGTCATATTTATGGCTGCTGGCTGCCTCAAAAATAGGGTTTAAATAGATTACACCAATGCCCAGTTCCTTTAAGTAGGGTAATTTTTTGATAACACCCAACAAATTACCGCCAAAAAAATCAAAACAAACTGTTTTTCCGGTAACCGTATCCTTCCCATACCTGGGTGTGGCACTCCACTCGGGATAGATCATACAGTGTTTTTTGGGATTTAAGATTTGCCCCGTTTCATGTCCATTAAAAAACCTATCTACAAATATTTGGTACATGACTGCATCTTTAAACCAATGGGGAGTTAGCAAATCCCTTTTATGGACTGTAATTTGGTAGGACGGTGGTTCATGGTCATATATTTTTCCCACCCCACCCAATTGTTGAGAATTGTTGCCATAGTAATAGACCTTGGAATTTTTAACAATAATAAAGTAATACCATAATAGCCCCTGGCGAGGGGGCGCACTAATTTGAACCCGAAAAACCCTTCTATCACCCTGATTCTCCTGGGGCTGCATGGCTATTTTTTCTTCTTCACGGCCATACTTCCAAAGGCGCAAAAATACGGCTTCCACCTCTCCGGCTTCTAAGGTTAAAGCCAGGGTTATTTTTTCTGCACAAGGAACAGCCCCAAAGGGGCTGCGGTAGAAAACCTCATGGGAATGATGATAAATCCAATCCGTCATTGGCATTATCCCCCTATTTGCTGCTTATACATTAACTTCTTATACAAGTCTTGATACTTTTGGGCCGATTTATACCAGCTAAAATCACATTGCATCGCATTCGTGGTAATTTTAGACCAAATATCCTTTTGATAGTAAAAACCAATGGCTCTCTTTAAGGTATAAAGAAAATCATGCCCATTCAGATGGGTAAAACTAAAACCATTGCCCTCTCCAGTATATTCATTATAGGGTTTTATGCTATCGATCAGACCACCGGTTTCCCTAACAAGGGGAATGGAACCATAGCGTAAGGCAATCAATTGGCTTAAACCACAGGGTTCAAATACCGAAGGCATGAGATAAATATCCGAACCGGCATAAATTTGGTGAGCCAAGGTGTTGCCGAACAGGATATTGGCTGATACTTTGTCAGGAAATCTCCAGGCTGCATCCCGGAACATATCCTCATAATACCGATCACCGGTTCCCAATACTACCAGTTGAATATCCATTGCTAACATATCTTCCAATATATCTTTAATAAGCTGCATACCCTTTTGACTGACCAGCCTGGAA
This sequence comes from Desulfotomaculum sp. 1211_IL3151, assembly GCF_036763075.1. Classification (NCBI taxonomy): domain Bacteria; kingdom Bacillati; phylum Bacillota; class Clostridia; order Eubacteriales; family Desulfotomaculaceae; genus Desulfotomaculum; species Desulfotomaculum sp. 1211_IL3151. Next base: position 7,344 of record NZ_JBAIYV010000045.1, on the reverse strand, counting down.
ACCATAGCCAATACCGGAATGTCACGACGTATCGGTAAGCCTACTATTCTTTGCAAGTTTTCTTTGTTATCTTGTTTATCATCGATTGATTCATAAGAAAATTTTTTGCAAATACATGAATCATTAGCGGGATTATAATATTCGACATCAATACCATTTAAAATACCGTGAAGATTTTTTTTCTTGTGCCTAAAAAGCCCATCCAACCGTTCACCATATTCAGGCCTTTGAATTTCCTCTGCATAGGTTGCACTGACGGTGGTTATGAGGTCTGAATAGTTCACCCCACCCTTCATAAAGCTAACCTGTCCGTGGAATTCTATGCCATCCAAACCGAAATGTTCCCGTCCTAAACCTAACACATCGCCTAATATAGAACCGGGAAAGACACCCTGATACTGTAAATTATGAATGGTAAAGGCGGTCTTAATGTCTGTGTAGAAGGGATCATTCTGATACTGGGACCGAAGAAAGACGCTGATCATTCCGGTATGCCAATCATGGCAGTGAATAATATCAGGCAGAAAGGCCAACCGGGGCAGTGCTGCCAATACTGCCCGGGAGAAAAAGGCAAAGCGTTCGGCTTCATCCATAAAACCATATAGACCCTGTCTTTTAAAATAAAATTCGTTATCTATAAAATAAAAGGTAACACCATCGTATTCTAATCTTTCTATCCCGCAATATAAATTCCGCCAACTTAAAGGAACCTGAAAATGGTTCAAGTAGGTCATTTTTTCCCTAAAGGAAATCGGTATATCACCATACTTCGGCAGGATAACCCTTGCATCAACCCCTTGTTTGATCAATTCCCTGGGTAAGGAACCAATAACATCAGCCAAGCCACCGGTTTTTACAAAGGGAACTCCTTCGGAGGCTACAAATAAAACTTTCATAGGCTTTCCACCCTTTTTTCATAAAGATCTACCGTAACTTTTCGCTGATAGCCATTAGCTATTAGCCATTAGTAAACGCTAACGGCTAATAGCTAATGCTGAAAACTAAATTACTGTTCTCTTCTTAATTACTAAGGGATAATGTTCTTCACCCTTCAGGTGTTTGTCCTTTGTAATAATGACTCCCTTATCTGCTATCACATGTTCAACGGTTGCATTCTCCTGGATTTCACACTTTTGCATAATAATGCTATCCTTGATATGAGCACCCTTGCCAACCTTGACACCTCTAAAAACAACACTGTTTTCTACAATGCCATTAATAATACAATCATTTGCTACCAGGGCATTGCTAACCTTTGCTCCTTCATTGTATTTGGTAGGTGGCCCATCCTTCGTTTTGGTAAAGATTTTCCCCTGGTCATAAAAGAGTTTTCGCCATATTTCTGGCTTCAGTAGATCCATACTGTGTTTATAATAACTTGGCACACTGTTAATGGTGGCTAAATAACCTTGATAGGGAAAACCAAAAACCCTTAACCGATGAAGATTTTTGATGAAGCCATCCCTAACCATGTCACATTCTCCCCGAGAATGACAGCTGTTAATTAAATCTACCAACAAGCTTTTCTTCATAATGAACATTTCCATGGACATTTTATTGCTGGTTGTTTTGGCCGGAGAGATTTCAATGCCAATAATTCTTCCGTCCTCTACGGTATCCACAAAATGGCTTTGCGTTAGATTTATTGACTGGTTCTCTATATCTTTGTAAATTATAGTGATATCCGCCTGCATGGCCTGATGAAATTTAAAGGCTTCTTGGTAATTAATATTGCAAAGCACATTGACACCCGAAATCAGTACATACTTATGACGGCTATAATTAATATAATCCAGATGATTGTAAAAGTGGCGCAGATCCCAATGGTAAATGCCCTGATTATTGTATTGACTCGGTGGTAAAAAAAACAAACCGTCTCTTTTACGATCTAAATCCCATTCTTTTCCTCTCCCCAGATGATCCATTAGGGCACGATATTGATGTTGAACAAGAATTCCTACATTACGAATACCTGAATTCACCATATTGGAAAGGACAAAGTCAATCATCCTGTAACGCCCGCCAAAGGGTACTGCCGCCACTGGACGGTGATAACTAAGTTCCTTAAGGTAATCTTCATTTTCCATTAAATTAATAATTCCCATAACATCCTTCACGCCATCACCTCCGGCTATCCTACTTTGCAATCAAACTTGCAGCTTTTCTTTAATGCCTGACCACCTGAAACCACGATATTTCCTTCCACCACCGTAATCTTTGAGCATAACTCATTGCACTTTTGGCAGAATTCATCCAGACAGCCAATCTTGCATTGATCTTCTATTTGGGTGTCAACTCCAACGATGGCCTTTTCAATTGTCACATTTTCACCAATTCTTACATTGGGCATAATGACTGAGTCCCTAATGGTAGATCCCTTTCCGAGATAAACACCTGGAAACAATATACTGTTATAAACACTGCCGTAAACCATGCATCCCTCGTTAATCAATGAACAATTAACATCAGCACTGGCAGCAATATATTGGGGTGGGTGATGGGGGGTAACCGAATAAATTCTCCATTCTTGGTCATTGAGGTTTAATAAGGGGCTTTCTGATAACAAATCCATGTTAGCTTGCCACAGGCTTTCGATGGTTCCTACATCCCGCCAATATCCTTTAAAGGGATAGGCAAACATTCTTTGGCCAGCTTGAAGCATCATTGGAATAATATTTTTACCAAAATCATTACTGGAACGGGGGTTATTTTCATCCTTTTCCAGATATCCCTTTAAAATACCCCAGTTAAATATATAAACACCCATCGATGCCAGGTTACTTTTAGGTACGGTAGGTTTCTCCTCAAATTCAATAATTCTAGCATCCTTAGCTGTATTCATAATGCCAAAGCCGCTGGCTTCCTGCCAGGGTACTTCTATCACAGCAATGGTGGCATCTGCTTGCTTTTCTTTATGAAAATCCAACATTAAAGAATAATCCATTTTATAGATGTGATCACCGGATAGTACTAATAAATATTTAGGATTGTAGCGATCTACATATTCAATATTTTGATAGATAGCGTTAGCAGTACCTTTGTACCATTCTCCCCCCATTTCCTTGACAAAGGGCGGCAGTACAGTAACACCCCCGTTTTTCCGGTCCAAGTCCCAGTGACTGCCAATACCAATATAGGTGTTCAAAGCCAGTGGTTGGTACTGGGTTAATACGCCAACGGTATCAAAACCAGAGTTATTGCAATTGCTCAGGGTAAAATCAATAATCCTATAGCGACCCCCAAAGGGAACAGCTGGTTTTGCTAGTTTCTTGGTTAACACCCCCAGTCGACTGCCTTGTCCTCCAGCCAACAGCATAGCCACACACTCTTTTCTTTGCATATTAACCCCTCCTTCTTTAAACAGCTTCTATATTAAGCTACGGAACGGTCAAAACCGTTCCCAAGACACTTATTCAGCATTAATTAACAGAGTCTTTAAGTAAACGACTGCTAAGGGAGGTACCTTAATTGACAGGGAAAATGCTTGATTGTGCCAAGGCACATCCTCAGCCAATAAAATACCATTTATTTGTCCCGAACCGCCAAAACAAACCTCATCACTGTTAAACACTTCCGTGTATTCACCCAGATAGGGTACGCCAATCCGATAACCTTCCCGAACAACGGGTGTAAAATTGCAAACTATAATTAGAAATTCCCCTGGGTTTTTACCCAGCCTCATAAAGGTAATAACACTTTGGCTGTAATCATGGGGATCAATCCATTGAAAACCATTTTCATGATGATCCAGCTGCCAGAGGGCCTTTTCTGTCTTGTAAAAATGGTTTAAGGTCTTGACATAATGATGCATTTTTTTATGCAGATCAAAATCCAGCAAGTGCCAATCCAGACTTTTATTTTCATCCCATTCAATAAACTGTGCAAATTCCCCCCCCATAAAGAGAAGCTTTTTACCTGGATGAGCCATCATATAGCCAAAAAGAAGTCTTAGGTTGGCAAATTTTTGCCAATAATCACCGGGCATACGATTGAGTAAAGATTTTTTTCCATGTACAACCTCGTCGTGGGATAAGGGTAAAATATAGTTTTCTGAAAAGGTATACATAAAAGAAAAGGTAAGTAGGTTGTGATGCCATTTTCTATGAATGGGGTCCATCTGCATATAGCGAAGGATGTCGTTCATCCAGCCCATATTCCACTTGTAGTTATAACCCAACCCGCCTAAAAAGGTAGGGCTGGTTACCAGTGGCCAAGTCGTAGATTCCTCCGCAATCATCAGGGCGTTAGGGTGATACTCAAATACAAACTCATTTAATTTTTTCATAAAGGAAATTGCCTCTAAATTTTCTTTGCCGCCAAATCTATTTACCAACCATTGCCCCTGTTGCTTGCCATAATCTAAATAAAGCATATAAGCAACGGCGTCCACCCTAAGACCGTCAATATGATAAACATCCAACCAAAATAAAGCACTGGAAATTAAGAAACTTTGGATTTCAGGCTTGGCATAATCAAAATTCAGGGTTCCCCACTGCTGGTTTTCTGCTTGTAAATCGTTATCTGATTCATACAGGGGTAACCCATCAAATCGCCCCAGACCGTGACAGTCTTTACAAAAGTGGGCCGGTACCCAGTCTAAAATAACCCCGATGCCCCTCTGATGGCATTGATCTACAAAATACATAAAATCATGGGGTGTACCATAACGACTGGTAATTGAGTAAAACCCGGTGAGTTGATAGCCCCAGGAAGCGTCCAAGGGATACTCCATGATCGGTAAAAGCTCTATATGGGTATAGCCCATTGCACATACGTAATCAATTAATTGATCAGCTAGTGTCCGATAGTCCAAAAAATCATGACCCTGCCGCCGCCAAGAACCCAAATGTACCTCATAGATATTGATAGGCCTTTCATATAAGGCTTCCTTCGTCTTGCCTTCTTGATAGGCTGCATCTTGCCACTGATACCCAGTCAGGTTAATTACCCGGGATGCCGTGTCTGGTCTCATTTCCGAATAAAAGGCATAGGGATCGGATTTTAATAATACTCCCCCCTGTCCAGTAAATATTTCATATTTATAGATAGCATTTACTTGTAGTCCAGGCACAAAAAGAACCCAAACTTGATGATCCTTTGCCCTATGCATTCTATGCTGATGCCCCTGCCAATTATTAAAATCACCCACAATCCGAACTTCAACTGCATGGGGAGCCCAAAGGGCAAACCGGACTCCTTCCCTGCCATCCTGTTGCATAACATGGGCACCAAATATTTCATAGGCCCTTGTGTGGGACCCTTCATGAAACAAATACAAATTAATTTCCCCTGGAAAAGTATTCATTTTTGTCCCACCTTTTGTTATGGTTTTGTACTTTATATACAATATACGATGTAACCCCATCATTTCCTTTTTTTACCACGAAATATTAAACTTATATTATCTTCGTTTTTTGACAAGGTACCACTATTTTACAATCATTTCAATATGTATTTTGTAGGAAAATTAAAAACCGCTGCAAATGCAACGGTTTTTAATTTTTTTAGTGAAATGGTTTGAATATAAAGATGAAAACAACCAGTAAACCCAGACCAAGGAGCAGTGAGTAAGATATTAGTTTTTTCTCAATGGGTTGCAGTTCAAACCATTCATCCTCGTAATCCAGTTGTTGTGTAGTAACTGTAGGCTGTTTAACATCCCTGATTTTAACTTCCGACATATATAAAATACCTCCCTTTTATCTCCCGGCTATTTAACCTCCAATAATCGGTGGCATAATACCGTGGTAGAAAATCCAGGAGATGACTAATCCTACCCAAAGAATAAAGCCAAATAGGCATACGGTATATACCGCCACAATACGTCCCATACCGGCATCCCAGAGTTTGCGTACATTGGTAATTAAACCAATGGAGAAAAAGCATAGGGCAAAGAACAGAGTTCGAAAGCCATTGGCTTGATCTGTACCAGTCTTAGCTCCATCCATAATATTTGGATCATTGTAACCCCAGATTAATAGAAGAATAAATGTAAAGACAAAACCAATGACGAATTTGGGGAAGCGATCCCATATTTCAGCCGCAGACACCTTGCCTTTGGTAACGGATGATCCCTGTCCCTTCTCATTAAGTTTAAAGACAGACCAGATAATGGCTAAAATAAAGGCCCATACACCGATAAAGACATCAATAAACACCTTCGTCGTCGTGGCCGCCATGAGCATCCAGCCCTCTTCGTAATTGACCCCTGTTTCTTTTAAAGCCTTTGCCCGAATCAACGAGTCGGTAATAGCTCCACTGGCCACCGCACCGCCGTCACTTTTAACGGCTAAGCCCATCCAGGCACCGGCAACCATCGGTTCTTCGTATAAAAAGGTTTGACCAAACCAAGGTAAAACTAACATTTCAATGGCCACAAAAACGATAATAACCGCGGATAAAATAACAGGCACGATGGGACGAGAACGGATGGCTCCACCAGTGGCTATGGCAGCAGATACACCACAAATGGATATCCCCGAAGCAAGGGGTGCCGCCCATTCAGGAGTAAATTTAAAGTATTTTCTAGAGATAAAATATACTACGGGCCAGTAAATTAAATAGGCTTCAACCACGGCACAGAGACCCCGTACAATTACTGTACTGGCTAAGCCCAGGGCACCCAGGGTTTTAACCCCAATGGCTGCACCTAAAATAACAATACCAGTCTTAATAAACCATTCAGGCTTGGCTGCTTCCTCTAAATACCTGGCCGTACTTGGGAAGAAGTTGCCAATGACCAGACCAACTAACATGGCAATAATAAAACCCATTTCCCCTAAACCCAGAGACCAACCAATACCTAAACTTTCTTGTTTGTCAGGGGTAGCGGCAATGTAAGCATTTTGTCCGATGACCATACAAAGCATAGTAATGACAAATATGGTCGTAAAACCAATTATAAACCTTTTAACATTGGCACCCATTACCTTAGCGCCGATGGTGGTTAATACCAACATAAACAGATAGGTAAGGAAGAGTGATGTTGGACCAGACATTGTTTCTTTATAGACCTTTGACATGGGAGCAAAGGATTTTGACAAATCTGTCCAGGTAGAAAATTTTACTCCCCAGCCTAATAGGTCAGCTCCAAAAATCGGTCCTAAACCTAGGGCAAAGATAAACAAACCCAACCAGACTGCCCACCAGTCTTCATTTTTCGACATTGGCACCTTCCCGCTGACAGATGCATTTGTGTCGGTATGAATCATGCTATCCCTCCCTCAATGAAATAAGTTTTTCTTTCATTTACTCACTCATTCTTACAATTTCAAGTACATCCAAACAAGGTATTCAGGAATAAGTTTGAATAAATAACATTATATGGTTGATGGGGATGTGTCC
>NZ_JBAIYV010000048.1:0-12211 GCF_036763075.1 Desulfotomaculum sp. 1211_IL3151 | reverse complement strand
AAGGAATATTTTCTTTGCTTAATTGGTGGGCTTATTTCTTATACCCTTTTTTAGGTAAAAGGTGTACTTTTGTTAAATTAATTTCCAATTTTCTAGAATCACCTTCTTGACATATCACCGCTGGGCTAAATCGGCATTCTCAGATGATATTTTTTGCCGAAGGCATAATAATATGCTTTAAATATAACAATGCTAAAAATACAAATAAAATAAGCGGGGTGATCATCATTGGCTCGACTGACGGAACAAGAGATTCAAAATAATATTTTTAAAAAAGCCCTTGATAGAGAGATGTTGAGGCAAGCTAAATATAATTATTTAACGAATACGGTTAAGGATAAACGCCTAAAAAAGTTATTTAAGGTATTTGATATGACTGCTACCAGTCATATTGCGGAGCTTAAACAAGAGATGCAGAACCTAGATATAAAATAAGGGAGGCCCAATGGATAACCTAGAGTTTTTAAATGATGCCCTGGAAGATAAAATAAGAAACCAAACATTTTATAATGAGGCTGCGGTTATTATACGTAACCCATCGTCCAAACAATTATTCTTAAAGTTAAGAGACGAGGAAATGAGACATATTGCTATATTGCAAAAGGAAATAGTGGAAATTGAGAATAAACCCTTTGCGATTACCAAGATTTTTACAAAATTGAAGAGCTAGCCAGCACTAGCTCCATTTTTTTAGACCTTTTTAACCTCTGTCTAAGTGAGAAATTAAAAGGAACCATAAAGCTGTGGCAAAGCCCAGAGTAATAGTCAGGAGTGTAAAAAGCCAAAGATCCATTTTTATGCCCCTTTCAAATATGCTTATAAATAAGATACCCTGGTCTCTATTCCAAATATGCTAATTCTTAGGCGGAATAGTTGTAACATATAACACCTTTTCCCGTAATATATACCAGGGTCAATTTTTTATTTTGTAATGAAAGGGGTTATAGCAGGTGGCAGGTGATCGTGAGTCTGGGTACAATGCATTTTCACTTTTTTTGATTTTCATTCTTTTATATGTATCACAAAAAAGTATTAGAGCCACTGATTACCATCAAGATACTAATAGCAAACAGCAAGAATCTTCTTCAAACGAAAAATTTGCAGTTATGGTGTCTGATGGCGAAGTAATGGAGCATTCCCACAACCAGGAAGATTTTCTGGATGATATGTCGGAAGATCCAAATGTTGCCTGGGAAGCCGAAGTTGATGAATTGGATGAAATAATTGAAATTGATGAAAGTGTTGAAAGTGTTGAGCAGGATCTAACCGATGATTCGGTGGAGGGGGATCATGAAGCAAGCCAAGTAGATGAGTTGCAGGAAACAGAAGAAATCAAGGATATACCCGTCGACGATGCAATAATTCCTGAAGAAGAAGTATCAGGAGATAGTGAACAGATAGAATGGTCTGAGTCGGCTGAGGAAGCTTTTATGGCTGGTCCATCAAACAATACTTCAGACATTCCACTGAAGATGGCTGAAGAGGTTATTGAAGATGAACCTGTTCTTGGTGGGCAAAGCAATTTATTTTTAAAGCCCACCGTTATGAGCGGTCTAACAACCAAAAAACAGCAGTCAGGACCTAAAATTTCTTTTAAATATAGTAACTAATTTCGTAATAAATGAAACAGGTGTTAAAATTAACACCTGTTTCATTTATGGCAATAATTTTACGCCTAGGGCAGCTAAGCGACTGCGTTCTGTTTTACTTAAAGAAAGATGGGCATATAAGTCCTGGTTTTTGAAGGCATCAATTAATGTTACAAACCCGTTACTGGTAGCGGTTAGGCGGTAATTATCAATTTGTTGAATATCACCGGTTAGTACTATTTTACTGCCTATACCCGCCCGAGTGATAATGGTCTTGATGTTTTCCTTCGTTAAGTTTTGTGCTTCGTCAATTAGGATCCATTGTTTAGGTATGGAGCGACCTCTAATATAGGTTAGTGCCTCAAGTTCAATAAAGCCTTCTTCCATAAATTTTTCTACCCGTTCCGAGGGTGAACATCTTTCATCATGTTTGGTGGCCACAAAGGTTCGGGTTAGAAACTCCAAGTTGTCATATATTGCAGCCATCCAGGGAGTCAGTTTTTCCTTTTTAGTGCCTGGTAAAGCACCAATATCCCGGCTATGTGGAATCAATGCCCTTGTTACAATTAGTTTCGAATAGAGTCTTTGATTGACAACTTGTTGTAAGCCAGCCGCCAATGCCAATAAAGTTTTACCTGTGCCGGCTGGTCCTAAGATACTGACTAATTCAATTTTAGGATCCAATAGTGCATCCATTAAAAATGATTGTTCTAGGTTTCCTTCCATCGGACCTAAACCAAAAGCATGCAAATCTCTTCTTAGCGGGCGAATAAAACCTTTGCTATATCTTCCTAAATGACGTCCGCCAAGACGATCTTCCATGCAAACATATTGATTCTCTAATAAATTTTTATTTACTTGGATATGTCTTAATTGATAAAAATCCTGTACTTCATCATAGGATATGTTTAATGTGTCCCAGCCCTTATACAACAAGCCGAGGTCAACCTGTTCCGCAGCATAGTTTTCTGCGGCAACTCCCAGTGTGTCAGCAATAACTCGTTGACAAATGTCCTGGGTAACCAAGGTGACAGGGGATGCCTGCTCCTCTTTAAAACCTTTGGCAATGGCCAAAATACGTGTATCTACTTTATCTTTGGGGAGATATTCAGGTAAAAAAACGTTGCAATGATTTACCTCAACTAGGATTTGATGCCCACTGGGAAGTGATACCCCTTGATGAAGTTGAGGTCTTAGACTGTCCAGAAAACGAATTGCCTGTCTGGCACAATGGCCTCGATGATCCTCTAGCCCTTTAAAGCGATCTAACTCGTTAACAACTGCAAGGGGGATGACAACTTTACAAGGTTCCATAGATGTTATAATTTCTTTTATGGGTCGGTCAAGCAATACATTGGTATCAAGTATCCTAATGCGCACTTCTTCCCCTCCTGGCCACTGTATTTATTTGTTATATGGAAGTCTTTTCTAACAGTATCCAATAAAAGTTTCATTTAGAACTAAATACTATGTTTAGAAAAAAGAATGCAAAAACCACCCCGGGGGGGTGGTTAACTTAGTCTGCAATATTTTTTGCAGGGGCGAAGGATTTAGTCTCTTGTTGCATTAGGTAATTTATTTTTTCTAATCCGTGAATTAGTCCAGTAATTTCTTCAGGGGACATAGAAAGTAGAAAACCACCTAAATAATTAGTCCTCATAAGGGATAAATTATGGTTTAATTCGCTAATTTCGGGAGAAAGATCAATATGTACGACCCTACGATCTTGATCATTTCTTTTTCGAATAACCTTACCCTGTTTTTCCAAACGATCAACGATTCCTGAAACGGTACTCTTGGCTAGACCTAATCGGATACTTAGTTCACTAAGGGTTATGCCAGGATTTTGAAAGAGCTCCTGCATTAAATGGATTTGTGGAACGGTTAAGCCGCATCCAATGGTTTGAGACAGCATATATTGACGAAATTTTCGGTTAAGGGTTCTTATTAAGAAGTTTAAATGCTCTGCCTGGTGAACTAACTCTTGTTCCATTATGCTCACCCCCCCCTGTTTACACAAGAGTGCAAATATTTATTATATTTAGAATATCATTATTCTTTTGGAGAGTAAATACTAATAGTGAAAACATAAACAACATTCGGAAAAATAAATTTGCAGGAGATTAGCTACTTTACTAGTCATTGGAAAAAAGCGAAGTAAATGTTATTATCTTTACCATAAAAATAACTGTCTAAGGGGATTACAATGCATTATCATTCTATATTTGATATTATTGGTCCGGTTATGGTAGGTCCTTCAAGCTCTCATACAGCCGGAGCAGCAAGGATAGGAAAGACAGCCAGGGAGATTTTTGGCAGAGCACCAAATAAAGTTGAGATTACTCTCTATGGTTCCTTTGCTCAAACCTATCGTGGACATGGTACAGACCTTGCACTGGTTGCAGGTATTTTAAACCTAAATGCAGATGATGAAAGAATTGTTCATTCTTTGCAGCTTGCCAAAGAGTCTGGAGTGGACATCGTTATTAAGACCGTGGCAGAGGAATCCGACTTTCATCCAAATACTGCTAAGGTTTTTTTAAGTGATCAGCGGGGGTCACTGGAGGTGGTTGGTATTTCCATTGGTGGGGGTAAGATTAGAATAACAGAAATTGCAGGCTTTAAAATATCACTCAGCGGAGAAAGTCCAACTTTATTGGTATTTCACCATGACCGTTTTGGAGCCATTGCCAAGGTAGCCCAGGTTTTAGCCTGCAATGAAATCAATATAGGCCATATGGAGGTGGCAAGAAGGTCAAGGGGAGATCAAGCCCTCATGGTTATTGAAACGGATCAGGATTTAGCTGAGGGGATCATCGAAGAGGTTAAAAAGATCGAGCCTGTATATCAGGTTGCTTTACTCAATCCATAGGACAAGAGGGTGCAAGCATGAAATATCGTACGGTTGCCGAGTTAGTACATATTGCCCAAGAACAGGGGAAATCCATCGGTGAAATAGTCATCGAACAAGAGGTTCAAGCCACTGGACGCCCAGTGGAAGAGGTATTTGCAACCATGAAAAAAAGTTTACAGGTGATGCAGGCGGCAGTTGAAAAAGGAATTAATGAAGAAATCGTTTCACGTAGTGGTATAACGGGTGGTGATGCTAAAAGATTAGGTGAATATGCCAAAAGCGGCCAAGGTCTTAGCCAAGGGGTTGTGCTCGATGCCGTAAATTATGCACTGGCCACCTCCGAAGTTAATGCTTCCATGGGTCTCATTGTAGCCACGCCAACCGCTGGCTCCAGTGGGGTTTTACCAGGCTGCCTATTGGCAACGGGAAAACACTTGGGCAGTTCCCAAAGGGAACTGGTAGAGGCCTTATTTAATGCTGGTGGTATTGGTTATGTTATTGCCAATAATGCTACCATTTCGGGGGCTGCCGGCGGCTGCCAAGCAGAAATTGGTGCCGCAGCAGCAATGGCAGCTTCGGCAATCGTGCAATTGGCAGGTGGTACACCCGAGCAATGCGCCCACGGAGCGGCGATGGCCTTAAAAAATTTACTTGGGCTAGCTTGTGATCCAGTTGCTGGCCTGGTGGAAGTACCATGTGTAAAAAGAAACTCGATGGGAGCGGCGGTAGCCATGGTAGCAGCGGACATGGCACTGGCGGGAATAAAAAGTGTAATTCCCTGTGATGAAGTGATTGAAGCCATGTATAAGATTGGAACCATGCTACCTTCATGTCTACGTGAAACTTCATTGGCTGGTTTGGCCAAAACCCCAACCGGGGAGGAGCTAAATAAAAAAGTACATAATCTAAACTAGCAATAGAAAAGGGCGATGGAATACTCCACCGCCCTTAATTGTTCTTCCTTATCCAGCAGCAACTTGTACATCTTCAAGGGCTGCCCGGATCATAGCTTCTACCACTCTAGAAACCGGCAATCCAGAATCCTTGGATATTTTTTTAATGTGATGGATGGTTTCATTATCGCTAATAATATTTATTTCCTGAAAACTGTTAAGGTGAACAACTTGTTCCTGTGAGATTATTTCAATATGCTTTTGTAAATTAGTCATCATTTACTACGCCTCCATTTTTTATTGTTAGAAAAGCTTGGCTCGTTTGCTTGTGACCGAAAGGCACAGGCAGGCGAGCCGTGGCTTTTCTTATACTAGCATCCTTAAAAATTTTATGCCTTCTGATCGTGTTACGATAAATCAATTCCCCATTATAGGCCTAGATACCTTCGGAGAATTCTGTGTAGCTTTGTCGATATGAAAGAGGCTTTCGACATTGATTCTACAGATAGGATATTAATGTCGTAGAATAGGATTGGCATATTTTAGATAAAATATAGCCTATGAACAATGTAATTTACCTAAAAATGGTTGACATGGAACAAACTCACTGGTGGTATAAGGGAAGAAGAGAAATTATTGGAAAATTAGCTTTGCCTTTCTTGGGATCTAAAATTAATATGCTGGATGCTGGTTGCGGTGCTGGGGGTACAATGGAATATATGTCAAAATATGGATCGGTAATTGGGGTAGACATTTCACGGGAAATGGTGGAACACTGTCGTAATATCGGACTATCTGCCTACTGTGCAAGTGTGGATAATCTTCCCTTTGCAGATCATGCCTTTGATCTAGTTTTTTGCCTGGATGTTTTGGAACATCTGTCTGATGAAAGATCTGCCCTAAAAGAATTAGTAAGGGTAGTTCGCCCGGGAGGTATACTACTATTTACTGTTCCGGCCTTTAGCTGGCTCTGGGGTAAACATGATGATTTAAATAACCACTATAGGAGATATAATCGCGGTGATTTTAGCAAACTTATTAGGGACTTTGACCTCTCCATGGAGAGAACAACTTATTTTAATTTTTTTCTTTTACCTCCGATCTGGTTTATCAGGAAAATGAGCAAACACCCACTCTTTCAAAAAGAAACGGATTTCGAATTTGGAATGGGAGCGGTTAATGAGCTTTTGTTTGCCTTATTAAGAATGGAGGGGGCTATTTTAAGGTTTACGAATATTCCCATTGGGGTTTCCCAGGTGATGGTGGTTAGAAAAATAAAATAAGGCATGTCTTTGACAATGCCTTAACCGATAATTTATAGGTTTATTTTGTTGGTTTGTCTTCTTTAGTGTCTTCTTTCCGGCAACCGCCACTGCCCTCGCCAACAAAAATTTCTCCTAAGGAAACTTTATAAGGCTTAGGTTTTAGCCCATGTGGATTTTGTTGCTTTTGTTTCATCGTTTACTCCCCCTTTATTCTTAGTGTTTCCTAAATCGAAAACAATATTTCATAATACAAGAATCTTAGGGTCATTGGCCAGTAATAATAAGGAGGTAGAGCATGGCACAAAAGAATTGGCAAATATATTTATGGAGATGTTCCCTCTGTGGCTCAAAGGCCTATGGAAAAAAACCCCCAGCCCAATGTAGCAAGTGTAATAGTGAAGCGAACCGACATGTACTTATACCTAAACAAGATCAAAATAAAACATTGGATTTTGAAAAATACTTAGGAATGCCCAGTCTAAATAGTTTTTTATATCTGGTGGGTTCAGCCCTTGATGATAAGGTCAATGTTATGTGTTGCAATAGCGTAACGCAAATAAACTTTTGTCCTTTAAGAGTTGCGGTGGTTATTAATAAAAATAACCTGTCCCACGACTTGATTAAGGAAACAGGATTTTTCACCCTCGCCCCATTAACCAAAAGCCAAGGTAAAATAGCCCATTTTTTTGGGCGCAACTCTGGTCGGCAGGTAAATAAACTGGAAAATTACACCTATAAGCTTGTGAATTCTGGTTGCCCCGTTATCGATGGTTGCCTAGGCTATTATGAATGTGAGGTTGAGCATGGGTCCACAGTAGAATTTGATAGTCATACTTTATTTATAGCAAAGGTAATAGACGGTTCTTTAAATTTAAATAAACCTCAATTGACCTATGATGATTACAAACAGGAATTAAGATTTTGAATAATTAAAATATTGATCAATTATAGTACCAAATATAAACATTTTTCTTGCGACTATTTTTACTTTCTATTACAATTGATGTTAATAAAAGTTGGTGTTAATAAAGGTTAAGGGGGGTAGGCTAATGTTTGTTAAAGATTGCATGACCACATCACCTATTACCATCTCTAAAAATACTCCTATTCTTGAAGCCCTTGAAAAAATGAAGAAGTTAAAAATTCGCCAACTGCCTATTACGGATAAGGGTCGGTTGGTGGGGTTAGTCACGGAAAGAGAATTATTAACAGTCACACCTTCCCCAGCCACTACATTAAGTATTTTTGAGATGAATTACCTTCTTACTAAGATGGTCGTGGGAGAAGTCATGGTAAAGGACCCCATTACAGTGCATCCTGAGGCAACGGTGGAAGAAGCAGCACTGATTATGAGGAATAATAAAATTGGCAGTATGTTGGTAATGGCAGACGATGAACTGGTGGGGATTATTACCCAAACGGACATCTTTGATGCTTTCATTGACTTTTTCTGCATAAGGAAAGCCGGTACTAGACTTGTGTTGCAAATTCACGACAGAGTGGGTGCCATAGCAGAATTAACGGAAATTATTAAAGATATGAATATTAACATTAGGGGTCTAGTTATTCATAGAAAAGCCAATGATGTTGTGCACATGGTTGTGCGGGTTAGCACCATAGAACCAGAACCTTTGGTAAAGGAATTAGAGTCCAGAGGGATTCCAGTAATTTCTTGTACAATCAGTTAACGAATATAATAAAACCTCCGAATTAAATTCGGAGGTTTTTATTTACCCCTTATAGAGAACCTGTTTATTAATATCTTTGATGGTATTGCAACCAGTTAAAATCATAGCTTGTTTTAGTTCCAAAGCCATTTTATTGAGTACCAGCTTAACCCCTTCAGTGTTTCCGCCAAAGGCACCAACCACCAAAGGTCTTCCTACCAGTACAGCATCTGCTCCTAAGGCCAGAAGTTTCAGGACATCTACACCAGTACGTACACCACCATCGGCAATGATGGTGACTTTTCCTTGTACGGCTTCAACGATAGAGGGAAGTACCTCAGCAGCACCAGGAGTAAAATCCAATATGCGTCCACCATGGTTGGACACTACGATAGCACGAACCCCTGCTTCTGCTGCGGTGATAGCTTCATCAACTGTCATAATCCCTTTAAGGATAAAGGGTAGGTTGGTAGCAGCCACAAGTTCTTTTATTTCTTCTTTCGTTTTTGGACCTACCGGCTGACCTTTAAGAGCCATCGTAATCAGACCGGCACCGTCAATATCCACTCCCACTGCTTTGGCACCGGCTTTTTCAGCCCGTCGAATGCACTCAATAATTACGCCTTGTTCCCTGGGCTTAATGATGGGAATTCCATGCCCCTGTTCGGAGATAATCGCTTCCAGACCGGAGTTATACATTTCGGGGTCAGCGCCGTCGCCTGTCCAACCCAGGGTGCCTGCTTCCTTGCTGCCAGAAACAATCATCCCAATAAAATCCTTTTCCGATATTGAACCACCCATGTTATATGGGGTACCGGTCATGGGTGCAGCCATAATGGGAGAGGAAAGCTTCGAGCCAAACAATTCGACTTCGGTATTGGGGTCCTTGGCGTTGTGTAAGGTTCTCATGTTTAAGTTATATGCTGCCAAAGCAGCTAGGTTGTTTCTAAAACCTACACCGGTACCCGTGCCACCCATACCGGGAACCTCTCCCGCACAAACACGGCCATCGCAGATAGGGCAAACACGACAATAGCCCTTAAGTTTTTCCTTTGCCTGAGTTTTTAGTGTGTTAAAATCCATCTGCCAAAATCACTCCTACATTTTAGAATTTGTTTTTTGTAAGTTTTTTTCCACCTGGGGTTCCATGCCAGACATATGATCGCTAGTCTCTGAAGCAGTGGATGCATCCGTTGGCATGGTATCCGGTGGGGTTAACGAAAGAAAAAGCTCCCGGGTATCCGGTTTCCACTGGGCATCGGTGTGAAAGATTTGATTAATGGTAGACAATGTAACGAATGTCGTACCCTCAACTACAATGGGAATATCTTTTAAGGAAAGGCTTTGACCATTAATTAATGCAGCCTGCCCATTGGAGGTCAACTGTGCAATAAAACCTGGTTGTGTTACGTTAATTGTCCTGTTAGCATTATCCCAATTAAGTGAATAACCAAATACCTGACATAATAGCTTTAAGGGTATATAGGGCTGATGCTGTTTGGAAAATAATTTAGATTCCTCGCCAACTATGATTGGTTCATTATTAAGGTATAACTTTATAGGCTTTGTGTCAACAAATCCCTCGTTTAAATCAATGTCATTCCAGACAATAATAACCGGTATACCCACTGAGACTTGGTCAAAAAGCCATAAAACATCTTGATTATGAAGCCTGATACAGCCGTTGGAGGCATAGGTACCAATGGATGAGGGGCTGCTATTCCCGTGTATACCATAAGCACCCCCAGGAGCACTCAGACCTAACCAACGAGTCCCGAGGGGATTATAAGGACTTCCACCGGGAATGTTTTTCTTATAATAGGGTGGGTTTACTTGCTTATTGGTGATCTTGAAGTTCCCTTCGGGTGTAAAGTTGCGCTGTCTGCCTGTGGCCACAGGGAATACCTTGGCCAGCAAACCGTCTTCATAATAGCCTAGTTGATTTGTTTTTTTGTTGATAATAATCATTTGGTTTTTTTCTGTTGCTTCGGCGGCGGGCGCGAAAACAAAGAACGACACAGCCATGCAAAGGGCTAATGCCGTACGCCAAAAAAAGCATTTATTAAATAACGTAATTACCCCTCCTTATAAGTCAGCTAATACATACTATTAAGTTGCGAGGCTAACTATGAAAAAAAAGATTGTATATTTATGGCATAGAAAACATTGGTTGCTACTTGAGGTAACAAAAGTTATAATCGGACAAGAGATTAAAAAAGGAGAGCATCGGTTTGCACGAGATATTAACTACTATTGAGGAAAGAGCCATACTGGTAGCGGTTAAACTGCCAGGCTCTAAGGAACAGGAAGTACAAGATTCGTTAGACGAATTGGCTAGTTTGGCGGATACTGCAGGTGCAGTGGTCGTTGGAACTTTTATGCAAAGTCGACAGCGCCCTGATTCGGCAACCTTTATTGGTAAAGGAAAGGTCGAGGAACTGGCAGCATATTGTCAGGAATGCGAAGCCAATATTGTTATCAATGACAGGGAGTTATCACCTGCCCAAGCGCGAAACCTAGAAGATCGTTTAGGCGTTAAGGTTATTGATCGAACACAATTGATTTTGGATATATTTGCCCGAAGGGCCCAAACAAAAGAGGGAAAATTACAAGTGGAATTAGCACAGCTTAAATACCTCTTACCCCGTTTGACAGGTCAGGGTATAAAGCTATCACGCTTAGGCGGCGGTATTGGCACAAGGGGTCCTGGCGAAACGAAGCTTGAGGTAGATCGAAGAAGAATTAGGAAGCGCATATCCGATCTTGAACAAGAACTAAGGGAAGTGCAACGACACAGAAGCCTCTTAAGAAAGAATAGGAAAAGCGAACCGTTGCCATTGGTTAGTCTGGTTGGTTACACCAATGCAGGCAAGAGTACATTGCTAAGAACCTTAACGGGAGCAAATGTTTTGGTGGAAGATAAGCTTTTTGCAACCCTGGACCCCACGACAAGATGTATATCCTTGCCGAATAATGATACTTTGTTACTGTCAGATACAGTTGGTTTCATTCAGAATTTACCCCACCATCTAGTTGCCGCTTTTCGTGCAACCTTAGAAGAAGTTCAAGAGGCCGATTTACTCCTTCATGTGGTTGATGCATCCCACCCCAATTACGAAGGGCAAATTCGTGCAGTAGAAGCTGTATTGCAATCCCTAAATGTTTTCGATAAGCCAATCATAATGGTGTTTAATAAGATAGATTTAATAAAGGATGTGCAGGAACTTCCCTTTACGGAAAACCAAAGAGTTTATATCTCTGCAGCGAATAATGAGGGAATGGAACAGCTATTAGATATGATAACGGCTGTTTTAAAGCAGAGGTATTCTATACTAAAACTGACAGTACCCTACGCGAAATCGAACCTAACGGCAATCCTTCATCAAAAGGGAAAGGTTTTGCATGAAAAATTCACACCCCAAGGAATCGAAATGGAGGTAGAGATCAGCAGCATTTGGGCTGAAAGAATTAAAAAACAGCTATAAAAACATTTCCCGACAAAAAGTTATTTTCCAACTTGACTCTTCAAAAACGTTATGTTATTATTAAAAACGTTGCAGGGCTTGTCTGATAACAACTGCCAAGACGCAACAAACAAAAATTACCACTTGCAACCAACGCAGAAAAAGTGGTAAGATAAGCTTCCGGTCGCGAGATCGGGACAAGCAAAACAGGTCTTTGAAAACTAAACAGCAGATGATGGATGAAAAACAGGTCAAGTCAAAAGTCGAGTTTAACACTCAAAACTAAGACGACCACAAAAAACATCCTCGTCAAGCGTTATGAAAAGACGCTAGCGAGTAAATCAAGGATAAGAAAGAGCCAAAACTCTTTAAAATATTTGATATTTTACGGAGAGTTTGATCCTGGCTCAGGACGAACGCTGGCGGCGTGCCTAACACATGCAAGTCGAACGGAGTATAAAAGGAAGCTTGCGAATTTT
>NZ_JBAIYV010000025.1:0-149763 GCF_036763075.1 Desulfotomaculum sp. 1211_IL3151 | reverse complement strand
CCCATCCCGAACACAGCAGTTAAGCCCTTCAGGGCCGATGGTACTTGGAGCTCACGCTCCTGGGAGAGTAGGTCGTTGCCAGAGTATTTTTAAAACCCTACAGTTATAATGACTGTAGGGTTTTGTTATGTGTAGATATGGGGACGGTTTTTTGTCTAAGAACCCCCAAGCATGTCTTCCCGGCATAAGACAAGAGAACCGTCCGAGATCACTGAAAAAGTATCATTTTTCAAGAATCCACTCAATATATTGTGACTAAAACCCATGTTGAATCACAACATATTGTATAGGGTGAATTTTTAGAAGCACTTTTTCATTGGTTTCGAACCGCCCTCGGGTCTATTTATAAGTGGTTTTTTTATCCCAATGTTAAAAATACCTCATAATATTAGGTATAATAACATGGGTTTCCTGGTAGTATCTGTGGCAATAAATTAGATTGAAAGCTTATTGCCGATTGCTTCAGGAGGAACAAAAGATAATTAAGATAAGGACTATGGGTGATAACAATTTACAAAATTATTTTAAGGTAGGTAACCATAATGAAACAGTTATTAACTAATTATTATAAATTACTAACATCCCTAAGCCTGTCTATGGATTTTTGCGCCCATGGTTTAATGAGACATCATCAAAGGGTAGCACTGATGTCTTTACAAATTGGTAAACTTTACGGTCTTGATTCCCAGAGATTAGGCAACCTATTTACAGCAGCAATTTTGCACGATGCTGGTTCAAGCACTTGGGTAGAGAAGGATTTATTATTTGAATTCTTAATAGGGGAAGCCTCCGAACACTGTAAAAATGGTTATAAACTATTTAAGGATCATCCATTATTTAGCCCTATTGCCGAAATTATTTTATATCATCATGATCGCTGGGACGGCGTTAATAACGCATCTAAACGAATGGGAAACCAAATACCCATAGAAAGTAGGATCATACACCTGGCAGACAGGGTGGATGTTTTGTTAAATGAAAGTATCTACATACTGGAACAAAAAAAATCAATCTGCAGAAGGATCAATGGGGAAAGTTGGGGGCTTTTCGATCCACACCTAGTGGAAGCATTTAACGATATATCCAATCGGGAATGCTTTTGGTTAGATTTGCATTCACCCTTTTTAACTGATATATTATCTCACCACTGCCCCATAAATGCCAAAGAATTAGGCTATAAAGAGGTACTATCAGTGGCAGATACCATGTCCAAGGTTATCGATTTTAAGAGTCCTTTTACCAGAAGACACTCTACTGGTGTGGCCAATGTGGCTAGTTTCTTGGCTGCTAAGGCGGATTGTTCAGAGCACGATAAAAGGATCATCAGGGTGGCCGGTTTATTACATGATTTGGGTAAATTAGGGGTGCCGGAAAAGATACTTGACAAACCCGGAAAACTGACCGACGAAGAATATAATATCATGAAAAAACATACCTATTACACCTACCATATATTAAATATGATTGAAGGATTTGAGGAGATCAATCATTATGCCTCTTGCCATCATGAGACATTAAATGGTATGGGTTATCCCTTTAAGTTGGACGCTGTCGATTTAAAAAATGGGGCAAGGATCATAGCAGTGGCGGATATTTTTACAGCTCTGACAGAAACAAGACCCTATCGGGACGCAATGGAAAAAGAAAAGGTAATAAAAATCTTAACAAACAAAGTAAAATCAGGTGCTATTGATTCAGAGTTAACATCACTCTTACTTGCCAATTATGACGATGCCCATCATGTTAGCGAATCAAATCAATTTATCTAGTTTATATGATGGGGCAATTAGTAAATAGAAGCAAATCTAACTAAAGCCAAAAAAATACTAATAAAATTAACGACACAGACGATAATGGCATTAAATAAAGCAAAATGGAATATAATGGTATTTGGTATTATATGGTAATATAAAAGTGACGCTAACTTGGCAGCGTTCAGGAGGTGAACTGCAATGAAGTTTGTCAACCTGAACAAAATGAGTAAGTGGGTAGTCACATTGGCGGTAATCTTCTCATTTATGTTTGGCACCTTGATAGAAAATAGACTACAGGTTGTAAATGACTCAAAAAATATGATTGAAAACGTAAATGCAGTTGTATTATCGACCGGAAATAAAATTAGGGAAAGGTTTGATGCATACTACAAAGAAGCTGAAAAAACGTATGATGCCTTAAAAATCGGTACGGCCATTAGTATGGCTATCATTCTAAGCTCGTTACCTAAAACAAACAATCGTGGGCCATGAAGGGGAGGATAGAAAAATGGGCCCCAAAAAACAATATCCACTCTTGACAAACAAAGGTCTCCTGTGTAAAATACTCTTATTGGAAGAGAATTTAAACCCTGCGAAGGGGAAAAGTAATTTAAACCTTTTCTATACAGAGAGCCGATGGTTGGTGTGAATCGGTAGAGGGTTTAGGTGAATTCCTCCCCCGAGGGGATCTGCCGAAGCACAGTGATACCTTATATACTGTTTGTAGTAGGTAGATACGGGAAGATACCCGTTATAACAATTGAGTGGGCTGGGGTATTTATATTTCCTAGTCAACAAGGGTGGCAACGCGGGAGAAGTACCTCTCGTCCCTAATGGACTGATCATCCGTTAGGGGCGGGAGGTTTTTGTATTTTCCCCCCCGACGGGTAAAAAATTATCTGGAGGGATTTTATGATACCTGACAAAAAGTATCTCTTAATTCCGGGACCTACTCAAGTTCCCCCCCGTGTAGTGGAAGCCATGTCTAGGCCGATTATTGGCCACAGAAGTGCTGAGTTTCAAACGATCGTAGAAAGAGTAACCGATAAGCTGAAAAAAGTCTTCCAGACTGAGAACAATGTTTTTATTATTGGTAGCTCCGGTACTGGTGCCCTTGAAGCAGCAGTTGCCAATGTAGTAAGCCCCGGCGATAAGGTTTTGGCATTATCAAGCGGTAAATTTGGCGAAAGGTTTAGGGACTTAGCCAAAATTTACGGCGGTGAAGTAGATTTTGTTGATTTTGGTTGGGGTTATGATATAGATCTCAAGGTAGTACAAAAGAAGTTAGAAGAAAACCCAGACATTAAAGTGGTGTTGGCTACACAAAACGAAACTTCCACTGGTGTACAAAATGATATCGAGGGACTTGGTAAACTTGTGGCCAAGTATGAGGCAATACTTGTGGTGGATGCCGTAAGTGGCCTTGCTGCCATCGATCTACAAACGGATGCTTGGCATGTTGATATTGTGGTCAGTGGGTCTCAAAAGGCTTTGATGTTACCGCCTGGATTAGCTTTCATAAGTGTAAGCGAAAAAGCGTGGCAAAAAATTCAACAAAACACTTCTCCGAAATACTACTTTGACTTATTAAAAGCAAAAAAATCCATTGCTAAATGGAATACTACCTATACAACCCCAGTTAGCATGGTATATGGTTTGGATGCAGCCCTTGATATGATTTTAGAAGAAGGTCTGGACAATGTTTTTGCTAGACATAAAATGTTGGCAAGGGCCACAAGGGCAGCTATTCAGGGACTTGGCTTGGAGTTATTGGCACCGGACGATTGTGCCTCAATGGCTGTGACAGCAGTTCAGTCCCCCATGGTTGTAGATGCTGATACCCTGCGTAAGGTACTGTTAAGGGATTATGGCGTTACCTTTGCAGGTGGTCAGGATGCAATGAAAGGTAAAATATTTCGCATAGCACATATGGGCTTTGCAGATAAAATGGATGTTATTATTGCCATTTCCGCACTAGAAATGGCCCTGGGCAAGGTGGGTTATAAAGCTGAATTAGGTGCTGGTGTAAGAGAAGCTCAAATGATATTTGTAGGAGGCGATCACGCATAATGAAAGTATTAGTGATGGATGGAGTATCGGAACAGGGTTTAGCCCCATTACGTAAACATACAGATATTGAAGTGATAATCGGTGAAAAAATGACCGAAGATCAACTGATTGAAATTATTGGTGAGTATGATGCCATGATCGTTCGTAGTGCCACCAAAGTTACCGCCAATGTAATAGAAGCTGCCAAAAAGTTAAAAGTAATTGGCCGTGCTGGTGTGGGTGTTGACAATATTGACCGTAATGCAGCTACTAACAAAGGGATTGTAGTTGTAAATGCTCCGGATGGTAACACCATTGCTGCTGCTGAACTTACCATGGCGATGATGTTAGCGCTGGCTCGTAAGGTGCCTGCGGCCTGTGGTAAGTTAAAGAATGGCATCTGGGATAAAAAAGCTTTCTTAGGCGTTGAATTAAGAGGCAAAACCCTTGGTGTTATCGGTCTGGGTCGTATTGGTACTGCCGTAGCCAAGAGAGCCCAGGCGATGGAAATGAACATAGTGGCTTATGATCCTTACATTTCTGAGGATCATGCTAAGAAAATGGCTGTGGAAATTGTAACCTTGCAGGAACTCTTTAAAAAAGCGGATATTATTACCATTCACATGCCTAAAACCAAAGAAACCTATCATATGATCAATAAAGAAGCCATCGAACTGATGAAGGATGGGGTTCGTATTATAAACTGTGCCCGGGGCGGTATTGTGGATGAAGAAGCTTTATACGAATATATGGTATCCGGTAAGGTGGCTGGAGCAGCCCTGGATGTTTTTGAAAGCGAACCCTGCACCGATAGCCCCTTGATCAAACTGGATAACTTTATTGCCACCCCACACCTAGGTGCTTCCACAGAAGAGGCCCAAATAAACGTAGCCGTGGATGTGGCAGAGGAAATTGTTGCTGCACTAAGGGGAGACCTAGTAAAGAATGCCGTAAACATGCCTTCCATGAGTCCAAAGCTATTAGCCAAAATTCGTCCCTTCCTGGATTTGGCGGAAAAATTAGGTACCTTCCAGTCCCAAATGCTGGATGGCAGAATAGAAAAGGTTGAGGTTGTTTACAGTGGTGATCTGGCCAAATATGATGTCAACCCCATTACAACAACCTTACTAAAGGGACTTTTGGACCCCATCCTCCAGGAAAATGTCAATTTTGTTAATGCTACCCTGGTGGCCCGCAACCGTGGTATTTCGGTCATTCAGACCACCAAGGAAAATGGTGAGGACTATCATAACCTAATTACTGTGAATATATATACCGATAAAGGGAAAAGGATGTTATCCGGAACGTTATTCCAAGGCAACGAACCTGGCATTGTTAATATAGACGGCTACCGTATTAATGCTCCTACCACTGGTCATATGCTGGTAGCTCCCCATATTGATAAACCAGGTATTATCGGTAAAGTTGGTACCATTTTGGGTAATGTAGCCATTAATATTGCTAGTATGCAAGTTGGTAGGGTTGAACTTGGCGGTAAGGCCATTATGATTATGATGGTTGATAATATTATCCCACCCAGTGCCTTAAAGGAATTTGCAACCATTGATGGAATATTAGAAGTAAAAATGGTAAGTTTATAGCATTGTAAGAAGGTTAGGGTTGGCATTATTTTGCTAACCCTAATCTTGCATTTTAATAATAAATCTGTATTTCCCCAATGTTTTACAAAGAAGTAGGCTTATAGTATAATACATAAGGAAATTTCTGTTTGAATGTGGCAATATTAACATTAGGACTAAATTCCTACCAAATTTTGGGGGTATTATTTATGTTGGATATTAAATTTGTACGCAGCAGCCCAGAACTTGTATTAGAAGGTCTTGGTAAACGTGGTTCTGACATATCATTGGATAACTTTTTAAAACTGGATGCCCTACGCCGTGAAAAATTAGTAGTGGTGGAACAGTTAAAAAACACACGCAATGTCGTATCCCAGGAAATAGGCAAATTAAAGAAAGCCGGACAAGATGCCGAGGCAAGAACCCTGGAGATGCGTAAAGTATCTCAGCAAATTAAAGATATGGATGATGCAATTAAGGCCATTGAAGATAAACTGCAGGAGATTTTATTAGCTATTCCTAATATACCCCATGAATCAGTTCCCGTGGGTAAAGATGAAAATGACAACATTGAAATAAGGCGTTGGGGTAAACCCCGGGATTTTGAATTTGAACCAAAGCCCCATTGGGATCTTGGGGAGAATTTAAATATACTTGATTTTGAACGGGGTGGTAAGGTTACAGGTGCCAGATTCTCCTTCTATAAAGGCATGGGAGCCCGTTTAGAACGTGCTTTGGTAAATTTTATGCTGGATCTACATACCAGAGAACATGGCTATACGGAAATTTTCCCACCCTTTATCGTAAATGGTGATAGCATGGTAGGTACCGGTCAACTGCCTAAATTTGCGGATGATATGTTTAAATTGGAAGGATTAAATTATTATCTAATTCCTACTGCGGAGGTTCCGGTGACAAACCTATATCGGGAGGAGATTCTTTCTGAAGAACAACTTCCCATCTGCCACTGTGCCTATAGTGCATGCTTCCGAGCAGAGGCAGGGGCTGCTGGCAGGGATACCAGGGGACTAATCAGACAGCATCAGTTTAACAAGGTTGAATTAGTTAAATTTTCCAGGCCAGAAGATTCCTTTGATGAATTAGAACGTTTAACCAGCAACGCCGAAAAGGTACTTCAAGCCCTGGGCCTACCTTATCGGGTGCTTCTTTTATCGACGGGAGATATGGGCTTTTCATCGGCCAAAACCTATGATTTAGAGGTATGGCTGCCCAGTTACAATAACTACAAAGAAATTTCATCCTGCAGTAACTTTTTGGATTTTCAGGCGAGAAGGGCAAATATTAAATATCGACCAACTCCCAAAGCTAAGCCGGAATTTGTGCATACATTAAACGGCTCAGGGGTGGCCATCGGGCGAGCATTATCTGCTATTTTGGAA
Organism: Desulfotomaculum sp. 1211_IL3151; assembly: GCF_036763075.1. Lineage (NCBI taxonomy): Bacteria > Bacillati > Bacillota > Clostridia > Eubacteriales > Desulfotomaculaceae > Desulfotomaculum > Desulfotomaculum sp. 1211_IL3151. Next base: position 142,980 of record NZ_JBAIYV010000025.1, on the reverse strand, counting down.
AATTATCAAGAGGCTGATGGTAGTATTACAGTACCACCAGTACTTGTACCATACATGGGTGGAGTTGAGAAAATAACAATTTAATAACAATAAATTGTTTACATATCGGAAAGTATAAATTTTCCGACATGCATAAGGGCAAACAAGGCTTTCGCCAAATTTTTTTAATTATTTTAAGTTTGACAACGGTTTTTGACTATGATATACTCTATCTTGCTTGGGGTAACGAGCTGTTTTGGAGGATCCACCTCCGAGTTCGGAGGGATGTCCGAGCGGTTGAAGGAGGCGGTCTTGAAAACCGTTGAACTCTTACGGGTTCCGTGGGTTCGAATCCCACTCCCTCCGCCATGTGAGATAGATATACGGAGAGCTGGCCGAGTTGGCTGAAGGCGCTCGCCTGCTAAGCGAGTATACGGGGTAGACCTGTATCGAGGGTTCGAATCCCTCGCTCTCCGCCATAATATTTGATTTAAAAAGATGCCATGCGTTTAAAGCCGCATGGCATCGGCATTTTCAGCAATAAAAGCGGCGATTATTTGGGTTTCAAAATGAAAGATGAATTTGAACTTTTTTGGCAATCTGGAGGGGTTGAACGCTCACCCTGCAACTAAATAGGAATCATTGGGAAGAATCAACAGGCGTATTTTCGTTTAGAAAATACGCCTGTTTTTTATGCTCTTTTTTAGGTACTCACGTTATCTATTTTGGACGCCTGATGAACTGAGCGTGGCTTTTATTGACTTAAAGCAAAAAAAGCAAGGCGATAAGTCTTAGCTAAAAATATTTGAAGAAGAGAAACAGCTATGCAATTTATGGAGATGCCAATGAAGGAAGCCTTTACCCTGACCATTGGCAAGGCGAACAACACCCTCAGTATTTCCTGCGCCAACATCACCTATGGGACAACCCCTGCGCCGTCCGTTGGAACCAACGTCAGCGGCGGGGCGGTTACCTACGCATACAAGGTACAGGGGGCAGACGACAGCACCTACACCGCCACCGTCCCCACCGGGGTGGGAAGCTACACTGTGCGGGGGACCTCGGCAGCTACGGCCAACTATAACACCGCCACGGCCACGGCCAATTTCACCATCGGCAAGGCGAACAACACCCTGAGCATTTCCTGCGCCGATATCACTTATGGGGCAACCCCCGCGCCATCCGTCGAAACCAACATCAGCGGCGGGGCGGTTACTTACGTATACAAGGTACAGGGGACAGACGACAGCACCTACACCGACACCGTCCCCACCGGGGCGGGAAGCTACACCGTGCGGGGAACCTCGGCAGCCACGGCCAACTATAATGCCGCTACGGCCACGGCTAATTTTAACATCATCAAGAGCGCCGGTATAAGCCCGGCCGGCGGGACATTTGACAGGAACCCGTCCTATCAGGCCGACGTTACGACGACCATCACCTGGAACAGCGCAGTATCGGTGAAGGACGCAAAGGCGGACGGAGTTACCATCGGGGCGGGGAGCTACAGCGTAGTAGGGGATACGCTGACCGTCAAGAAGGAGTATCTCGCAACAAAAACCATGGGTAACCTCGTGCTGAGCATTGAATTCGACAAAGGCGTGTCAGCGACATTTACCATAGCCATCAGTGACACAACACCCTACAGCGTCACCTACAACGCAAACGGCGGCAGCGGGACAGCTCCCACAGAGGATAATAAAGTCGCAGGATCAACATTCAAGGCGGCAAACAATACCCTGACTCCGCCGGCAAGCAAGGAGTTTAAGGAGTGGAACACGGCGGCAAACGGTTCCGGCACGGCTTATGCGCCCGATGCGACAGTTACAATGCCTGCGCAGAATTTCACGCTGTACGCAGTCTGGCGTGACTTCACACCCGCTGAGTGTATTGAAGCCGACTTTGATGCCCTCCTTTGGAACGCCATAAAAGGCAGTAACAGTGCGGAGAATGATGTTAAAACAGCCCTTAATCTCCCCAAAACAGGGGCGAACGGTACGACCATAACATGGAGCGCCTCCCCCACAGGAATGATTAACACCGGTACGGGCGCAGTAATAAGACAACTCGACGATGACAAAACGGTTGCTTTGACCGCAACGGTTTCATATACAGGCGCAACGGCAAAGACAAAGACCTTTAACCTGAATGTTACCGCAACCCCGGGAAAGTTTGAGGCGGAAGACGCGGTTATTAGCAATGTGAGGATTTTCGGCGGTGCTCAGGCTGTGGGTGCTTCGGGAGAAGAACAGGTTGGAGATCTCAAAATTGCGGGAAAAAGCTATGTCCAGTGGAACAACCTGCCAAAGTCGCATATGGTTGAAATCCGCTATGCAAGCCTAAACAATGGAACCATCAGCATCTACAAAAATGGCGTGCATATTATGGATGCTGCATTTACCTCTACCGGCGGATGGTTCGGTGTGGGGTGCTTTCGCAGCATATGGCTTCCTTTGGAAATTGACAGCGGTGACAGCCTGAAAATTCAGTATGACCATGGCGATGCGGTTTTGAATTTGGATTATATTCAGTGTTACTCAAGTATAATTGAGAGCGCCAGCATCAGCCTGGATAGCGGGACTTTTGACAGGAATCCGGCGAAACAGGCGGATGCAGTGGCATCTATTATCTGGAATAGTGCAAAAACGATTACGGACGTGAAGGCGGGCGGAGTTTCCATCGGGTCGGAGAGTTATAGCGTGGTCGGGAACAAACTGACCATCAAAAAGGAGTACCTTGCGTCCCAACCGTTCGGCGACCTTGCTTTGACCGTCGTATTCGACAAGGGCGATCCGACGGCGTTTACCATCATCACTATCCCGGGAAACGCCGTCATCAGCCCAGCCGGAGTGACGTTTGACAGAAACCCGACGGATGCGAAATGGACAGATGTGACCGCGACTATAACATGGAACGACGCGAACGCCGTGGCCGACGTGAAGCTGAATGGTGTCTCAGTTGGAACAGACACCTACGCCGTGAGCGGGGACATGCTGACGATCAAAGGCGATCGCTTAATATACCAACCCGTTGGCGACCTCACTGCGACCATCGTGTTTGACAGAGGTGATCCGGCAACGCTGGGAATCGACGTTGTGCCGATGAACGCCTACGTCTTTCCCGAATCCAGAAATTTCAAAAAGGACGCTGCCGCGGATGTGACCACGTACGTTACCTTTAATGATGCGGTTTCAGTGACCGACATCACGGCGGGCGGAGTGTCCATCGGGGCGGCGAATTACAGCGTGAGCGGGTATGTGCTGACCATTAAAAAGGAATATCTCGCGGAACAGGACGAAGGTGAGCTTATTCTGACGGTTGTGTTCGACAAAGGTGCCTCGGATACGCTTACCATAACGATCGCCGACAATCCCAGCGTCAGCCCGACAACCGGGACATATGACAGGACGCCGGGCCGTCAGGCGGATGTGACCGCGGCCATTCAATGGAACGGCGCGGCATCGGTGAGTTATGTGGTAAACATGACGGCGGGCTGGACGATAATCGATCCGGAGAGTTATGAGGTGGCCGGGAACACGCTGACCATTAAAAAAGAATTTCTTGCGACATTGCTGCCTGTGGGGGATTTTGAGTTTAGCGTATATTTCGATATCGGCGAACCCGTGACGCTGACCGTTACCATCCTGCCGGGAAACGCCTCAATCAACCCGAACAGCGGGACCTTCGACAAAAACCCGGCTGAACAGGAAAATGTGACCGCAACGATCACAGAGAACGATTCAAAAGGAGTGAAGTACGTCAAGGCGGGTGATACAGACCTTGCGTGGGGAAGCGACATCGACATGGAAGCCGGCAGCACAATCGGCGAGGGTACGCTGATTATCAAAAAGGAATACCTTGCGTCCCAGCCCGTGGGGGAGCTGGTTTTGACCGTTGGATTTTGGGCGGGCGACCCAGTCACGCTGACCATCAACATCATCGACACCACGCCGGAAATCAGCGCGGCCATCCTAGGAGTGACAGCTCCGGTATGTGGCGCGACGCCTGCAACAGCTATTATTGAAACGGCACAATACAGCGGAACCGTGACCTGGAATCCTGCCCATAACCCCTTTGCCCCAAGCACGGTGTATACGGCGACCATTACTCTTACTCCTAAAGCCGGTTATACCCTGAGCGGGATTACCGAGAACTTCTTCACCGTGGACGGAGCAACTGCAACCAACGCTGCCAATTCCGGCGTAGTAACGGCAACCTTCCCGGCGACGGGAGCGGAGCCGGCGGTGACCTACAGCGTCACCTACAACGCCAACGGCGGCGAGGGCATCGCACCGACAGAGAGTGACAAAGCTGCAAGCGCAACCTTTGCGGCGGCAAACAATACCCTTACCCCGCCGACTGGCAAGAAGTTCAAACACTGGTATACCAATCCCCTTGACACGGGAGGTACCCCTTACGCTCAGGGCGCGACGGTGACCATGCCTGCAAACGACCTTATCTTGTACGCCATTTGGGAAGATGAAAGCCCAGATAAGAAAAGGGGCTACCTTGAAGTCAAGACCCTTGAGGGAGGGGAAGTGAAGCTGAACGGCAGTTCAACGCCCCTTTTGCCGGTATACAGCACGTCCTATGAAATGGGTAAGTCCATTCGCCTGGAAGCTGCGGCAAGTTCGGGATATACCTTTGCTTATTGGCTGAACGTAAAAAACGCAAGCATTATTTCCGATGATCCGGTTTATGAAGTTATGATGGGTTCAGGAATTAACGTAACGGCTGTGTTCACTAAAGTTCCCGCAGCGGAGGATCCCTGGTACACCGTTACGTTTAAAGACAGGAGCGGAAAAATCCTGCAATTGACGAATGTAGCGAAGAACGGATCGGTGCCCCCTCCTGCCGAACCCCCGCTGTTTGGGTATAGCTTCTCACATTGGAGCCATTCGTCAAGGAATGTTACTTCCGATAGGATCATCACCGCCATCTATGTGAGAGAAACGGGTGCCTATACGGTAACCGTGGCGGGGGGAACCCTATCCACAGGCGGCAATGAAGGCAGCTACCGATTCGACATGCCGGTAACGGTGGCGGCGGGCGCCGCACCGGACGGACAAAAGTTCAGTCATTGGGAGCAGGACGGCAAAAAGGTAAGCACAAAATCCACCTTTACATTCTTTGCTCCCATGAGGGATACCTCGCTTGTGGCTGTGTTTGTTGACAACAGTACGGTGATTGAAAATAAACCGTTTATTACATTGTCTAATGATGTAATGGTAAATTCAACAAACGGAACCATCCTGTTCACGGCAATCAAAGACCTCCGGGCCGATTACACCTTGGTGGAAAGCGGTGTGTTGCTGCTGAAATTACCGACATCCGACCTGACGGTGAATACTCCGAACGTAATCCTTGGAAATATACTGGATACTTCCACCGACCAGTTCTATATCATGAAGTCGAATGTCGAAGCCGGCGACACCTGGTACGGAAGAGCCTACCTGATCTACAAGGACAGGGAAGGTAATATGGTAACGGTATACAGCGATAATATTGAGCCTGGAACGAGGTGAATACTATGAAAAAGCCATACGAAAGCCCGGAAATCGAAATCACAGAATTTGAGATCACCGAAAACATCACCGTAAGCGAGCCGTTCGGAGGGCCTATCAGCGGGTATTGATGGCCTCATAAAAAGAATAAAAATGTGACCAAACTTTTCAAATATAAAAAAACCGTTAGTTTTGGACTAACGGTTTTTTTATCGTTCCATCGCTTCTAATACGATCTTCAATACTTGATGAAAATTAATGGAACCTATCATTTTACCATTTTTATTTACCACTGGCAGAGCAGTTAGCTTCTTTTCACTCATTTTTGTAATTACTGTTAACAAACTATCTCCTATTTCAACATAATCCCTAGGGGCAAAAACCTTATCACCATTAATACTCTGAGCGTTAATAATATCGCTAGGGCAGATATTTGAGTTGCACAGATGTAAAAAGCCCGTAAGGTAAGACTCCATGGTGATAAACTTTCCCGGTTGTCCCTCATCATTTACTTGAGAAATAATAAAATCACGTGTTAATTGCTGGTAAACCTCGGAGTTATATAAAGGGATATTACCCTGGTCATCAATAATACGTTTCATGCCATCCATACTTTGGGTATAATCCTTCATTTTTATATCAAGATTAAATTTTAGTTTATCTTTGGATACATTTAAACTCAGGTTAGATCTAAATACGATTGCTGTCATAATAATCGAAAAGACGACAGCTAAAAGAAAAAATTTAACCATAGAATTGTTAACCTTTTCTGCAAAAGGGATTATATATTCAGGCTGACTGGTTATATTATAAAAAGGCAGATCAACAATTTGCACAAAAAAGAAACCCAAAAAGATAATTATACATATAAGAATAAGGGTTTTTAACTTACATTCAAGGTTACGAATGTCAGCATGATTCATAAAAAACTCTCCTAATATTAAAAATCTAAATATCTGATATAATTACAGTTGATTTTAGCTTGCTACTTGTTATATAATAATTTTTGCGATAGGAACAACACTTCAAGAGTGTATTCGTTGTTGCATCATATGTTAAGTTAATTAATTATGTGCCCGTGGCTCAATTGGATAGAGCACCTGACTACGGATCAGGAGGTTAGGGGTTCGAGTCCCTTCGGGCACGCCATTTATATACTTGACATATTGGCAAAGAAGTGTTATGATTTGTGTCGTGTTAATAAGTGCCTGTGGCTCAATTGGATAGAGCACCTGACTACGGATCAGGAGGTTAGGGGTTCGAGTCCCTTCAGGCACGCCACTTATGTTGTTAGTTCTAAATAAAAATATTTGGGGCTAGCAACATATTTATATGCGCCCGTAGCTCAGGTGGATAGAGCAGCGGTTTCCTAAACCGCGTGCCGGTGGTTCGAGTCCTCCCGGGCGCACCACTCTTTTTTTATTTTAAGGGGTTTTTCCATTGTCTCATGCCCGCTACATGCGCGAAGCATTGCAAGAAGCTAAGTTGGCCGCTGAAAAAGGGGAAGTACCCATTGGTGCTGTTGTGGTGGCCGAAGGTGATATCGTAGGCAGGGGTCATGACCTAAGAGAGAGCCTTTGCGACGCCTCAGCCCACGCCGAAATCCTAGCCATGCGGGAAGCAGCCAAGGTATTGGGCGATTGGCGTTTAAATCACGCCACTCTCTACGTGACCATTGAGCCCTGCGCCATGTGTGCGGGTGCCATTGTCCAATTTAGAGTTAGACGATTGGTTTATGGAGCCCCCAATGCTAAATCTGGCTCCATTGATACCATTTTAGATATTGTTCACCAACCTAAGTTTAACCATAGAGTAGAAGTTATCTCCGGTATTATGGAAGACGAATGCAAGGAGATTTTGCAGAAATTTTTTCGTGAATTACGAAATAAATAAACCTGGAGAGTTGGCCGAGCTGGTCGAAGGCGCTCGACTCGAAATGAGTTGAGCTATATGGAAGTCATGTACCCGAAAACCTTGATTTTATAAGGTTTTTCTAGCCCTCGGAGTTCGAATAGATATGGATTTTTGAGTTGTTCTATCCGAGTTCTATCCGTGGCAGTTTTACAAGTTAATAATATCTGGAGGAGTACCCAAGTGGTGAAGGGGTCGCACTCGAAATGCGATAGGTCGGCAACGGCGCGTGGGTTCAACCCCCACCTCCTCCGCCATGGAGCTGTTAATTTCAAAGATTAACAGCTCCTACCTTTTTAAGCGGCAAAGATTTCTGAATGATCTTTGCTGTTTTTTTCTTAGATTGATACTCAAGATGTCCATAGGTATTAACCGTTGTCCGAATGTCGCTGTGGCCGACCCAATCCCTGATACGCTCCATCGGCACTTCATTGGCCATCATCAAGCCCACGCATGAATGCCTCAAATCATGAAACCGAACATGAGGCAATCCGGCCTTTTTGAGTAAATCGCGGTGCCTGTTTGTGATATAATCTGGGTCTATGATTTCCCCCAGGGGATGAACGCAGATATACCCAAGCCATTCGTTGCTGTAGGAGTTGCCACAAAGTTCCCTTAGCTCCTTGTTTTCAATTATCTTAGCCTTTATCCTTTCCTCAACATAAGGGATCAAGGGATAGGTACGATTGCTCAAATCCGTCTTGAGCTTGTCGGACGGGATATAGATTTTTTTCTTGTCAATCACTGCTGTGGTTACGGTGTGATTGGCTCGGAAAAATTTATGCCGGAAATCAAATTGTGATTCTCTAACACCAACACACTCGCTACGGCGCATTCCATAAAAGCCGCCGAGCAGTATAGGAATTTCAATAATATCCCCGACAATAAATTCAAGATAATACTGCATCTGATTGGCATTGAGCGTAGCCGCATTATATTTCTCGATTTTGTGCAGTGTGATTGCACTGTTTGGATTTACACTGATCATCCTTTTGCTGATGGCATAATTTAATGCCTGGTTGATAATAGTGTAATCCTTGGCAACCGTTGCTTTTTTCTTGCCGTGTTTCAGCCGGTAAGCGTAATGTCCCTTGAGCAGATCGGGCGTAATCTCCCGGACTGTGCACCCATAAGCCTTGAATGTCGGATATAGATTGTGCTCGATGTTTTCCGCATAACCGGCCCAGGTATTGAGCTTGATTGTTTTGTCAAAGTTAAAATCTTCACCGACGACAATATTATCCGGGTGCCTGAAGGCAAGCCATTCATTCAGTAAATCCGCAAACAGGGGATTTTCTGAATGGTTTTCATCGGAAGCATCCTGAAAATTGTTGTTTTTCTCAGGCGTTTCCTGCGCAAACGTCTTCTCGCCCTTATCAGCTATGCCGTTTTTCAAGTCAAGGGAATATTGAATTCTGGCCGCCAGGCATTTGCTTTCAGCTTCCGCTTCATTTTCCTCAACCGCAGCAAGCCCGGTTGAAATCCAAAGGGGCTTACGTTTTCCATTCCGATCCTTGCGGTTGAGAACGGCATAATAATAGCCTTTCTTTGGTGTAATGAAGCCTCCTATCAATTCACCCTCGGTCAGTCCGACCATTTTCAGCATTGTGGTGAGTTCCATAGAGTTCCTCCTCTCAAATTATTCACTCACCTGCCATTGACATGATGAGTGTAGCACAATAAAGAAGGTGTGTGAAATGTGCGAAATCCATTTTATTTATTATCGCTGCTTGCACCTATCCGCAAATAACTCAATAAAAAAGGTTTGGGGATTCTATATGCTCGCCCAACCTTTAAACATTCAATCTTATTTTCTTGTATCAAACCGTATCCTGTCTTCAGGCTGATGCCAAGAATTTCACACATTTGCTTTATATCAAGTACATCAGGATATCCTTTTAGCATGATACGGTAGGCTTTTTCTTGTGATAATCTTTCGATAGACAAACGAAAGCCTCCCTTCAGTGCTTATATCAAAGGATTAATGCAGCAGAAGATGCGCCTGATGTTGGATGTGCATATAAAAAGGCACAATCAGACGCATTTCTGACCTGCATTTCTGTTTTGGTTTTATCATTTCATGGCTTTGTCCGGCGAACGGCGGCTGACCGTCCTCATAGGAATTTCACCTCCCCGTGGATCTCACCGAGCCGCCCCCATTGCGTGATCCCGCTTTCACGCGGGGCTATGGCTGGACGGAAGTATCCCCCTCCGTATGTATCGTCGCCTTAAATGTTGCCGACATTTATTCACTGCATGGATATTTCTCGCTCACACCTTCGCCGCATCCAATGCACAGCGGGCGCGGATGCTTCGCCTGCCTCCGGCAAATGCCGATCAGGTGGTCATGGCGTACCTGCAATCTGGCTTTCCATCTCAGGACATACGGGGAACGTACCGGAAAACGCCTATTCAGTTGTCAAAGGGCAAACGAGGGCGGGGTAGCTATGTCCCTCTGACAATCAGCAGATTTTTCAGGCCAAACGGGGGGACTGAATGGGCATTCTTATAATTTTTTCAGGAATTTTTCCATGCGTTTAAGCCCTCTCTCAATGGACTCCTTTACGGAGCTTGGATCTATGCCTTCAATCCGGGCTATTTGTGCTTTGCTCATATCAAGGAAAAAATGAGCATAAATGCGCTTCGCCTGTTTTTCTGGTAGACTGCTGATGGCGGCGTACAATTCTTGATTGCTGAGTTTTCGCTCGTAGATCTCTTGCGGTGATAAAACTAAGAGTATAACATTCCTTTCAATTCCGTCGTTTGCATCCAAGGAGTAATACGCTTTGTGAACTCGCCTACGCTCAAAGTCTGCATGTTCCTTCCGTTCAAACAGTTTGAACAGTTCTGCAATCTCGTCCTCTACTTCTATAAAAAAATCAGACTGATAAAACGGGTAATAGTCCCGTAAATTGATTTTTCTCATTTTCCAAACCTCCATTTTGATTTTTTTGTGGAAAACCAAAACAGAGGGGGAGAACGACAGCCGATGCCACCCAAAACAGGCTTGTCCTGTTTCAGGTAATAGAAAAGATACAAGCACTTTGATAGATGCCTGTATAAACAAAAACAGCCGAATTTACTTTTTTCAGTAAATTCGGCTGCAAAAGTTACGTGATCAAGCAAGATTCTGCCTGGAGGGTCGTCATCACTGCCTTTAGGCTTATGTTGTCTTTGCTGGCGATGGCAAGGCCCGTAACGTATAGTATTTGCCTTATGTACGTTGGATTTGGCAGCAAACCGCTTGATACTGTATGATATCTCTATCATGCACTATCAACTCCAACCTACATGGCGCACCTGCATGACATACAGGGATATCTAAACGGCAGGTGTTGCCATGCCGAATTTTGTATAGCGGTTCTCGTTACTAAGAATAGAGAACTCTGCTTCCTCTGAGGTGAGCAACACCCGTTACCACCACCTTTCAAGAGATCAAATTTTCTTGTTATATGCAGCGTTTTGGTTTTTATTGTCGAACATAAAAAGGCAAATGCCCTTTCTCAACTTGCGTTGAAGAAAGGGCATTTGCACAATCGAATTTATATCGAATTTTAATCCTTCTGGGGGTGGTATCTGTTTTTGCATAACATCCTCCGATGCATCTTTGGTTGGTAAAGCGGCATAAAGAACAGAGCGTTTCAATACTAATGATATGTTCTATTGCATTGCATCTATTGCGTGGGAATCTGTGTCCACGACTTCATGCTCCACATGCAATACATCAATCAAAACTTTCGAATGATTGCAGTTTATCCAAAGCTAAAACCGCCTAATAATAACTTTCTTTTGGAAGGATAACTTCATAAGTGAAATTGTAGTTATAATATCCATTTCTTGTTAATATTACTTAAGCTCAAAATAAACAATAATGCGGTAAATCCGACCAATGCAGCTATGTCAACCCAGATATTCATTAATCCTGCATTAAGCAAGGCTCCATTTAACAAATCTGTTCCATATGTTAGAGGAAGGATATATGAAAATGGCTGTAAAATAACAGGTAAATCATTTATCGGTATGAATAGACCACATAAAAAAAGCATAGGAAACCGGAAAAAATTAGAGAATGTTTGTGCTTCAAATACTTCTTTAGCGGAGGTAGCAATTAGTAATCCCAGTAGAGTTGAGGTCACGGCAATAAGAAGAACACCTAACAAAACAATCAGCCAGTTGACCTTTGAAAAGTTAATAACAAAAGAAGAAAGTATAATAGGTATAAAGGCGTTTATAATACCAAAAAGTATTGCACCAGAGGTTTTAGCAAGCACCATTATATTAAGACTGACAGGTGCGAGCAGTAACCTGTCAAAGGAACGGCCTTTACGTTCAAAAGTAATCGTGACGGCCAGCATAGAAGTTGTTCCAAATAATATACTCATTGCCATAACGCCAGGAAGAATTTCATTTATATCGACTGCTTGCTCGGATCGAATAAAAAACATCAGCGTCCATGCCAAAGGAAAAATCAGTCCCCAACTGATATTGGGAGCCTTTAAATAATAATTCTGCATATCTTTTTTTAATATATTCCAAAAGGCAATCCATGTTTTCATTTGCGGCCACCTTCCTTTTCATTTGCCAACTTTTTTGCTTCAATGCCAGTTATCTTTACAAAGACATCTTCCAAGGAAGGGTGAATGCTCTTAGCTTCATAAACAGAAAGCCCTTTTTCTTCAAAAAAGTTTACGAGAGGCAGGATAGAAAAAGGTTGATGGGCATAACAAACGCAAATACCGTCTTGCTCTTCAAAGTTATAATTGGGGAAATGCTTCTTAAGTTCATCATCGAACGCTGCCGCACTACCGTTCAAAGCAAAGTGTACAATATGCCTTGCAGCCTGGGAACTTTCCAATAGCTCATTCACTGGCGCTATTTTAACAATCTGCCCGTTCACGATAAAAGCAATTCGGTCGCATAGTCGTTGCGCATCCTCAATATAATGTGTCGTTAAAAAAACCGTTGTTCCACGCTGTTTAAGGCCAGTGACTAGTTCACGAATCTGTTTCGCACTCTCTACATCGATACCTGTGGTTGGTTCATCCATGAAAAGCATTTTAGGCTCGTGGATAATCCCGGCAGCGATGGTGAGCTTACGTTTCATCCCTTTGGAATATGCTTTAAAAGGACGATTTCCGGCTTTTTCTAAATCAAATTCCAAAAGCAATTCACGTGCCTTTTTTTCTCTTTGCATTTTTTCCATGCCGTAAAGGGAAGCGCAAAAACAGAGATTTTCAAAGCCATTCATGTCATCATATAGATTACTCTCGTCAGGCACGATCCCCATAACGCGCTGCGCCGACTTTGTATTTCTTACGCAGTCTATCCCTGCCAGCGTTATACTGCCGGAGGTTGGTCTTGCAAGGCCGATAATCATATTTATGGTCGTTGTCTTTCCTGCGCCATTCGGCCCCAGAAATCCGAAAATTTCACCTTCTCCAACAGAAAAAGCGACATCCTTAACGGCGGCGAAATTATCATACTTTTTCGATAAATTTATTACCTCCAAAATGTTCATCTAATCACTCCTTTCACTTCATACAAAAAACAAAGCGATTATGCAATGAATCAAAGATAACCGCTTTGTTTTTGCAATGTTATTTTTTCTCCGAGTTGCAGGGATGCTCTTTCGTGTTGCCGTGACATTTTTGAATTAGTTCTTCACTGCATTTGCCGTTTGCGGGCTTCAATTCAGGATGCTCACACTCGAACTTGTCTTTTTGATTAGTATCGCACATATTCACACCTCCATTTTTAGTGTATTCCCAAGTGGAAATAAACTTTTGATTTAGTGATTACTTAATCAAATTATATATAGCTTATTTAGTTCTGTCAAGAAGAAATAGGAAATTTATATTTCAGTATCCTCCAGCATCTCGCCATTACGAAGCATTTCTCTGTATCTCAACAAAACATTGTCTATTTCAGTCAGTCGAACCAAGCATTTTTTTTCATTTGATGTGGTTTCAATAGCATTCTGAATGCCACCATTTTTGATGACGATTCTTTTATTTCCCATTAGAGCAAGAAGGGGATCATGCGTAGCAATAAGTACAATTTTATTTTGACCGACCAGAAGTTCCAGAGCTTTTTTTCGGCTAATCCCTGCATTTTCGATTTCATCAATCAACACAATAGGGGACGTGCTCAAAAAGGCGGTATCCGCTACCATTAAGGCTCTGGATTGGCCGCCGCTTAAAGACGTAAGCGGCGTATATAAATCAAATACCTCGCCGGACAAGTCATTTGCGTGATCAATAATTTCCTGTGTTTTATTTTCAATATCGTCAATCATGCGGCTTTGGGCATGCAGTTTTATAAAATCTTTGACAGAAATGTCCATGACAAAATTCATGTTTTGAGATAGTTGAGCCACCAGCTTGTGCTCGATTGAAAAACGCCAATTTCCCGGCGGAACAGAACCGTCGATTAATATTTGTCTTTTGGTGGGCGTATCCCTTTGTGCCATCCACTCGATATCGGCAAGCAGTCTGCTTTTTCCTGAGCCCGTAGGACCGACAATGCAAAGTATTTCGCCCATATTTATATTCAATTCAATTTCTTCAGCTTTACCGTTTTTATCTCTGCCACCCAAAATGGTTATATCATGGATACTAAAGGAGCGTTCTTCTTTAATGTCTTCCATACGCCCCATAAAAGCCAGGAAGCGTTTGAGTAAGCCTTCCCGGTCAACCCCCATGTCTTCCAGAAATACATAGGGAAGAGAAGCAATATAATTTTTGACCGTATTACTTACGCTATCAATTGGCAAACCGTTAATATCGAAAAACTCCCTGGAGTACGGATAAGTATCAAGTAAGTTTTTTATCGTTAAATTCTCCAATGAAACATAATTCTTCATTTCAAATCACTTCCTTCCAACCTAATCCAGATTCATTTTTCTTATATTTCCTTTTTGCTTTTCCTTTCCAATCTGCGTCTCACCAAGACAATAGGAGCATAGAGCAGACGGCATACTTATTCTCAGTTCTTTTCCTTTCAACGTTTCAACCTGAGTGGATTTTTCTATCAATATTGCTAATTCTCCAGCTCCCTGACCTGTAATTCCGTTAACATGTAATATAACTCCATTCGGATTGGCCTGCCTGATTTTTAAAGCAAAGATTTCTCTTTCTGCCTGTGAAACAATATCTCCCTTAGTAATCACAATGATATCCGCCATCTTGAGCATGGGACCGATTTTTTTTGGCGTATTTATACCCATCAGGTTGTCGATAACACATACTGCCGTGCATCCTTTAATATGGGGGGAACACCGATTGCACAAACCGGCACTCTCGCTAATTAAAATATCATAGGAATGCCTGATTCCCCAATCAACGCAATCATCAATGTTACTTACAAAGAAATGATCCGGACACAGGCTGCCTGATAGCCCAACTCTGCTGTCAATGTGTTGTGCTGCATATAGCTTATCGTCATCGGTTGTTAGGCAGTCGAATTTCAGCACACCAATTTTAAGCTTTTTGTCCTTTAATTCCTCCATTGCTTTTAACAAAACTGAAGTTTTTCCGGAGGAGGGCGGTCCGGAGATCGTGATTAATTTCATTGTAATCTCACCCCTTGATTCATAATATAATTAGAATCTCCCCTCTTTCCCTTTTCTGTATAAGAGCAACAGGAAAAAAGGTGCTCCTAATACCGAAGTAATAATACCTACCGATAATTCAACCGGTTGAAAAATAGTTCTGGCAACAGTATCCGATAAGATGAGCAAAATAGCTCCCAGTATTGCCGATAAGGGCACGAGATAACGATGGTCATTGCCAATTAAAAGTCTTGCCGAATGAGGGGCAATCAGGCCCACAAAGCCGATTGTTCCGGCAACACTCACGGCACTGCCCGCTAAAACAGCAGAAGTCAGCATAATGATAATTCTATATAAACGAATTGGTAAGCCGACACTACTGGCTACTTCATCGCCCAATCCAAAAAGGTTGACCTTCGGACTGATAAACAGCGCTGCTGTTAAAGCAATAAGACTGTATGGCCAAATTGTGCTCACTGCCGTCCAACTCCGGCCCGAAAGGCTGCCAAGTAACCAGGAATAGGTTACTTCCAGTACATCACTGTTAATCATCATCAAAGCTGAAGTGACCGCACTGAGAAGACTGGAAACTGCAATACCAGCTAAAATGATATGTACAGTACTGGAGCTTCCTGAGGTTGTAGAAAGTGCGTAAATTAGCAATACTGCCAGCAAAGCACCAGTAAAAGAGGCTAAAGGGATCATGCCGATTTTCCCTGGCAATAGGGTCATAATAACGACGGCGGCTAACCCGGCTCCCGCATTGACACCAATGATGTTGGGAGAGGCCATGGGATTACGTAAAATGCCTTGCAGTAAAACACCTGCAACCGCCAAATTCATGCCGACAAATACTCCAGTAAAAACTCTGGGCATTCGCACATTAAAGATTATTTGATTTGCCAGACTTTCTTGCAGCTCTCCCTTCAGTAAACTTATTATTTCGTGCCCGGAGAATTGTATTGTGCCGGTCACTATGCTAAAGAAAGCTACAAATACAAGAAAGGCCGCTGCGATCAATATAACTGTCAATCGGTATGCTTTCAGATGAGTAGGGGGTTTTTCAATTTTATTCAACGGGTAAGTCACCTCATTCACTTACAGTTTATAATTGTTTAGAATATATTGCTGTGCCAATAGTTTCGGCCTTGAAATAATGTGGAACGAGAGGAAATGTAGTCCCATCGTTCCAAAGATTTAAAATGGTATATTATTTACCACTTACCGTTAAAATGGTTTCTGCTGTCGTTTTTAGCATTTCTTCTGCTGATGATCTTCCCATTTTTACTTTGAAGGGAAGAGTCATAATTTTATTATTTTTAACAGCAGTCAAGCCCTGCCATTTCAAATCGTTTTTATATTTTTGTATGATAGCTTTATTTTGTTCAGCATCGTTGCTGGAAGCAATCACAAAAATCATGTCAGGATCTTCCTGTATAATTGTTTCAACATCAAAAGGTATCAGGCAGGCGTCTTTTGAACCCGGTAGAGCATCCGGTACAATGTTTTCGAGGCCCAGTAACGACAGAATTGATCCATATGAGGTGGTTTTTTGTGCAGCTAAAATAGTGTCTCCATCCTGGAGAATCACAACTCTATGAATAGCTGTTTCTTCCTTTATTCTTTGTTTAAGTTCACCTGCAATATTTTTTATATATTTAGTATATTGACCAGCGGTTTCTGTTTTGCGAAAAACTTCTCCCCAATATGTAGCACTGTCAATTAAAGGTATCTCTCCAATGCTTTCCGGGTCAACCATAATTACTGTAGCACCTGTTGCTTTCAAGGATTCAAGAATGGAGCTTTGATATCTTGTGTTTCCGATAATAACATCTGGATGCAACTCATATACTGCTTCAATATTAACATTGGTATAGGAGCCTACTGAGGGCAACGCGATACCTTCCTCGCGGATTTTATATTCATCAATTTTACCTACCGGAGTGATTCCGATACAAAAAAGCGATTCCATAATGGAGGCTTGTAAAGCTAAAATCTTTTCCGGATTTTCAGGGATCGTTACAGTCCGTCCCATATGATCTGTAATTGTTTTTTCTGCCGTCAATGGTCTTTCATCATTTACTTCGTTGGTCGTTCCGATTTTCGATGAAGCTGTATTTTTAGCACAACCACAAAATAGCGATATGATAATCACAAAGACCATGCAAAGTGAGACAATTCTATGCTTTCTTATTGTGTTGTACATATTCATTCCTCCCCTTTATTTTGTTAAGACATATGAGCTAATAAACGGCCATACTCTTATTATCAATTGGATTTAATAACTCTCCTAATCAGTAAACAGTCTGTTTTTAAAGCAATATATTAAAATCACTTAGCTGCCGACAAAATTGCTTCTGCGGTTAATTGTATCATTTGTTCTCGTGTGGCCCGGTTAGGATTGGCCTTGAAGGGCAGTATTGTCAGTTTATTTTCTCGAACTGCATCCAAGCTTGCCCATTTAGAATCATTAAGGTATTTATCTAAAAGCCTCTGATTATCTTCTTTATTGTTGCTTGCTGCCATAACAAGCACAACATCTGGATTTTTATCTAAAATGGTTTCTATATCGAATGCCACAAAGGTAGATGTGCTTGAGCCAGGAAGCCCTTCGGGAACAATATTCGCAAGGCCCAGCACTGTGAGAACCGTTCCAAACCCCGAGGCTGTTTGAGCAGCGGTGATGGTGTCTCCGTCCATAATAATCACAGCCGTCTTAATATCTGTCTGCGCGGCAATTTTTTCCTTGTATTCCTTAGCAAAAGAATTGATGTGATTCAAATAGTTTTCGCTTTCCCTTTTCTTGCCAAGGAGATCAGCTAAAAACATAATGACATCATCTTCAGAAGCATCCTTATCTACAACCGGGTCAAAATAGTAGACAGGGCATCCCGTTTCCTCCAAGGCTTCAACTATGATGCCGTGATGTCTACTGTGCGCAATAATTAGATCAGGTTTCAACTGGTAGATAGTCTCAAGATTTATATTGGAAACAGAACCTGCACTCGGCAAATCAATCCCTTCTTGCCTGATTTTATATTCATCTACTTTTCCAACCGGTGTAATCCCGAGGTTAAAAAGATCTTCCATTCTAGCGGAATTTAATGCCAGCACTCTTTGCGGCTTTGAGGGAATGACCACGCTTCTGCCTAAATCATCCACAACGGTTTTGGCAGTCTGTTCCGGTTGTATATCTATTTGTGAATTTAATGAGATATTTGATGCGGTAGTTTCACTCAATGGCTGACTGCCGCACCCACTTAAAATAAATAACATTGAAACAGATAAAATAACTGAAGTAAAAGCTTTCTTACTTTTCATTAGCATGGCTTACAAATCCTCTCTGAATCTGTTGCATCTGGAATCAAGCTATTTAGGGGTTTTTAAAACCGCTTCCGCCATTGCCTTGACCATCATTTCCGGAGTCGATCGATTAGGATTAACAGAAAAGGGAAGGATTAAAAGCTGATTATTCTTCACGGCATCCAGCGCTGCCCACTGAGGATCGCTCTTAAATTTCTCCAAGATGGCTTTATTGTTTTCGGCATCTTTACTTGAGGTCATGATCAAGACTAGATCCGGATTGCTTGCCAAAATTGTTTCAACATCAAAGGGGACAAACGAAGATTTTGTAGCGTTGGGCAGATTATCAGGGACAATATTATCAATTCCTAACAAAGTAAGCATAGAGCCATAAGAAGAAGCATTTTGAGCTGCAACGATGGTATCACCGTCCTGTATGACAATACCGGTTTTAATATCTGTTTCAGAGGCTATTTTCTTTTTAAATTCGTTCGCAGCCGCATATACTGACTGCACATAGTGTTCAGCTACGTCTTCTTTACCTAGTAGTTTGCCAATGTATGCTGTCACCTCCACTACAGGAATATCACCGACCTTATCGGGATCAAAATAATAAACTACTGCCCCTGATTTTTCCAGTTCTTGCTTAAGGGAGGCGTGGAATCTGCTGCTTGCAATAATTAAATCGGGTTGAAGCGCATATACTGCTTCAATGTTTACATTGGATGGTGTCCCTACAGAGGGCAGTGCCATACCCTCTTCTGTAACTTTGTAGTCGTCTACTTTTCCAACAGGTGTAATGCCAATATTAAAAAACGCCTGCATGACAGCGGAAGTCAGTGCCAAGATTCTTTGAGGATTTTCCGGAATCGTTACCTCACGACCAAGTTCGTCCGTAACAGTGTTTTTTGTCTGTACATCCGCAGATTGTTCTGAAGACTGCGCCGGGGGCTTGCCGCTGCAACCGGCAAGCCCCATTGATAACATCATGACTACAGCTAACGTAAAGGCTGTTATGCGAAATCTCATGCTTTATCCCTCCTGTTATTTTTTGATTTCGACCCAGCGACCGCCGCCGGCTTCTCCGTCTGTCAGAATCTGATAGTCAGGCAGAGCGGCCTTTTCAACGATTGCTTTAAATTCTTCAAGGTTTGGTCTTTTCTCATTCCTCTGGGCCAGCCCTTGCTTAAGAGCTTCCTGCAATCTTGCCCGCATACTTGCGGGAAGATATCTTCCCAGCCCTCCGCCGACGATTGCGACACCACCCGGCTTTAAAATACGGTAAATCTCCCGCAGACCTTTTTCCGGCTCCTTCCAGAACCAAATCGAACCTCTGCTCATGATAAAGTCGGCAAAGTTGTCCTCCACGGGAAGTGCTTGGACATCGGCATTGATGAAATCTACCTCGTTGTCAACGTCCAGCGCTTTAAAGTTCTTTTTTGCCAAATCTAAGGATTCCTGACTGATGTCCATGAAGACAATTTTCATATTGGTGATCTTGGCCATTTCCATTCCTAACCACCCTGGACCCACGCCAATGTCCACGGCAATCCCTTCTTTGAGATTATAGTCATCTACAAATTGTTGGATCAGGAGTGGGTACATGGGCTGTAACTTTGAATAATTATCTGATTTAAGCATTTTGTTTTCCCCTTTCTTTACACAGAAAACTTGTCAAACTTGGAGACGGCTTTTATGTAGGCGTCCCAACCTTGCCAGTTTGTCAACTGCTGGTTATATGCAATCGTGTCACACATTGGAATATCCTTACGTGCCGGCCAAGCGCCTTGTTCAGACAGGTAACGTTGCATCTCTTCACATATCAGCAAATCCGCAAGGGCGGTTAGCTTTTCATCCGTGCCTTTTTTCCATACAAGCACCTGTGGGAGAAGGATATATCCTTCTTTAGGAGAATTAATCGCGATTTTTCTACCTTGTGCCATCGCAGCAAAAGAGGAGTTTGTCATAGCCATATCGTATTCTCCCGAAGCTACCGCTTTAACCACGTTGGCAGGAGAGCCCTCATATACAACTTTCCTCTCAAATGCCGGAAACTGTTCAGGAAAATTTGCCTTTAAAAATGCTCCGGCTGCCCTGCACAATGGCTTATCCCGGTCAGGAAAGATGACTTTATATTTCTCATTGAACAGGTCAGCCCATGAGTGTTTTAGTTCATGATCCTTTATTTTTTCCATGTTATAGATCATGACCAAAGGCGTTACGGAAATTGGATAAAAGATTCCCTGTGGGTCTATCAGCATGCTCAGTTCTTCCCGTACAGGGTTTTCTTTTAAATACCTGCTAGACAGTTCAGAGAACAAACCGACTTCTGACCGGCTCTCTAATGCCGCGAATTCCGTAGCATGAGTTACTATCACGTCGGGGACGATTCCCTTTTCAATAGATGGAGCCAGCCATTCTTCACTGCAATCAGATGCGTATTCCGGGTCATGCGGTGTGTACAATGAGATTTTGTCCCCGATTTTTTCTTCCAAGGCTGGAAGGTTATCCTTGACATAATCCGTCATTCGTCCCCGCATGTTAACCGGAGTGTGGATCATAAAACGTACCAAATCTAATCATCCTCTCTTTTATTTTATTTGTATATTTTCAAGCGGAGTGTCTAATAAGTTGTCATGTACACCCGCCGGAACAACTACGTTGCGACAACATCTTTTGAATCTGCAAATATGTGCACATACTCCGTACACATCTTTAATGGACTGTTCTGTAATTACCTGCTCACTAGCTCCAGCCTGATAAACATGTCCATTTTTTAAAAGATATACATAGTCAGATATTTCGATAGCATGATTAATGTCATGGAAAACTGCGATAATAGTTTTTTGGAAAGTGTCTTTCAAATCTTTTATTGTTCGAAGTAGTTCACATTGGTATTTTAAATCCATATATGTAACCGGTTCGTCTAGCAAAATAATTGGTGTGTTCTGAGCAAGAACCATAGCAATCCAAACTCGCTGCTTTTCTCCGCCCGACAACATTTCCACCAATCGGTGCGTTAAATAACCGATCTGCATGTAGTCTATAGCCCATGCAATTTTTTCCTGATCTTCCTGTGTATTTATCCATCCGGAGCGGTGGTAAGGGGCTCTACCCATAGAAATCAGTTCATAAACCGTTACGCCCTGCAATCGCTCATGGGCCTGTGGAAGAAAGGCCATTTTTCTCGAGATTTCTTTTGACCCTAAAGTTTCTATAGGCTTATCAAACAAAAATACCGAATTGCTTTTTACAGGAATTAAGCCGCATAAACAACGCAGCAAAGTCGATTTTCCTGAACCGTTCGGGCCAATAAGTGAAATGACTTGGCTTTTTCCTGCCATAAAATTCACATTGTTTAAAATATTTTGTTTGCCATAACTGAAACAAAGATCTTTTGCAATTAACACTTTAATTCACCAACCTATCCATTAGAGTATTTTGAGTGATTACCTTTAAATAGCAAGTCTCATTGTATTTTTGATAGTTAGACATGGCTAACCAATGTTAAAAAAATTTATGTTAACTAATAATTAAAAAACAAACATGAATAGATCTAAATAGATATATTAGTCAAATTTCTGTATCACTGGGTTTAATAGTAAATAATATGTATTAAATTATTTCATTCACTAATTTGCTAGTTAGAACAACCTAACTTTTAGCAATTAATCCTTCTACATAAGGGATAGGCAAGAATATGATATTGAAATTCATTATCAATAAGAAGTTAAAAAAATTTTGCTAACTTGTTTATATAATTAATCAATTAGCAATTTATTAGCATAACCTAACTTATATTTAAAAAATTTTATTTTTTATTACACTGGCATTGGCATCCACATTCGCCGGTTTGTTCACGTTGACATCCACTCTCAGAGGATTTTGATGCAGCTTCAATTATTTTTTCACCCACCTGCTTTAAAAGAGATCTATTTACAACATAATGCGTATAATAGCCCCTTTTTTCTCCCGTAACCAAGCCAATTTTCCTCAGTGCTTGAAGATGTTGAGAGACAGCCGGTTTAGATATATTAAGTTGCTTGGCTAAACCCCCAACGCATAGGTCATGGTTTAATAAAATGTTTATAATTTTGAATCTAGATTCGTCTGAAATTGTTTTTAATACCTCATAATATTGTTCCATCTCCATTTTTTTGCCCCTTTCCAAATAAGCGGAGGCTGAATCAAAGTATAATATACTTAATTATGCCTGTCAACAGCTTATCTAAATAATTGTGGAATTAAACAATTTGCATTGTATGCAATACTTATTTTGATCGATACGAAGGGTACTATATCCGTTTTCCAATAATCGTTAAAAATTTCCTCTTCTTTAGCATCTACTTTAAAATCTCTAAATTCCTTTTTTATTGGTGACTTATTGATTTTATCATGTTAAATTGCTTTGCCATCTGCTCCACCATTGCTTCTCTCATTATGATGCAGGCTTGAAGAGTTTTGAGGTTGGCGATAGTATAATACATCTTATTTCCCTCACGCCTCACCTCAACAACACCCTTTTCACGCATTACAGCGAGATGTTGAGAAATATTTGGAACCTTGACATTCATAGCTGAAGCAATTTCATCAACGCACATTTCTCTCTTACCTAATAGAAAAAGAATTTCAATTCTTTTCGGATTAGCCATAAATTTACAAAAATCGGCATGGATTTTATATAATTCTTTATTATTGCTCATGAAGTGATTTCCCCCTTTCTAATTTGCGAAAATACGCAATTAGTTTGAAATAATTATACAACAGCAAAAAGCACATGTCAAAACGCACGCACCTATTGACAGGGTTTCAAAAGATTGACTATGGACTATTTTCTTTATTGACATAATTTTGCCTTCCATATATTATTAACATAAAACTATATGCATGATGCACTTATAGGGGGTGAGACATTAACTGGTCAGTCTATAATGGTCAAAATTGAAAGGGGGAAGGTTTTATGCATTTTCCTGTTTCTGGGGTCGATGTTTTACCCTTTATCCCACCGCTGGTAGCGTTTCTAGTGTCTTCTCTAACGGCTTCTGCTGGAGTGTCCGGTGCATTCCTTTTGCTACCCTTTCAGGTGAGTGTGCTGCACTATACCAGTCCCTCTGTGAGTCCCACTAACTTAATCTACAACATTGTTGCCATTCCTGGCGGCCTTTACCGCTTTATTAAAGAGGGTCGAATGGCCTGGCCATTGACCTGGGCGGTGGTGCTTGGCACCTTGCCAGGTGTGTTTGTGGGTGCTTGGGTGCGTATTCAATACCTGCCTGATCCCAAAGCCTTTAAGGTGTTTGTTGGATTCGTGCTTTTGTATTTGGGTTATCGCATGCTGTCCGATTTGATGGGTTGGAATAAGAAGGTTCAAGAGCAAAATAAAATTATGCAAAAAAAGTTTGCTGAACAGGTAGCTAAGCTAAAGGAGGAAAATTCCAGTCGTATGGCTGCCGGCCTACCTTCTGAAGCAGTGGTAAAAACCAAAAGTATTTCCTGGAAAAAGATTGAATATGAATTCTGGGGCGAAACATATTCCTTTAGCGGTATCGCGATTTTAAGCCTCTCCTTGATAGTGGGTTTAATCGGTGGTATTTACGGTATTGGTGGTGGAGCCATCATTTCCCCCTTCTGTGTGGCTATGCTGGGCCTGCCAATCTATACTGTGGCCGGAGCCGCTTTGGCCGGAACCTTCATTACTTCCATTGCCGGGGTTATCTATTATCATATCCTGGCGGCAAGCAGTGTGGCAGCCGGTGCTGCTGTGGCTCCGGACTGGATGCTGGGAGCACTGTTTGGTATCGGTGGTCTTTTGGGGACTTATGTAGGTGCTTATATCCAAAAGTTCTTATCAGATAAAATTATTAAGATTGTCCTCTCAGGACTCATTTTGTTTCTGGCTTTAAACTACATCGGACAATATTTCTTCAGCTAAGTAAACAAATCCCAACCGTTGGAGCGTTGCTGACGGAAGGGATTTCCCTTTCGGTGGGGTATGATTAAATTAATGGGAGTGTGATAGTTATGGTTACGGGTAAAATAGCGCTCCTGCTTAATAAAGAGGATCATGCAAATTTGCAACTAATTTTAGAGCAACTAACGGGTATTTTACAGTGCCAAAGGGCACACAAGGAATTTATTGTTATTTATGATCGTCAAAGGATAGACTATGACCAGATTTTACAAACCACATCGCAAGCGGGTTACCGTATAAGCAGGTTTTATGTGGCAGAGGAAGAATGCTAGGCGTAGAAGAAATTGAGGTGAGATCTGTGAAGGAAGACATACAAAATAACCCAGCCTTTGCCTATATTTCGGGGCGTATGGATAAAATGCTGATACCGACCTTGCTTTACTTTTTATCCCTCAAACCAGCCCATGGCTACGAATTGATCCAAAAGATCAACGAGTCAGGTTTTTCAGAGGTCGAAGCGGACCCAGCTACTATTTATCGCAACCTGCGTCGGATAGAAGAAGACGGCCTGGTAATTTCTCAGTGGGAAACTGAACATACCGGTCCAGCTCGAAGGGCTTACCAATTAAGCCCTGAGGGACACCAGGCCTTGGCATATTGCGTACAGTTAATTACCGAAAAGGTGGCAAGGATGCAAGCTTTTATAGACCAATACCAGCAGGGGGTGAAGGGAGTATGAATAACCAACAAACCTTAAGAATATTACACGCTGGTGCTTTGCGTAAACCAGTAGCGGAGTGTGCTAAGCTATTACAGGGAGCCCAACCGGAGATAGACATTCAGCTGGAATCCTATGGTTCACGGGCCTGTGCCCGGCAAGTACGAGAGGGAAAGGTGGTAGATATTCTGGCCCTCGCCGACCCCATGCTTTTTGAAGAACTGCTGGGGCCAGAGTATGTGGATAAATACTATATTTTTGCTAACGATCAAATTGTGCTGGCTTATAATGATTTCTCAAAGGGTAGCGTGGAAATTACAGCCCAGAATTGGTTTGATGTTTTACTGAAGGAAGAGGTTACCTTTGGCCGTTCCAACCAAAACCTGGACCCTTGCGGTTATCGCACTTTGATGGTTTGGCAGCTGGCAGAGCAATATTACGGGCGGCCTGGACTTTTTAGGCAACTGGACCAAAGGTGCCGTGGGGAGTTAGTCTATCCTAAATCCTACGATCTGGCTTCTGATGTGCTGATGGGTAAGGTGGACTATGCATTTGAATATCTTTGCGTGGTTAATCAGTTTGGCCTACGCAGTCTTTCTCTGCCGGAAAAAATTAACCTTTCTACCCCTACCCATGCGGATTATTATAAGCAAGCTACAGTCAGTTTACAAGGCAAAAATTCCGGTGAGATGATCACTATTTCTGGTGCCCCTATTGAATTTGCCATTGCCATCCTCAAAAATGCCGAAAGCCCTAGACTAGCGAAGCATTTTTTGGATTTGATATTAAGCAGGGATGGCCAACAGCTTTTAGAAGATTGCGGATTGATTCCATATTAAATTGTAGTCCAGGCAAAACCAGGTATTTATTTTTGAAAAACAGGCGATTACAGATCGTATCACGTCCCTGTAACCGCCTGAATACCTACCATGCTGCGGTATAATTGGAAAAGCACAGCAGGGGATCGATTCTTGTACCGCCGACATAAACTTCAAAATGCAGATGCGGGCCTGTGGACATTCCTGTGCTTCCCACGAAGCCGATGGTTTGGCCTTGTGTCACCGTTTGCCCGACACTGGCGCTCATTTGGCTCATGTGAGCGTAAAGGGTCTTATTCCCGTTGCCGTGGTCGATGATGACATAGTTTCCGTAGCCGCTCGCGTCGTAAGCTGCGGTTGTGACCACTCCGTCCGCAGCAGCCAATATTGCCGTTCCGTATCCCGCACCGATATCAATGCCGGTGTGGGTTTTGTAGATGCCCAGGATGGGATGCAGCCTGGTGCCAAAAAAGGAAGTTACATAGTCGCTGGCGGCGCTGGGCCAGATATAAAGGCCCTCCGCAATAACGCCCGTTCCGTCTCCTAGGTGTTTCAAACCCGTAATCAGGGTCATAAAATACTGGTCGTATTCGCCGCTCAGAAGTTCCTCCAACAGTTCGTTCTGGTCGTCGTTGAAACTATAGATTTCTGCCTGCTCCCGTGCGGTTCGCTGGGTAATGATGATGTGCAGAATGTACTCATACCATGTTCCGCCTTCGCTGTCGGTATGCTTTACGGTTTCTATCCAGTGGTCGATTTCTGTCATATCCCAAAACACTTCCCGGATAAGGTCAACACGGGTCTGGTCGATGGTGATAACATCCATGCCATCGTCGGTCAGGGAGGTTTTGACGGCGAACGCAGCCAGAATGTCTATCCAAATATTGCCTCGGCTGCCTCCGGTGCCGACGTACTGAACATCCAGCGTATCCCATGTATTGTCGTTCTTAATCTCTTCTATCCGCTGGTTATATTCCTCGTTCACTTCCTGTATCACGACGGAGACAGGTGTTACATCTGCATCCTTGTTCTCGTCGGAAAAAAGGATACCAAAAGGAGAGGATACCAAGGCGGCTACAGCGATTATAATTATGAACAAGATAAGGACGGACCCGCCTGTGCCCACCAAGGCAGCAAGTCCCTTGACCAACGCGGCGGTGGCCTTGACAGTCAGTTTGACCATCCTGATGGTAAATCTGGCGGCGGCTCTTGCCGCCTGCGATGTACGCTGTGCTGCTTTTGCGGTTGCCTGTGTGGTCTTGGATGCGGCTTTAGCCGCGGCCTGAAAGTTTTTTACTCCGGTTTTGGCGGTCTGTCCGGCAGTCTTGATTGATTTTCGAACCGTTTTAATTGTGCTCTTGGCGTTTTCCTTTACGGTCTTACTGCCTGGCCGGGCAGATTGCCTAACAGCGTGGCCTGTGCCGCTGATGTTGGATTGGACTGTACGCTCTGTTATTTTTTCGGTCGGTCTGAACACGGAAGATTGAATAGTCTGTGTGGTTTTGGTTTCAACCGCTTGGATTTCTCTATTTTTGATAAACCGTGCCTTCGTTTTGCCCTGAACGAACCGTCGTTTTGCTAATTCGCTCGGCTTGGAAAGGGTATATTTTCGCCTCGCCGTTTCCTTTGCTTTGGATTGGACGACTTTTTGCTGTGCCGGTCGCCTTGTCTGTGTGAGGACATTTTGTTGCTCAAATTCTATTTTAGTCTTTGATAGGGCAGCTTGTTTTCCTTTATTAGAGGAAGCCGCACTTCGGTTGCCCGCTTGGGAATTGCCGGTTCCGGCGCGGGAGGTTTGCTCCGTCGTATATTCATCGGCAGCATTGGCGTGATAGGTGCCCGGTCGGGCATTGCGGCGTTCCTTGATTATCTGAACGGCTTTTTTGCCCTGACGCTTTATGCTATGAGCAGCTTCACGGGTGACAGTTTCCGTACCTCCCTTAATCCTATCCTCCGCATATTCTGTAAAACTATTATGCTCCGGCTGCTGCTTCTGTCCCATCTGCTCCTTGGTACGGATATAGGCGTTTTTTGCCCTGTGGGACACATCGGCGGCTTTATCCAACACCTTAATGTCCTTAATGGTAGATTTGATTTTGATTTCCCTCAATACGCGCACCTCCCTTCAGAATAGTACCGCTCATTATCGGGCTTTTTTGGAAAGCCGGGGCGCGGAGAGCTCCATACTCCGGCAATATTCAGGATAACGCAGCCGAATGGCTTCAAAAAAGTAGGGCGCAAAACCACAGTCAAACAGTTTATAAGGTGCGGAATACTGTTCTTTTCCTTCTTCCGTCCAGCCGTTCCAGAGGTTAAAGGCCAGACGGCAAAGGCGGCGCGTACCGCCCGTTTGCCAGGGAGCCAAAAGGCCGTCCGGTTCAATCCCACCGTTTTTAAAATCAAAGAGGGTACGAATATTGCGCCTTGTTTCCTCACAGATTCCCATCGCATAGAAAAACGCCTGGTGATAGGAATCGTTATTACGGGTTTTGAGAAGCATTTGAGTATAAAAGCTTTTGTGTTCCTTGCTTGCAAAGCGGATGGTTTCCATTGTGTGTTCCTCCTTTATAGTAAAAATAAACGGCTGACCGGAATACGGCCAGCCGTTTGCATATATAAGGTTCTGTCAGATTTGTGCCTATTCGCCCGGTTTCGTCGTCATGAGGTGGTAGAGTTTGGTGTTGCGCGGGAATTGATCGGTAAAAGGCACAAGGGAACTGCCCACCTTGATAAGGCCATTCCCCGCGTCCACGTTGGTGATGTAGGAAAGCTGAAGGTCGGAAATGCTTAAGAGCTTGGCAAGTTCGATCCGGTCGGTGCTGGCCTGGTTGAGCATAACGATAAATTCGCTGTTGGCCAGCATGGTGCGGGCGGTATGGCTCTGCAAAAGATCGTCCACATTCTGAGTAATGCCTGTGCAAAAAGCACCATACTTGCGGACGCGTTTCCAGAGGGTGAACAGAAAATTGGCGCTGTACTCATGCTGGAACAGGAGATAGATTTCATCAATGATAATGAAGGTGTTTTTGCCCTTGGCTCGGTTCTGCGTAATGCGGTTTAAGATGCTGTCCAATACAACCAGCATTCCGATAGGGAGAAGCTGCTTGCCCAAGTCAAGAATGTCGTAACAGATCAGGCGGTTGTTCACGTCCACGTTGGTGGGTTTGGCAAAGGTATTCAGGCTGCCGGAAGTAAAAAGCTCAATGGCCAGGGCGATTTCCTGGGCTTCCGGCTCCGTCTGATTCAAAAGCTCTCCGTGGAAGTCCTGTAAGGTGGGAGGGTTATCTCGGTAGTTGCTTTGCAGATACCTCCGGTACACGCTGGCTGTGCAGCGGTCAATAAGGGATTTCTGCTTTGCGCCCAGGTTCTGACCGCCAATAAGCTGCTCACACAAGGACAGGACAAATTCCGATTTGAGGATAACCGGATTTGCGCCGTCGCCGTAATCCTTGCTCATATCCATTGCATTGATATGGTTTGGAGAGGTCGCGGAGATGTGGATAATCTCGCCGCCCATTGCTTTGACAAGGGAGGAATACTCCCTTTCCGGGTCGATCAGGATAATGTCGTCGTCGCTGGAAAGAATCTGATTGATGACCTCACGTTTGGCTGTAAAGCTCTTGCCGGAGCCTGATACCCCCAGGATAAAACTATTGCCGTTTAACAGGTGTTTACGGTTGGCGATAATCATATTTTTGGAAATGACGTTCTGACCGTAGTAAATGCCGCCGCCGTGGGCGATTTCCTGCGCACGGAAGGGAATAAACACGGCTGTACTTTCGGTGGTCAGCGTCCGTATTGCATCAATTTTCCGCAGGCCGTAAGGCAGCGCTGTGTTCAGTCCGTCCATCTGCTGGTAGGTCAGGGTGGAGAGCTGGCACAGGTGTTTCCGCGCTGTGGTCAGCAGGGTTTCTGTGTCGCTGTCAAGCTGTTCCTTGGTTTCTGCGATATGAACTATTGTGAGAACGGCGAACATCATCCGCTGGTCGCGGGTGGTTAGGTCATCCAAAAATTCCTTGCTTTCCTTCCGCTGTTGCTCCATGTCGTAGGGTACGACAGCAGAAAAATTGTTGTTGGAATTCTGGCGGCGCTGCCAGTTGGTGATGTTGGTTTCAACGCCCAGTAAACGGTTTTCCACCTCCCGCACGGCTTCGTCCGTTGGGATGGGAATGATGTCGAGTGACATTAGCATATTCCGGTTCAGGTCGCAAAGCTCGGATACCATACTGTCCTTGATATAGCTGGCATATTCTCGCAGAAAGATGACGCGCCCGAATCTGCCGCCCATGCGGAAGTAATCTTTTTCAAATTCAAAGGTATCGGGGCAGATATAATCCTTAAAGTCATGCCCTTTTCTCATGGTGTCTGACAGGTCGAAATGGAAATCCGTTTCCTCGCCAGAGCGGAAAAAGTCATGAAAGATTCTGAGGCGGTCGGTGGTATCCAGCTCCACGCATTTGGAACCCAGGTGGGAAAAGTGGGTAATCAGGTCGGTGCCGATGCGGGAAAAGTAATTGCGGGCTTCTTCAACGTTCTTTTTTGCCACTGACACGGTGACATATTTGTCCTGCACGATACTGTTAGCGCCTGTGGCCTTGTCAATCAGCATCTCGTTGTACTCCTTGCGGTATTCATCCAAAGGATTGTCACAGAGGGGTATTAAGATGGAGTTTTCAAAGTCCGTCCTGTTCAGGCGTCGGTTGTTGATGGTGATTTTGGTGGTGGCTCCGCTGTCAAAGGAATTAAGCAGTTCAGAATAAGACAGGAACATCGCTTCCTTATCTTCCTTGGAAGCCACCGCATAATTGATGTCCTCAAAGCGAAAGGATTTGGAAAATTTGTTGCCCACACGAAAAATCCCGTCCGGCCAGATGGCACGGATTGGGATTGCCTGCTGTACGCCCTTGGGAATGACAAACTTCTCCTTGTCCTGCTTCATAATTTTTTGAAGGGTCTTAATCATGGCGCTTGTATTCCTCCTTCTTGTGATTTTCAATTGCGGATTTCAGGGCTTCATAGTAGCTGTTAGCGGGATAGAAGGTTAGCTTTTTAGGCATAAGAAACTCCGATTTGATGTACGCCCATAAAAACTGCTCCGCCGTCATGCCGTGATACTTGATAAAGCCCAGCGCCGCAAAGGGGGCGGCTCCTATAATGCACATCCAGCTTACGGTTTCCGTACCGAAGTAATCCCGCAGACCGAAATAGATGCCCACAGCGATACCCACGGCCAGGACAGAAAAAAGGAACTGCCGCAGGGACAGTCCAAAAAACATACTTTCGGTATAATCCCGGATTTCCCGGTTGATCTTGACTTCCAAAATTCAATCACCTCCAAATAAAAAAAGCGCCTTGTAATAAAGCGCGGTTGGACTGTTTGTTTTATCGTTCCTGTTGGTTTTTCCTTTGTCGTTCCTGCTCTTTTAGTATCTTGACAACCAATTCATCAACCTTGCGATTTTGCACCATAAACGCCTCATCCTGATTGAGGGGGATGCCTTTTTCCCAGGCTTTGTCAGCAAGTCTGTTGAGTTTTTCCTTCTCTGTTTTCAGCTTTTCATCTAAATTGGGCTTTTTCATGTTGAACCTCTTTCGTGGCAATAATTTTTTACACTTGCGCCGCGTGATATAATGGAAATAATAAACTGCATAAGAAGGAGTGTCCATTATGCCAACCGCAGCAATCGTTTCCCTCTGCCTTACGGCGGCGTTGCTCATTCTCTCCTTTATATTTAGAGTGGCCGGAAAGCTCCGTCTTGGTATTTCGCTTATTTATGTGCTCGTCGCTGTTGTCAGCACCTTTTTTACACGATGGACGACAGAACATGAGTCGTTGGTTCTAATGGGGTTGTATATCATCATTGGCCTGACCGCGTTAAGCTGGATTGTGTCACTGATAAAGGCGATACAGCGCAGACGGGACGAGAAATACTTTGAGGATGATGTCGCATGGCAGATTCGGCGGGCAAGGGAGATGGGCCTACCTCTTGAAAAAGTTCAGTTTAACGAGCAGGGAGATTTGCTTGATCCAAGAACAGGAAAACCTGTCGTTTATGGCGAAGGCGTTCAGTTCAAGGATATATAAAGATACCGGATTTTCATTTCCGTTATCTTTTCATAACCCTGTCATTCGTCTTTATCACCGAGCCTCGGTATTCCGGCTCGGAGCTTTCGGCTGCAAATCTGTTGGCCTTTTGCCGTCAAACGGCTTGACAAAATTAACATAGTTCACGGCATAGATGGCATTGCCGTTAAGCCGACGTTGCCATGCGCCCTCCCGCGGGGACCAATGAAATCCCTTGCGCTTCAAAACGGTGCATTTTTGAACATTATAGTCCCATCATTTCCCGTACTACCCGGTCGGCCATTTTGACAGCGCCCACCAGCACCAGCATGTTAAAAATCAACTCCCCTATATACGCCCATACCATTGTCACGGCGCTGGCGCTGGTATCCACCATCGGCGGGGAGGACGCAAAGACAGAGAAGATAATACAGGCCAAAACAATGATCGCTCCCTCCAGGCATACGGCGGCGTAGCCTTTTAGAAAGGCTTTGCCGACGCTCTGGCTCGGTTCTCCCGCAAAGGAGGCCAGAGGAACGGGGGCGATTGCCGTGTAAAGGTAGAGCTTAAAGAACCGGCCATAGACCGACAGAATCATGATGAAAGACAGCACCGTGATGAACAGGCCCCCGATGAGTGTCACCGCCCACAAAGGGATGCTGTCTAAAAAACCACATTCCTCAACAGCCCTCACAATTTCATTCGGCAAAATAGTGTTCGTTGTCGTACCGAAGCCTGCGCTGTTCATGATAGTGGAGATGATTCCCTGCACGATATTGAACAGTGCCATCATCAGCTCCAGTCCGTAGGTGACAACGCCCTTTGCCAGAGCAAAGCGTATAAATAGCTTCAGAGCGTGTTCCGGTTTTTTTACCTCGGCAAAGCTGCCGCAGGTCTTGACTACACCAATGACGAAGAACAATACCAGCAGGGCAAGGCCGATGGCCTGCAATGCACCGTGAATATTTACAATGACGTTCCAGATGCCACCGCCCTTAAATTCTGTGGGAGATTGGGTGACGATCTGCCAGATTTCCGCCAGTTTATTGTTCCAGGTTTGCAGGGCATTGTTGAGATTATCAATCACCCAGTTGCCGTTTTCCAAATAAACTCACCTCGTTTCCAAGGCAAAGCCCGCGCATGAAGCGCGGGTCTGCCTTTATTGATCGTTACCGGCATGAGTCATCCCTGCCGGGCACTTTGTCCCTGATAACGCCGTATTTGTCATCCACATAGAAATGATTGACGAACGGGTTGTAGATCGCATGGCACTTGATACCGTTATATTCGGCGAGATAATCGTTGTCGCCCAGCCTTTTGACGATGGTCGCTTCCCGCAACTCGCCGTTCAGCGAATGAATGTGCATTTTTTCAGTGATCGGAAATGTATTAAAGATGGCAATTAACCTCCTGTGATTAGA
Source organism: Desulfotomaculum sp. 1211_IL3151 (assembly GCF_036763075.1). Classification (NCBI taxonomy): domain Bacteria; kingdom Bacillati; phylum Bacillota; class Clostridia; order Eubacteriales; family Desulfotomaculaceae; genus Desulfotomaculum; species Desulfotomaculum sp. 1211_IL3151. Next base: position 109,802 of record NZ_JBAIYV010000025.1, on the reverse strand, counting down.
TTCAGAATTTCTTTCGCAAAGGTAATGATGACACCACCCGCAAGGGTAAGGAAACCGTTGGCTCTTTGGGAAGGGTCGTGCGATTTGAGGGAAAGGCCGATCTGCACAATGCCGAAGCCCAGCAGGATTAGCCCGATGGCGCGAATTAGTCCGAAGATAAAGTCGGACAGGTTATTGATTACCTGCAGAGGGTCGTTTGCCGCATAAGCGGGAGTAATAAAAAGGGTCAGTATCAATACCAGTACGCAGTAGATGAAAAACCCTCTTTTGATTTTCTTGGATAGCTTCATAAAAGTATTCCTCCTGTTTTTAAGATTGGAATAGGGTTTCGAGTTCTTCCTCAGAAAGAAGCTCATAGTCGCTTTCCTCGTTTAAGGTCACGGCTTGCCAATCCAGCGCATATTCCGTGCCGCCGTGCTGGAACGGCTTGCCACTGCCGTCAACGGTCAGCTTTACGTTGGGATGTTTGAGAATATCAAATTTTTCGTCTTGGATAGGACGTTCCCCACGGATAAACAAAAGGGCGTAACGGTTATCCAGCATCCGCACCTCGTCCGGGGTCAAAAGCTCCCGCCCCGAAAGCTGATAATTGATGGAATAGCTGCCGCTTCGCCCTTTGCTCTGTCCGTAGGTGTTCATGTCGATGGTTTCCTTGCCTAAAAGCTCGGAAACATACTTATGGGTGCTTTGCTCATTGCCGCCCAGGTAAAGAAATTCGTCGCAGTTGCCCACAATGGATTCCCAGGTGTCTTTGAACAGGGCTTTTAACTGCGCCAGATTTTGCAGGATGATGGATACGGATATTTCTCTTGAACGCATGGTAGAAAGGAGCTTGTCAAACTCATCCGGCAGGGCCACATTCGCAAACTCGTCCATGACAAAATGGACATGGACGGGCAGACGGCCTCCGTACTTATAGTCTGCAAGGTACATGAGGCTTTGGAAAAGCTGGGTGTAGAGCATTCCGACAATAAAGTTGAAGCTGCTGTCATTGTCAGGAATTACGGCAAACAGCGCGGTCTTTTTCTCCCCGATAGAGGGCAGTTCCATTTCATCCGCCGTGGTAATTCCGGCGATGGTGGACAGGTTGAACTTCTCCAAACGGACGCCCAGGCTGATTAAAATAGATTTGGCGGTCTTGCCCGCCGCCAGCTTGAAGATGTTGTACTGCTTCACCGCCAGATGCTCCGGCTCCCGCATGGCAAGGCGCTCAAACAGCTCGTCAAGGGGGCTTTGGTAGGTTTCGTCATCCTCCCGCACCTCAGCGGCGGCGATCATTTCCATGACCATCGGGAAATTCTGCTCATTCTTTGGCGCTTCGTACAGCAGATAGAGGATAAGCGCCTCCAAAAGTGCCGTTTCGGAACGCTCCCAAAAGGGGTCGTTGGTATTGCTTCCTTTCGGTGTGGTATTGCGGATCAGGTTGGTAACGAGCTTCAGTACGTCCTTGTCATCTTTGAGATAGGCGAAAGGATTGTAGCAGTGGGACAGGGGCATATTGATTAAATCCAGCACCTTAATTTCGTAGCCCTTTGCTTTGAGCAGGTTTCCGGTATCTCTTAAAATTTCTCCTTTGGGGTCAAGAATGACAAAAGAGGTATTGGCCTGCATGACGTTGGGCTTGGCGTAAAACCTCGTTTTGCCTGAACCGGAGCCGCCCACCACCATGACATTCAGATTCCGTTTGTGCTTCCTGCCGTCTAGACCGATGCGGACGCTCTGTGTCAGGAGCTTGTTTTTCCGCGGGTCTTTATCGCGGTATTTTTTATTAACAGCCGCCGCGCCGCCCCAGCGGGCGCTGCCGTGTTCCTCCCTGCGCCGGTAATTACGTTTGGTGGAAAAATAAATCCCGATGCCCATGCCGTAGGCGGCGACAAAGAGCAGGATGCACTTGGTTGTATTGTCCACCCATTGGATGTGAAACGGGTCGTTCATCGCCGCCGTGAGGTTTGCAAGGATTTCGGGAAGTCCCCCAGCAAGGAAAGGGGCGGTCAGCAAGGCTGCCCACACCACGGGAATTAAAAAAACCGCAAAGAGTATCAGGTTACTCCTTGCGGTTTCATCGCGTTTCATCATTGCTCCTGCGCTTTTGCTTTCTGGTCGGGGCGTCTATGGTTTTCAAAAGCAGGTCGTCCACGGCATCGGTGGGGCGTTTTTCTTCGATCAGGTCGTTTCGCAGTTCATTGAGGGCGTTGACCATGACACCATGCTCATACTGGTCAAGGGTCAACACCCGTTTTTCCTCCTTCATGGCTGATTCCTCCCATTATCGTTCCGGCTCCTGCCGCTTTTGCTGCCGCTGCTGGTTAAGCATCCGGTACATCCGGCCGGAGATTTCTCCCGCAGCCTCCCTGATGACGGACAGTTCGGCGCGGATCTCCTGTGGTTCCAGTGCGGCCAACTCTTGGGGAGCGCCGTCAAAATGATAAAAGCCGCCTGTTTCCACGCCGTATTGTTTGCATAACATATACGACGCACAATAAGCATGAAAACCATGCTTGGTGCGGTTGTAGCTTCCGTCGCCTTTGTCCATTTCCGCGTGGGCAAGCTCCTGGGAAAGAGCGCGGAAGATGCTGCCCGCGTCCATGCCCCGCCGGATTTGGATTTCCCGCGTGTCCGGCCGGTACAGGGCGTTCACGCCGCTCGGTAGGGTTTCACTGATACGGATGGGGGTGGGCGCGTGATCCATCAGTGCCTTGAGGCGGGTACGCTCATCGGAATAGGAGGGTGTTTCCCGCTTGCGGCTATTCCCGGTCTGAGAGATGTCGAACATCTTTTTGGGGTTGTAGCTGATGCCGGTGGTTCCGTCCTCACGCTGGTATTCCTCGCCTGGCTCCAGGATGTAGAATCCGGATTCCTTTTTGCGAATGTACGCGCCTTGCTCCTTCCAAGTGTCAAAGTCCGCAATGCGGGTGGCATTGGGTTTTTGTGCAAGGATTAAAAGAGCGTTGGATACGCTGTAGCGGTCAAAACGGCTCTGCATATCCAGATAGCCCTGAAACTTTGTGCCGTCCTGGGATACGGCTGCTGCCGTGTCGTCGATCATGCCATAGACCATTTCCCGCTGCTCCTGCTTTTTCTGAGCCCATGCCTCCTTGTCAAAGGGAAGGCCGTTTTGAAGGGCGGGCTGCTCATTTTCACGCCGGAAAAGATCATCAAAATTACTCATAGGGTTTACCTCGCTTTCGGTTTTTTAGATTTGGCCTTTGTTTTCGGCCCGTTGGATTTAGATGGCATTTTGTCGGCTTTAGATTTCTCTTTGGCCGGTTCACGCTTGGGTTCCGCTTGCTCCTTTTGCGCCTCCCGGATTCCCTTCAGCTCCTGACGGACGGATTTCCGTTCCGGCTCACTCGTACCCTCGGCGGATTTCCCGCTGTATTCGGAGGTAGGCTCGGACGGAAGGGGTTTCTCCGTCTTCGCCGTCGTGGGGTTTGGGTTGTCGATTTGCTCCTTGACCGGCTCCGGCGGGTCGGGCTTTGCCATAAGCTCATCCAGAAAATCGTCCGTGCTTTTTTCGGTGGGTGTTCCTTTTTCGGCAGAGGCTTTTTCATCCGGTGTTTTCTCCGCTTGTTTAGCGGCTCTGGATTTCTGGATTTCGCTCTTGATGCTTGCGGTATCTACTGTCGCCAGCTTGAAGCGTTCCACAATACGGTTGATTTTAGAAGCGTCCTCGGCCCGCACCATAATGTCACACATCCCGTCCAGGCTCTTTTTGTCACGCAACGCACAGTACAGAACGCCATAGCGTTTGGCTTCATAGGTAAATTGCTTTAAGTCCTCGTTTCTGACCGCAAAGACTTTTAGCTCCTTGCCGCTGCGTAAAAGGCTTTCCAGGCGGGTTTTGCCCCTGTTTTTTTTCTGGTCCTTCAGCACGGCATACAGATAGGTGACAAGGTTTTTTGCACCCTCGCCGGAGATTTTGGCAACCACCTCAATCCCTTTAAGACTCATATTGACGATTTGATCCGCTGCGTCGGCCCCGCTGTTCATAGGTCTTTTCCTCCTTTCGCTGCTCAATTTCCTCCTGCCTAATCCGGGACAGCTTTTCCTGCATCTCCCCGGAACGGGAGAGGATACCCGTACAGAGCTTCACCTCCTTGCGAAGCAGGGAGAGCTTTTTGGAAAGCTCTTTGATTTGCGCCTTATATGCCGATATCTGTTCCTCGTTTTTACAGCGGCGTATTCGGTTGTATAAAGATTTACGGTCGGTGTACAGGGCGCTCATTTCCTGCTCCACGCTTTTTTGATATGTTAAAAGCTGTTCCTTGCTCGAAATAAGGTGAGCGCAGAGCAGCTTGGTTTGCGCGGTGATTTCCGCCAGATGCCGGAGATCTTCGCGCAATAAAAAATGCGTCCGTTTGCTGGACGCACGTTTCCGGGGGAGAATCCCCATCTTATATAAATAGTGAAAATACAGGGCTCGCAGGCCGGTTATCCTTTTATTGGTTTTTACAGGGCTCTTCATGGTATAGCGTTTTTGTTTCGGCTCCGGTAGAGGCGGAGGGCGTTTGGGACTCCGATTTTGCAGGATGCGCTGCTTGATGGCCTCCTCGGTATAATCATTCCCCAAAGTCTTGAGCCGGACAAAACGCTCCTTTCCCGGGGGTCGAACCGCTATATATTTCACGCCGGTTTTCACCTCATAGCCCTGTCCCCGGAGGGAAGCAATAAGCTGAGTAAAGGTCATGGAGGCAGCAATGGCTTTATCCACATCCTCACGGATTAAGCCCCGCCAGGTGGGTGTACCTTCCTGTTCGGCCTTCCATTCGGCATAGTGCTTGGAATTGCCCGGCTTTGGGTTTTCAATGATGGACAGGGAGTATTCACGGCACAGCCGGTCGGAGGTCTGCCGCATGAGGGCATAGGTGGCATTGTTGTCGTAATACCGCTTGCCGTCAATGAAGGATACGGAGTTCAGGACAAAATGATTATGAAGATGCTCCTTGTCAAGATGAGTGGAGACTACTACTTCAAAGCGGTCGCCCCATAGCCCTTTTGCCAGCTTTACGCCGATAGCATGAGCGGTTTCAGGGGTGGCCTCTCCCGGTGCAAAGGCTTGGTAGCCGTGAAAGGCCAGAATGCCGTCCGTCTTTTGAAATTGGAGCTTAGTCCGGCTCATTTGCTCACAGGCGGTATCAATATCACAGTTGATTCCGGTTACATAGAATTGCTTTTCGGTCTTAGCATCCTGCTGAGTATAGTCCAACACATTTCGCATGCCCCGAAAGTCGGGGCTGGAAAAATCAAGGTTCTCTGTCTTTTGAGGATTGGTGGCGTAGTCGATCACTCGGTCAAGGCGGTCGGTTATATCCCATATTGCTGTGGTTGCCATAGATCATCGCTCCGGTTCTCCATGTTTTTTTACCATAGGGTAATCCGCAAGACTGTCTTGCCTATCACATTCTCCCGGCTTACTGCGGTGATTTTTCGTCATATATTGATAAGCCTGCGTATAAGCGGAGATTTCTTCTGCTTCTTCGAAGACGGCTTGGCTGTCCGGCTTGAGCATCCTTGTCTTGTAGTCCGCAAAATTTTGAGCAATGCGGTTGATTAGCCGCATTTTCTCATCCATCGGTATTCCTCCTTTCCGGGGCTGTGACCGCCTGTATAATATCCTGAACCGCCTTTCTGAGCCGGTTGGCTTCATACTGAAATACCGTCGTGTCAATATGCCCGGTGGCATTGGCCTTTGCCGCGATCTGGTTCAGGTTGCTGCCGATGGCATGAAGCTCTCTCGTCATGGAAAAGTAATCGGGAGGGGGCAGTTCCTTGGGTACATAGCCGTTGATAAGGGAACGAATAAATGCTTCCTGTGAAAGTCCTGATTTTTTTACCTGCTTGGCAAGGTTCTGTTGTTCCTGGACATTGAGCCGGATAAGGACTGGAATTCCCCGTTTTCTCATCGTTCAGGCTCCTTTCGTGCAGGGTGCAAAAGCGCGGCGTCCTTCATAATTAACATTGATTTTGTAATTAAAATAGAGAGAAGCGTAAGGGGTATTAGGGGCAGAAGCCCCTAACAAGTGAATTTGGATAGCCAAATTCAGTGCTTGCTGCAACACAAGACAGGGTCTTGTGTTGAAAGAGTGGTTACGCTTGTTCTCAAGGATAACCAGCCGAAAAAGAAAGAGCAGGAGGTCATCGCCCTGCTCATCTTAATATTTAATTAGATTATTTTTATAGGTGGTCTTTGTATTTGAGCTTACCACTCTATTTTGATTTTCCTCTTGATTCGTGCCTCGCCTTGGATAATATGTAAGGATACAGCAAGTAGCTGCATACCCTTTTCAATGCAGGGCATTAATACTTCGTAAAATGGTGAAACACGATCAATTTGGATCTGCTCCACATACGGACTCAAGGAAGCAATGACAAGGGCTGCATTATATCCTCTATCCATCAATGAGGATATCTCTTTAAGTTGCTTGAGGGTTCGCTGAGAAAAAACGGTTGGAAACACCGCGCCCTTCCTTAAAGAAAGTATACTCTTAACCTCCAGAAGAGTGCTGCTATTTGCGATGAATAGATCGCTTTTATAAGAGCCGATTTTATATTCCCTATAAATTTCAGACCGTTTGCCGAGAGTGGAAAAGCATCTTTTTTTAATATCTCGCTCAATCACACTGTTGACTTTTCCAATGTTTAGAAAGATATGATTGCGCTTATAGGGAACGGCAAACAATGAAAACTTTGTCCTTGCGCTCGGTGCTTCTGTCGGGAGCAGAAGCACTCGCTTTCCATGTAGGTCGATGAAATTATCAAGACGGCAGGAGGATGGGACATAGCATTCTATGGCCTCATCCTCCACCATAACCTCGCATATAAAGCGGTTTTTCCGCTCTTTTATGAATATGCCCTCTATGGGCTTCTCTGATGAAATCACACGTGTTATGCTCCTTATTTTTTGGACTCGATGAAGCTTAATAGCTGCTCCTCAGAAATATAAAAGCCTTGCATTCTAATGATATCACTATCGGTCATCAGCAGCATATCGCCTTTGCCTAGCAAATCCTCGGCACCAGCGCGATCCAGAATCGTCTGAGAATCGACATGAGAGGGCAGCCTGAAGGATGCACGATATGGTAACACGGCCTTTAATGATGAGGTTACAATTGTTGCTCTGGGCTGCTGAGTAGCAATGACTAAATGGATACCTAAATTACGTACTCGCTGAGCAAGCATGCAGAGATTGGTTTCAAAACTCCTTCGCACATCCTTACCCTGTAGCTCTGCGGCCTGCACTAAATCTGCATACTCATCAATTATTACAACCAATCGCTTCATGCGCTTATCTGGATTTTTTCCGTTATAGGAATCAATATCTCGACTATTAACTGAACGAATAAGCTGGGTACGTATCTCTTTTTCCTTACTATTAATAAGCTCTAACGCATCCAGTGCTTCATTGGCATCAGTCAGAACCCTTTGCCCTCGAAGATGCGGAATACCCTCGAAGAAATGAAAGTCTGTCTGCTTTGGATCTACAATAAGAAGCTCCAAATCCTCTGGACCAAGCTTCTGTAACAGGCTGACGATTATTGAGTATAAAAATACTGTTTTGCCTGAGCCGGTAGTTCCTGCAATAAGCATGTGAGGAGCTCTTGCCAAATCAATAAGCTGATATGAGCCATCTGGTGTCTGTCCAGCTAAGACATTAAGTGAGCCTGCGCCATTATTTAGCCTATGCAGATTTTCGAGCAGTATCAAGGGCTTTCCAATGTCTGCAAGGGGAACATCCATGCCAACATATCGGGTACCCTTAATATTATCAATGAAGATTTCACCAAAGGCTTCAAGCTCACGTGCAATATCCTGGCTCTTATCCATCAGCTTTTTAATAGTCTCGCCAGGCTTCAACTCAATTTTGAAACGTGTAAAGCGTGCGGCCTGCTGTACAAGGCTTTCATCCACAGGGTTAGCCTTAATTCCATACCCCTTGAGGATAATATTCAGGCGAATGCATTTCTCCTTGATCTCAGGGCTAATCACAGGCTCGTTGACAGATGCTGAGAGAGTCTGTCCTTCGTCAGCTTGTGCTTTTGCCGTCGATGCAGTGTCATCAGCATTCTGTGAGTGTTCCTCTACAGCAGCATGCGCTCCTGGCTGTTCAGCAGACTGCTCCTGAGTAGCAGGGGTAGCCTGCTCCACCGGTGTCTCCTGCATATTTGAGGGTACCGGATCAGGGGTACTTTCCAGATGAGTAGTTTCTGTGTTAGTAAGTAAAGCCTGTATATCCGAGCTGCCAAGCCTAAGTAGCCTAAAGCTTTCATGTGATGCATCGCCCTCGCCAGGATATATCTCCTCAGAGGTCGTAGCACTTTCAAAATCGACATGACATATTGTCTTTGTAAGGCCAAAGGCGTACTTACCAGCAAACAGCCCATTAAGCCATTGAGTATGCTCATATTTTTCATCAGACGATAGCTCTGAATGGAACAGGCACTCAAAGACTTGTTCTCGGAGAATTTCCTTTCGTGATACAGTGGTGATTTTCTCGCTATAGCCAAACATTTCACTCAATAATCCCTCAAGTATTAAGGTCTGCTCCACAGCATGTCCAGAGATAGTACCCTGTGTAATGGTGTAGTCGGCATGAGTTTTGACCTCAATAATATCAATCTGTGGTGCAGTATCCTGCGAAGAAAACCGAAGTCCGATTAAATCTGGAAGTTTACCATCCTCGCGATCCGACAACCATTCACGGGCAAGCTGAGTATCAAGGCCTACCAAAAGTGATGCCGGGTGCCTTTGCTTGTAGTGTATTGCGGCAAGTGCAAGTCCAAGGCTGCCCTTGCCATGATTTTGATCAAAAATGCTATTTGTGGAGTGTGAGGCAATGCTCAGCAGTCCATCATCATTAATGTCTCTTATTGCCCTTATAACATTTTTAACGCCGTCATCATTTGGGATATAGTTACCCAAGGACGCAATAAGCTGATTGTAGCCGAGGACGAACTTACCGCTGTTTTTTGAATATATCCCGATGGAACGGTAATCATAGCCCTTATAAAACAGCTTTTCGCTTGCTGACCGCAGAGATATATCCCAGCTTTTTAGATTCTGGTCAAGGATCATCAGCCAGTCTGCAAGACCAAGCAGTTGCTTGTAGGTATCCTCCTGCAGGGGAGAATTCATAAATACGCTTCGATGTCCAAAGGATGAGGGCTGCTCACGAAGCTTTTCCAGGATTCCTGCATAATCAGCAAATATTCCGCCCTCGTTAGCAGGTCGAATTCTTACACTCCCCTGAATACGGTTGTATTCATAGACCTTGGGTACGCATAGGGGATGGATATGGATATGTCGGCTATTACGTGCCAAATCAATTTGCTTCTCATTGGGATCAAAAACGACAAGTAGATGTTGCTCACGATTTAGCCTGCAAATAATTTCTGTGTATGAGAGCTTTTGGTTTACAATTGAAAGGTTAAAGCGTCCGGACTTTTTGCCCTTAATCTTGCCAAGCATTCCCTCATTCAAGGACTTGTCTTGAATCTCCATCCAATCAGAGGAAGCCTCCTTGGTTCGATATATGGACAGATCAATGCCGACCGAACCAAAGGCTGCAAATTCCTTATCCTTATCAAGCCTTTTGAGCATATCGACGACAGCCTCTACTGTGGGAGGATTTATAAGGGTAATGCGTAGCATCATGCTTGAATGCGGATAAAGGCACATATACCGGATAATGCCCTGCTGCACAGCCTCCATCCCCGTTTCACCCTCGTTGATTTGAGGCTTGGTGGAATATACTGGCAAGCAACCAATTCTGCCTGCAATTGGCAGGCATTCAGAGCTTTCAGCAATGCTGTTCGGCACAAGCACCAATGTCAGAGGATCTGGGATATCCTCAGCCTTACGAATAATGAAGGTCTTGTCATCCTCCGAGAGATAGCAGTCCTGACCATCCTCAAGCCTACCCGACTCCAGCATCTCCTGTGCCAGCTTAATGTATTTCCACAGGTAAAGGGGATGGAGTGGTGTAGGGATCACATGGCTACTGTCTGTACCAAGCACATATAAAAAGTCCAGAGAGATAATGGTGTTGACAATATCCTTTGCTCCAACTGAATCCACGCTCCACAGGACCGCAAAATGATTTTTAATTGAGATCAGCAGCCGTTCATAGGAGGAAAGGTATTCTGCAAAGTCCTTATATTTGTTAATCACCTGAAGCATAGGGATATCCTGCAGACGCTTGCTATAAGGAAGTATTTTTTCCCTGCATAAAGCAAACGCCTCAAAGGATGAGAAAATTTCCTCGGCGGCCTCAGAATCAGTGATGTATCGTTTTGCTCTGCTTAAATACTCTCTGATACGTTTGTTGGTGTAGCTGGCATCAAAAGGGTCGAGCTCATATTTTTTCAGTGCGTCAAGAACGTCCTTGGGGTTTTTTACCTCTGCATAGATCCTGCCACCCCAATATTCCTCTGTTGATACAGTCTGTGCAATGGCTTCAGTTGTAGGTTCAACATAGATCTTCATTTTTGCGCTGCCTACGGATATTTCCACCTTATCAGCCTTGTCAGTGTCCGAGCGCTCATCGACGGCCTGCTGTACCTTATCAATAACCTCATCAATTTGATCGAGATCATTATCAAATACTAATTGTGCCGCAGCAGTGGTTGCGTTTACTGTTGAAGCCTTAGAATTTTTCTTTGGATTAGAGCCTGTCGATGTTGCGGCACTTTTCAGGCATTTTTCAACCTCGTCAACATCCATCTGCCTTAATAGCTCAATATCCCTTGTTCGATAATAGTTTAGGATTAGCCTTGTTAGCTCATTGTCAGGGTTAACGGAGGCGTAGCTTGTGATATTCTGACGCTCCTTTTGCTCAAGGCTGCTGATTTTTCGGGTCAGCTCGTGATTACGTTTTATTTTTGAGCGGAAGTCATCTATTGTCGGCGCACCTATTCCAAAGCCCTTATGCGCAAGCAGGCCCAGCATATACAGATTGTCTGATATGGCCTGTGGTAATTGCTCTGATGGGGTGTTAAGCAATGCCTCAAGGTAGCAAAGCACCCTTTCAAAATTCAGTATGCTTCTGATATCTTGACGCCCCAGGGCTTTAAGCAGGTTTGCAATGGTATCATTTGAGGGCGAGAGAGTTTTCCTCACATATTCGCAGCTTCTTTTATATACCTGATCCATGCCTATAGTGTCGTACCAGCGCAACGAGGATACTTTTTCAAGCTCCTGATTTTTTACGATATGCACTCGAAATACATCCTCGGCACCACTGTTTCTGGAGTCCTCAGCCTCCTCTACAGTAAAGAAATAGCAAACATCATTAATTTGAGGAAGGCTGCTTTGCAAATGCGCAAGCTGCTCTCTTTGAAAGCCGAGAAAATAGATTTCTAAGCGCTTGCGCTGCTTAATGCCTTGGACTAGCAGGCTGTAGTCCAGCTCTGGCAAATTTATTATGGAAACGCCAAAGCCATCTGCATTTTCTTTGGCCATTACAGCTTGAATAATTACCTTAGTTAGAAGCGTTTGCATTTTACAGCCCCCATCCTATTATAGTAACACCATCGGCATATCTTTTTGCCAAGCCCATGGTAATAAGCATATCGGCAATGGAGCGGGCATTGCTTGCTAATTCACCGCGTAAATCCTCAGGTGCGTCTTGCGCAATTTTAGCTTGATCCAATAAGGAATAATCCTTATCAGTATCGGTACCAATTAGTATGTAGTATTGCGATCTCAAAAGCTCTCCAAGCTCACGTAGCTCAATGCCATCGGGCATGCCCTTCAGGTTTACAGTGCTTAAAACAATGGTTTCAAGCAGAAAGCGATGAATAAGCAATCTCTTAAACTTAGCTCCGCCACCGGGTCCTACCAATCCCGCTCTTGTTCCCAGTACGCGGCAGAAATCGGAGGGAGTATTGTTTGGGTATGTAAACGTATAGATAGCAAACTGAAGTGCCCGCGACAAGGCTCTTAATGGTTCATCTCCGCCAGCATAAAAGGTTTCAAAGTATTGTAATAAGGCATCACGGGCATTCTTCCTCTCCTTAGCAGACTTTAACGGCATGCCTTTAATGAAAGCTCTGCATGCGTCCACACTCGTAATGTCCGCTACAAGCCTTTCCCTACGTATGATATCCTCAAGCAGGTTAACGGCATACGCTTCAACAGACTTTTTACATGCAATGTAGCACAGCTCACTTGCACGCTCAATGGCATCTAAATCAGAGAAGGAATCAAGTAAAAGCGGAATCCTATCGCCTTTGTATTCTGCGTTATTTACGTCAACCAAATAATAATACGACGCAAAAGCGGCGTAATTTACCATACGTTTCAGCACAAGAAGTGAGTTGCGGGCTTGACCAGTATAATGCATATTTGCGGTCAGATTATCAAAGCCCTTTCTTATGGCCTGTTTGCTACTATTTAAGCTAATGCTTTGGATGTTGATTTCAACATCCAATATGCGCTCCTTATCCTTATAAGCGCTTGTTAATATTGGTTTTATGAGGCGAGAGATATCGTCGTCGTCATCCTTAAGAGCAGCTTTTATAAGCTCAATCGCAGGAGAAGCCTTTCCATTAATGGGACAGCTAAGGATTTCATAAATGAAATCCCCTATCCTTGCTTCAGCCTTAAAGGAAGGGCGTACAAGCCAACGTGAAGGTATATTCATTACAGAATCTTGATAGCTTGGATAAACTGTTGAATCAGGATTGAAAACTTGCTCAAGGACGAACCGAGCCTCCTTAATGTCGTCAATTGACTCATTCGCACCACGTACCAGAATATGCTGATATTTATCTCGTATTTCTGATGACTTTAAAATTCTATCGCTATTTCTTCGTTCACTTACAATCCATTCATGAATGTCCTTAGTGTCACAAATTGTCCTCAAGCAGGACCGGAATAAGGCGTTTGCAATGGAAAGAGGCTTTGTAGAATTCGAGGTTGTATTGAAGCCAAGTGCAGCCCCAATTTCTGCACCATATTCATCTAATATATCTACTTCACGCGCCATTAGAATTCACCCCCGTCATGAAAGCTATATTTATTGTCCTCAATAAATATCTTTTTCCTTGAGCCCTCTCGTCGGTTGGCTATCAAGAGCTCTCCATCACCATAGTCTCTTGCGGCGGAGGTTGCGGCTAAGGCCTGTGTAAACTGGGAGATAGCCTGCTCATATTGCCTCGAAAGCAGACTGGCAGGATATCCATTTTTAATGCTTATAAGACCACGCAATAACGTCACGTCTATTTCGAGCTTCGGTGAGTTATTGTCCCTTTTTAGCTTTATAACAAGGCTGTCTGGTGTAAATTCCATATCCTTCAGCCAGGAGATTGGCTCAGGATAGACCAAATCAAGATCTAAGGCATCGACATATTTTGTTGAGACGGCAGCGCCAGTTTCACGGCTAAGATCATAGCTGTGCGAGGTCCAAATTCTTAACCGCTCCTTTTCATCGTCTGTTGACAGAAACAAACGATTCATTGAGTTAATAAGCATGTTAAGGATGCCTCTTTTACTGCGTGTACTGCCTAGGCTTACAAAAATGCTTTCACAGTAAGTGTAATCAACAGGCTGAAGTTCGCTTAGCCCCTTGGAGTATATGTTTTCAAAATAGAATTTACGCTTTATAGATTTAAATAGCTTTGTTGCCTCCTCGACGCTTTCATCAGTAAGCTCTTTTGGCCATTTTGGAGGGGCACCCATAAGCCAGCCGTCTGTTTTTTCCCCGTTCCATAGCTGCTCGTCCAGGCTGGGTTTAGAAAGGAGAACGGGATCAAACTGAGCAATAAAGGACATTAGCTCGTTTTCGCCAGAGAACAATGCATCATAGTAATAGCTATTAATATCCTCGTCATCTACTGTGCAGGTAGTCATGGCATAGGCAAGCGTACCAAGGACATCTCGAATAGCAAAATGCTCTCCGCTCATTGCAACCAGATTAAAAAGCCGCAGAAGTTGATCAATTACAAGCTTGTTTTGCAGTGCCGTTACATTATAGTCAAGCACAGGATTAACACCAGCGCTGTCCTTTAATAGCTCCACAAATTTGCTTACAATGGATGGAACCATGCTACGATCCTTATCAAGCAAATTTCTCTCGTTTAAGTCTATGATGCAAATACGGCGCAGCTGAAAGATAGAATAGTCATAAATAATAACGTTTTTTTTCACATTTATCAGCTCATTATGTAGCTCTGGAGCAAGCTCTCTTGAGGCTCTTATAAGCTTAAAGAACGGGAATTCATTTGCTGCAATTATGCAGCTTTTATTATTGTGGTAGCATTCAACAATTTTTCTGATGACATCGTTCATTTTCTCATCAGTGACACTGTTCATATCCTTTTCGATATAAACACCCTTTTGTGCCAGCTTTGCTTCCATGGCACGAATAATATACGTTTTACCGTCACCTGGATTTCCGGTGAGAAACACGATGCGATTGGCATCCACCATTTCCTCAACGATTCGCTCAACGCCGGAGGGAATATGGAGCAGGGCTATTTCGTCCTCAGTAAGAGAGTCAGAATAACAATTCTTCCCGTTATAGAGCTTTTTGATAAATTGTAGGCTGTTCATAACCTCACCTCGTATAGCTCAGTATGATGCTTTCGGGAGTAAAGTCCTGGAGCCGCTGAATAATATCAACGGTTTGAAGCCTTTTACTCATCCATCGCTTATACCAATATTCGATCATGTCCTGCGTTTTTGCTCTAATATCCTCATCGTTGGTGATGTCAAAAGGGTAATTCAGCTCATCTGTATAGCCAAGGAGAAATTCATTTGTATTTGATGCCAACTCCATCGAATATACAATCCTTGGAGAATAGTGCTTCAGAAAAGCGTCAGCTTTAATGCCTATTGTGCTGAGCCCTCTGCTGATTAAGCGAAAGCGGGGGCTTGTACCCTCGCCAAAAACATGGTTTATTCTGCGCCCGCCATCCTGAAGCTCTAAAAGGTGCATCATTGCATCGGTGGTTTCCTTGGAGAAATAAACGGTTCCGTAGCCCTCAGTAATTCCCATTTTCTTAAACTGGAGAGTAAAGTCATCATTTATCGGAACCTTGATTCGATTATATTGGCTGCTTCCCAAGGAATAGAGGCTGGTCGTACCTAAAAAGGCAAGCCGACTGTCGCGAATTACTCTTTTACCTTTCATTCGAGATGCAATTTCACTAACTTGGTTTGCATATTTCTCAGTATAATCGCGGATTACAATAGGGCTGCAGGCTAAAATGCTCACTAGCTTACCGCCCAGTAACTCATTGTAGGGTGGTATAGCACCACATACGATGATCTCCATCATATTGGAGCCGATTTTTGTTTTTCTATTCGCAACAAGAGCGACGTTTATGGCTTTACGACCTTGCTCACTTTTTATCATAGCATCAAGCCATTTTGTATAGCTGTCGCACTTAAAGTGATTGAACCAGCGCATTGCGTCAAGCAGCTTTGCCAGCTCGAAGGTCCGCTTTTTTTTGAAAAGAATCTCCTTTGTTTCACTCTCCCAGTCCGTAACCCTGGCTGTTTTTTTATTATCTATTGCTTGCTTGCGCAACTCCTCATATAGGCTTTTTAGCTCGTTAATTGTTTTCTCTGATGGATATTTGGTTCCCCTATGATAGCCAAGATCCTGTACATATATATCATTGATCGCATTTTTCAAATTCCTAAGCAGAACATCCATGATTTGAGGAGAATAAGCTGTAATCCTGGCTATATGCTCCTTTTCAGTTTCTAAATTTTGTATTCGCTTAGAGGTTACTGTTTTACCGTTAGTCTGACTTACCTCCTGAGTGCTGATTTCCTTAGAGGCTTTGCGCTTTAATGCAGAGCGAATGGCATCTACTGTCCAGCCAATTTCATTATCACGAACCTTCAAATTTAACACGGAATTTCCTAATGCGAAGATACCAATGACCGGATGAAATTCCTGTGCGCGATCCCTTACAAGGTAGAACAGATTTCGTCCCGGCATGGATTTATACGGGATAGACCAGGTATACCTGAAATATCTCCATATGTCTGTATCACGATAGCCCGTATGCTCATCAATTGAATGAGTTACTAGTTGAATATAGGGATCAACGACACGCTGCTTATTATTAATAGCCTGGATCAGAGCCTCTTTGCTGCCGATCAGGTTTTTAATGGATATCTTACGACCATGATATACCTTTACACGCTCCATATGCTCAATAAAGCGTAGCGTTGATTTGACCTTAAATTGCGCCTTTCTTTCGGTGCTCAAGCGATTCCGGATATAGTCTTTGTTGTTAGAATTCTCAGTAAGCATCGTCAAGTAAAGCTCTATATTGTTTTGTACCTCAAGGCCCCAGCCCTGCTGAGTTAAATCATACAGAACCCTAAGGGCTGCTATGTATCTTAACCCTTCAAAATCGTTGTCAGGGATACTGTCTTCGGTAGCAATTATCTCTTGCTTTATTAATAAATCCCTATAATTAGGGAAGACCTCTCCGAGTCTCTTAACTAAGCACTGAAATCTACCTGCGTATTCCTCATTCAGTGCAGGAGAAAATATTTCTGATATTTCGCTTGCCTCAATTGCCATAAAAAGTGACCTCCAGGATCGAATAATTAAATTGCATGTTAGGATTAATTATCGAATAATCTCGACGATGTCACTTAATTCACAATCAAGGGCAATACATAAGCGAACCAAGACATCCAGAGCTACATATTCGTTTTTACTCATTTTTGAAAAGGTACTTGCACTGACGTTAGCCATTTGACGGACCTGCGTTTTTTTCAGGTCCTTCTCAATAATTAGCATCCATAGCTTTTTATAACTGACTCCCATATCGTACACCTCATACACATCAAGGATATAAATCATTTTTTATTGTATCACAAAATTCGGTAAAATCTTATGAGATGTCGCGATTTTTTTTCTGTTCTCACAATATAATTGAGACAATTAGATCAATTAGATGCATTAATGGCTACAATGATCGGGTTCCTTCTGCAGTTTTATGCCTAATACAATTTTTAAGTAATTGTTCATGTCCTTTCCGCGTTTCGGAGGTTCGTTGGACACTGCATATGACGGTGAAAGAAGGGTCATAATGGTTCTTGCAGCCAGCCGCCCCGGTGTATCGTTATCCAAATGCAGGACAATTTCGCTGATGTGCGGAAAATCTTTGAGATACTGCATAAGTGCGGCAGGTGGCGTACTTTCCTCGATATTTTTCTTTGGCTTATAAATCCCCGCAAGGGACAAGCAATTATCCCCCCGCCAATCCCGGCATGAAAGTAGTTCCAATGTTCCATAGGATAAAAGGTCAATGGCGCTTTCAAACAGGTGCAGCTTTGAGCTTTTCTGCAGGGAAGGGATAGAGAAGGAGAAATGCTTGTCGCTGCCGTTGGCTTCACCTATATAACGCCGCTTTGTAGTTCCACGGAGAGTTGCGTATTTCGGCGTACCATTTTTGTCAAAACCGATAAAGACGGCATTGTGATAAGGGCGGCTTTCATAAAGTCGCCTGGTATCCAGACAATAGTCTATCAGCGTAATTTGTATACCTCGTTCTAAGAGGTAATTCACTACGCGGTCGTTGTTCTCATATTTCTCCGGTAAAAGAAGCTTTCTTGGTCCTTCCGTTTCTGTTTTTTTAAGCGAAACAGGCGGCGCAAGGGCCGCCTGTCCGTCTATCTGAAGCACTGCTTCGGGGAGTGTCATGCCTCTCACCTTAATGAGATAGTCCAGGGCAGAGCGTCCACCGATGCCGCGTGACCACCAGTTCCATTTCCCATTGCTGATTTTCAGGCTGTCATGGGTGCGCGTGGTATAGACATTGCCGGAAAAGCGTACCAGCTCATGGGGTTCATAATATTGCAGATAAGTCAGCAGGTCCATTTGCTTCGCGCGCTCGATCTGCTCCTGTGTAACATAGGGCATTATTTATCACCTCTGAAAATGAAATAGCACCGGATATTTACCGATGCTGTTTGATAGGTTATTTTGTTGCAGGTTCATAATGCACTAATTCTTTTCAGATAGGCCATACAGTCCGCATGTCCTTGAAAATAAGCTTCCAAACGTTCCATAGAGTCTGTCTCTTCATACACCCGTAAATATTCAATCAGTGCCTTATGTTCGTCTTTGTTCAATGATACGCCGCCCTCACCGTCCACAGCTTTTTGTACGGCTGGATATTGCTGTTGTATTTCTATTAGTCTGTAATAGAGCTTGCTATACTCCTCGTTGCTGTGAAGCAGATTGGTGGCAATATCACTGTCGATTTCGCCGAATAATTCTTCCACTCGTTTGACTAAATTGTTCAGAACAAAATCCTGGGAATCCTTTGAATAGCTCATTGCACACCTCCCTTTGCCTTTAATATAAATAAGGGAGGCTTCTAAGGCAAAGGTATGGGCAATGGTTATCTTTCGAAGCCTACGACTTTCTTTTCAGGAAAATCTCTGTCCTCGTCCGGCTCATTGTCAACAATCTCATTTTCCCGTTTATCCATGTTGAGCAGAATATTCAGTTCGGATAGCCGCGCGGATTTGGCTTGAAGCTCCTGCTCCTTTTCAAAGGGAATGTCAACCTGCTCTTTGGCCGTTTCCATCTGCTGATTGAGTGTTTTTAGCTGTTCCCGGCAATATTCCAGTTTCTTTGTCATTTCAGCCAGCGTATTGTTCAATCGGGTGATATTGCCAAAAATGTCTGTGCCCAACGTCACCTTATGGCTCAGAGCACCGCGCAGGGTAATTTCGTACTGCTTGCCAAAACTGTCAAAGGAAAACATCATGGGAAAGCCCATATAGCTGCCCAATTCCTGCGGCTCCGGTGAGGTCATCAGTTTGCAGGCTTCCAGAATGGCCGCGCCCGCCTGCGCCTTTTCGGGATAGGTCACGTCTTTAATGGTCATGCCCGCAAATTTGCTGTCCTCAGCATTTTCTGAAGCGGGTTCCGATGTGCCGTACCGCTCGAACAGGGCAAGGTCTTTTTCATACCCGGCAATACGTTCCTCGGTGAATTTAATTTGCTGTGGGAAATGCTTGAGCAGTCTGTCCTCCAAAGCATACCGCTGGCTAAGATGGTTAGCCTTCAGGAGTTTCAGCCTGGAAACCTGAATGTCCAAATCCATCTTTTCTTTGATGTGGGGATTCCCCGTTGCAAGCGACTTCACCTCGGCATAGCTCAAAGCCGTTTCGTCAATGTCCTCGGCAGAGCGTACAGGGGATTTGGAGGTCATAATTTGTGATATAAACCGCTGCTTGTTTTCAAGTATCTGATAGAGGTAAGCGTCAAAGGTGTTTTCAGTTACATACCGAAAAATATGCACTTCGGGGTTTTTATTGCCTTGCCGGACAATACGCCCTGATCGCTGCTCCAGGTCGCGGGGCCGCCACGGGCAATCCAGATCATGGAGGGCAATTAGCTTATCCTGCACATTGGTTCCTGCTCCCATCTTAAAGGTGGAACCTAATAAGGTGCGGACCTGCCCCTTGCGGACTTTTGCAAACAGCTCCTTTTTGCGGGTTTCAGTATTAGCGTCGTGGATGAATGCCACCTCATCGGCGGGAACATCGCGGACAATGAGCTTATGGCGCACATCGTCATACACGTTGAAATTTCCGTCACCTTTGGGGGTGGAAAGGTCGCAGAATACAAGCTGTGTCAACCTTTTATCGCGGTTTTCCTGCCAGAGGCGGAAGATATTTTCCACACAAGCGTTTACCTTGCTGTCAGGATCATCGGGCAGCATGGGATTGGCAAGGCGCTGGTCAAGGGCCAGCTTGCGCCCATCGTTTGTGATTTTGAGCATGTTATCCTCGTATGGTTCAACCTCCTTGTTGCGTACCCGTTCAGCGCGCTCCGCAAGCTCTCTCACCATGTCCCGCTGAAATCCGCTCGGCTTGACAGCAACATTGTGGTAATTCGCTTTTGGCACAGGGAGGTTCAGCATGTCAGCTGTCTTGATGTCTGCAACTTCTTTGAACATGGACATGAGTTCCGGGAGATTGTAGAACCGGGCAAACCGCGTTTTGGCGCGGTAGCCTGTGCCCTCCGGCGCAAGCTCGATGGCGGTCACAGTTTCCCCAAAGGTCGAAGCCCAGCAGTCAAAATGCTGCAAGCCTTTTTCTTGCAGCAGCTTGTATTGCAGATATCGTTGCATGGTGTACATTTCGGTGATGGAATTGGAAATGGGAGTGCCGGTCGCAAAAATAATGCCGCGTCCCTCGGTGAGTTCGTCCAGGTAGCGACACTTCATAAACATATCGGAGGATTTTTGTGCTTCGGTTTGAGACAGTCCGGCTACATTGCGCATCTTAGTGTAGAGGAACAGGTTTTTATAAAAATCCGCCTCATCTACAAAGAGCCGGTCAACGCCTAATTCCTCGAATGTCACCACATCGTCTTTTCGGCTGGTATCGTTGAGCTTATCCAGCTTCAATTTCAGTGATTTCTTTGTCTTTTCAAGCTGCTTGACGGCATACCGTTCTCCTTTGGCCTCCTTTAATTCCTGTATGCCGTTGGTGATCTCTGATATTTGCTCCTGCAGCAGACTTCTTTGACGTTCTATGGAGATGGGGATTTTCTCAAACTGGCTATGCCCGATAATCACCGCGTCATAGTCGCCTGTGGCGATACGGGCACAAAACTTTTTACGGTTCTTGGTTTCAAAGTCCTTTTTGGTGGCCACAAGGATGTTGGCGCTTGGATAAAGCTGCAAAAACTCCCCGGCCCATTGCTCGGTCAGGTGGTTCGGCACCACAAACATGCTTTTGTTGCACAGGCCCAAATGCTTGCTTTCCATCGCGATAGCAGTCATTTCATAGGTTTTGCCCGCGCCCACGCAATGAGCCAGGAGGGTGTTTCCACCATAGATACCGTGTGCAACAGCATCCACCTGATGCTTGCGCAGGGTGATTTCCGGGTTCATGCCGGTAAATTTGATATGGCTGCCGTCATATTCACGGGGACGGTTGGAGTTATACAGGTCGTTGTAAATCCGCGTGAGCCGTTCCCGGCGCTTTGAGTCTTTCCATATCCAGCTCTGAAAGGCTTCCTTGATGGCCTCCTGCTTTTGCTGCGCGATAGCGGTTTCTCTTTTATTCAGGACGCGCTTTTCGTTTCCGTCCTCATAAACAGTGTCGAAAATACGCACGTCCCGCAGGTTAAGGGTATCCTCAATGATCTTGTAGGCATTGATGCGTTGGGTTCCATAGGTTACGTTGGCCTTGATGTTGTCGCTGCGGTCGTCACTTTTACCTTTGATGTTCCAGCTGGCCGTATAGTTTGAATATAAAACATCGATATAACGGCGGTACATATAGGGTGTTTCCAGCAGTTCAAAAATAAAGTCCTTGACCACATCCGGAGGAAGCCAGGTCGCGCCTAAACGCACATCAATTTCGGAGGCGTCCAAATCCTTCGGCTTTACCGCCTCCAGAGCCCTGATATTTGGGGCAATCTGCTCCGCAAGGTCGGGACGCATTTCCGCAAGCCCTTTGGCAAGCCGCAGCTTATTCCTCACATTGCCGGAAAGATATTCGTCGGTGGTGACATAGGGGTAGCGGGTGATGTCAAAAAAGGCTTTCGGAACATTTGCAGGGTCTTGTTCCCCGAGACTGCGGAAGATGACACCCTGCAGGTCGGCGGCAAGCTGTTCCTCGGAAAGTCCGGTCAGGCTTTGCATAAAGCCCATATCCACGCAGGCTTTTTCCGCGATAGAAATGGCCAGGGCTTCGGTGGCGGTGTCCACATGGGTCACGGTGGTGCGCTGGCGGATGGTTCGCTTGGTAAACATATCAGCCTTGCGTTCCAACTCGCCGTCCTCATCCAATACCTCCAGAGAGCAAAGCAGGTAGTAGGAGCTGTCATCCTCAAAGGCCATGCTGTTGCCGCGGCTGTTTATAAGCCCATACTTGGCGGTAAAGGCGTCGTATAGGCGGTTGAGCTTGTGCTGCTGCTCCCTGATGACCTCATCGCTGTAATCCTCGGTCTGGTATTCGATCAGTTCTCGGACGCAGTCCCGGAGGGCAATCATGCCCTTGATGCGGCCTGCTGCCGTAATGGAGGTTTCTACGGGGTTCATTCGGCTGTTTTCCCGGTAGTAGAGCTTCCCTTCCACCACGGTGTAGCTGAAATTGCGAACAGACGGATCTGCCGGGATGGAGGCATCTGCGTCATCGGAAAGCTTATCCAGCTCATATTCCGTGATTTCCGCGTGGATGTTCTCCAGAGCCTCGTGGAGCAGTTCGGCAAGGGCGGTATCCTCATGAGGGTTGCAGGTGGTTTCATTTTGGTTGCCGTACATGCGATCGTCAAAGGCCATCGTGCCCAACACCATATCGGGGTTGTCGGCAAAGTAGTGGTTGATGGGCACGCCTTCCTTTGTGGCGGTAATATATACCCAATCCGGCTCAATGTCGATTACCCGGTCGCGCTTTTGCAAAAAAATGATGTCCGTTGTGACCTCGGTTCCCGCATTGGCAAGAAACGCATTGTTGGGAAGCCGGACGGCCCCCAAAAGCTCCGCCCGCTGCGCGATATACCTGCGCACTTCAGGGCTTTGCTTATCCATTGTACCCTTGGAGGTCACAAAGGCGATGATGCCCCCGGGTCGTACCTTGTCTAAGGTCTTAGCGAAAAAGTAGTCGTGAATAAAAAACTTGTGCTTATCGTACTTCTTATCCGCGACGCAGTAGCTGCCGAAGGGCACGTTGCCGATGGCCAGGTCGAAAAAGCTGTCGGGCAGGTTGGTTTCCTCAAAGCCCTGCACGGCGATATTGGCCTGCTGATAAATTTGCTTGGCGATCCGGCCCGTGATGCTGTCCAGTTCAATACCGTACAGCTTGGAATTTGCCATGCTCTCCGGCACCAAACCGAAAAAGTTGCCGATGCCACAGGCGGGTTCCAAGATGTTGCCGGTTTGAAAGCCCATGTTCGCCAAACAGGTATAAATGGCCTTGATGACGGTGGGTGACGTGTAATGGGCGTTTAGGGTGGAAGCCCTTGCGGATTCGTACTCGTCCGGGTCAAGCAGGCTCTTTAGTTCGGCGTATTCCTTTACCCATTGAGAATTTTTTTTATCAAACGCTTGGGGTAAGCCGCCCCAGCCGACATACTTTGAAAGGATCTCCTGTTCCTCCGGTATGGCAAGGCGGTTTTCTTCCTCCAGTCGGCTCAGTAACCGGATGGCCGCAACATTCCAGCCGTATTTGGTTTTTGCGCCGCCTACACCCAGGTTATCGTCGGTAATATGAAAATTGACGTGGGGCTGCTTGGGGGCTTCCTGTACAAGGTGAATGCGGACTTTGGACACCTCACCGCCCTGTACCTTCTGCCAGACAGGTTCCGTCTGCTTCTCCAGGGCGCGGCATACAGAGCCGATGCTTTCTTTGCGGAAAATCGCAAAGCTTGTGCCTTGCGGGAAGGTAATATCCCGCAAGCTGACCGTACCGGCATCCTCGTTGATGCTGTCAATGGAGAAGTGCCGGCCGTCGATGGAAAGCTCCGTACCCACGGCCATTTCTTTTTCGGCTGGTTGCTCCGCAGGAGCTCCCGCCTGTGTTGCAGGGATTTCCTGTTTGGCAGCAATCAGATGGTCATTGAGAGGATTTTCCCGCAGCATCCGGTCAAAGTCGTTTCGCGTAAGCTCTTTATTGAACAAGGGAAATTGCGCATCGCGGAGATATACCGTGCTGGCGTCAAAGGAAAAGACCTCGTATTCATTTCTGCCAAGATATACCGTGTCGCCTAGGGAAAACACATAATGCGCGTTTTCCCGTGACGGCGGCTCAGGAGCAGGGGGAGCAGGTTCCCTTTTCAGGATTTCCCGGGCGTAGGCTTGCTCAGCAAGCTGCTGGCGGCGTTCCTCCAGTTCTCTTTCATAAGCAGGTAACCGCTCCTTTTCCCTGCGGTTCAGGTAGCGGTCAGCGGCAATCAGCTCACTAATGCTCTTTTGCACCTTTGCCCAGGACAGCAGGATGTTTGTGTTAGGACCGATGTACTTCCCGCTGGTGAGCTTGATGCCCTTGCTATCGTGCCATTCGTCAATGTCCGTGCCGGTCAGGGTAGGCCCGCGCCCGCCGGTACCGTATTCATTTTTCAGAAAGTCGGCGTTTTCCTTTGCGGAAGCGTTCTTTTGAAATTGAAGATAAATCCGGTATTTGCCGCCCTGAACGCCGCTTCCTTGCTGCAGGATCGCGTCGATAGCTTCCTGGGGCATAGAAAAAGCGGAGGCTTTTTCGGCCTCCGCTTGCTCAATCAAGGTCATTTGTTGTTCCGAAGGAAGCGGCGGTTTATCCAGAAGTTCGCCCAGCAGGAGCATGCTGTCATAATAACCGGCAATAACGCCCCAATCGTAGTAGCCCTGCGAGGTTCTGGCGGCATAGCTGCCTTCCCACAGATGCAGGACATTCGCATAGGTTTTGTACCCGACGCGGTGGTCATTGTTAATCAGCAGCTCGGTATAGTCCTTGTTGAAAATGCTTTTGATATATGCGATACGCTCGTCCCGGTCCTCATGGGCGGCATAAAACTCCGCGATTTCCTGCTTTGTGGCTTTCAGGTGAGGGGTGGAGCGCAGAATTTCCTTAATCAATGAATCGGCATGAAAAAACGGAAGACTTCTGTCCTCCGTTTTTCGGTCATGCCATGCTAATTGTAAATCAGTTCCGTCAGCACCGCTTCCTCCGCCAGATGTTTCAGGCTGTTCATATGTCCCGTCCAGCCCATCGGGTCGGTCGCTTTGTCCGGCGCGGGGTCGTTCTCCAAAAGCTGCGCTGTCATCAGTTCGATGCGCTCCCTCGCGGTTTGGCCGATCTCCGACAGGTGGCTGTTCAGCTTGCCCGACAGCATCAGGCTGGTGTATATCCCTTTCCTGTTGTCTTTCAGGTATGTCTTGCGCAACATCCCATATTTGCCGATGTGCGCTTCTTCCTCCGGCAGCGTCAGGTCGGGAAGCAGGTAATCGCCCTGCCGCGTGTAAGTCAGTTCCATATTCTCCATTCCTTTCAGAATTATTGTTTCGATTTACGCTATCATTGTGGCGCACATTCTGATTTTTTGCAAAGGTGCTTTGTTTTTTCTCGGCAATTTGCAGTTCCCTGACCGTTGCGCTGATTTCCCGCAAAAGCATTTCGGAAATGTCGCTGGTGGCGGCTCCCAGGTGGGAAACGGTATCCAGCGTATTGAAGCTGACGATATCCTGAAAATCCTCAAAGGTAAAGTATTCGTCGGCAGGATAGCCGCAGCGGGTTAAGGCCATATACGCTACGGAGGACTTTAGCACATTTTTAAAGATAACCTCGACATTAAAACCGTCCAGTTCCTCCAGAAAGCTGTTTTCGCGGCAGTCCATCAAGTCGGAGAGATAGTCGGGGAAATTATCGTCCACGGCGTTCTTCGCTGCGGAAATGAGCGCGGCAGGCAGATCAGCCTTGTCGTCCAGATTGCCAAAGGTATTTTCCAGCGTTTCCGTCACAGCCTCGGCATATCTGCCCTGCATGGCCCAAAGATAAATAGGGCGGTTCTGTCGGCTGTTGGTGTCGGATAGATCAAATACATGGCGCAGGGTAAGGCGGCTCCCGCGGTCATCAATGAGGGCGATGCCATTTGCGCCCCGGTTTACCCACCTGCCCAGTTTGTTCCACAATTCAATTTCCGCGCAGGCCGTGGCGTCCGGGCGCTGTGCATAAATCAAAAGCTGGTCTTGAAATGGGTATTTATAATTGTGCGCCGCCGTTACCAGGAAGGCAGTCCAGTTGGCCGGATTTTTTACCGCGGCGCGGGTTGTACTCTCCGAAAGTGCTGTAATCAGTTGCAGTTTTGTTGCCAACGCTTATCCCTCCTTATTTCAAAACATACTGGTTGGAAAGCCTGCCGCCGTCCTCGGAATATCGGGGAACAATGCCGATCATATTCAATTTTTCCAAGCGGTGCAGATTGCGGCTTGTAGTCGACCGGGACATGCCCATATCCTTCGCCAGCTTTTTTATGGATATAGTCGCGCTGCTATGGCGGCCTCCCGACATATCCAGCAGATAGCAATACAGCAGCTTTGCGGCGGCAGGGACATGAAGCCCAGCGCACAGCTTGTATCTTGTCAGATCGTTCATGCTCTCTCCCTTCAAAACACACCTTATCGTTCCGGCTCGTACTTTTTCTTCTTAGGGGCATGCGAGGCGCTCTGCCTTGACTCCGGTTCTTTCTGTAAACGGTCCGGCTGCTTTTGATAGCAGTACACATAAAAGTTATAGTCCCCCGGGTGAGGGAAGCAGCGTACAAAATAGTGATGCCGGTCTGTATTTACGCAGAATCCGTAAACATCGGAATGCCATGCGCCCGGTATTTTGGCTTCGGGGTGCTGATAGCAGTAATCCGTCATACTGAGGCGGTCTTTCAATAAGCCCTGCTTGCGCAGGGAATTGATGAAATCATCAAATTCATCCTTGAATTCCTGTGTTTTCAGTTCGCCTTGATGCTCCCACCAGGTACTCCAAAATTCTTTCCCGCTGCTGCCAAAGTCGCCGCGCAAATGGCCGATACAGCCAATCTCCTTATCCTTTTCCGAGTTGGAATAGAATAGGACGCTTTCCTCCGGGGCCAAGGACCTAATCGTAAGCTCCATCCGTAATTCCTCCTTATCGCTCCGGTTCATGTTTTTTGTGCTTTGCCTGCCGTTCAGCATCTATCTGCTTTAGGCGTTTTTTGGCCCAATCGGGCATATGCTCCGGCTTGATGATCCCCAAGATGCTTTCACGATTCCAGCGGGATTCTTTGCCGGAATAGAGGTTGATGGTATACACCGCCCGTCCTCTGGAATTGGCATAAGAGCCGAACCCCCCCGTAGCCAGCACAAGCTGCTTGTCGGCGGTTTGATATTCGGGCCGCAGGGAGTTGGCCCGTATGACCACCACTTTGTTTTCAATGCTCTCTCCGTAATCATTGGGGATGCAGTGCTCTGCAGTAAACGGCGGCAAGGGAACGGTGATTTTATCCCGTTCCGCTTTAACCGCTTCAAGCTGCGCCTGTACCCGCTTGGTAAACTCGGTCATCATTTCCAGGTAGTCGTTACTTCCGACAGCTTTAAAGAATTGCTCGATGCCCAAAGGGTTATCCCAGGAGCAATAGCACACCATGTAGGGGGTATCGGGTTTCTTGCCGTCCTCACAGAAAAGGACTTCTTTATCTCCGACATGGATGGCATGCTTCACCTTAAAGGTATCCACCAGGCGTTTTGCTTCATTCATTTTCCAACTCACTCCTGTCTATGGGTAGAAAAAAGGGACGGTCTTGCCGTCCCTTTTCCTGCAATATCGTTATTTCTTTTTCTTCTTGATGTGCAGGTATACCGCACCACCCACTATCGCCAGACAAAGCACGATAGCTAAAATGGCTTTCAGTTCCACAAAAAACACCTCCTTCAATCGTCAGATTAGTCCAGCTATCAGAAGTACACCGGCATAGACAAAAAAGCCGATGCACAAGAATACGGCGAGAGGTACGCTCTTTTGCCGTGTTGCCACAGCATAGATGCAGGCGGGAACCAAGGCAAAAAAGAGGATAAACGCAAGTGCGTTTAGGCCAAAGCAAAATCCTGCCGCCGCCGTCAGTTTGATGTCGCCGCCGCCCACACCCCCGTATTTCATGGCAAGAAGCAGCAGGCAGATACCCGGCAGGAGCAATCCCGCGATTCGCTCATACAGGGCCGGGGCGGGCAGCAGAAAAGTGGATACAAGTCCGATCAGAAACACAGAAATCCATGTCCAATCGGGGATGATCCGCTTTTGGTAATCCGTAGCTGCCGCCCAGAGCAAGGGAACGGCACACAGTAGCACAAGCATCAATTTCCCGTGGTGACATCATCGTCGTACATGCTGTCCACCACATAAATTTTTAACTCTCCTCCGGTAATCCATTTGGACAGGGTTCCTCCGGGGGTATGCACGTCAGTGACGATAAGCTGCACGACGTAATCCCTGAAATCCGGGAACCAGACGGGGATGTACTGTTTTTTGTATCGAAAGGGAGATGCGGGGTTTTCCCGGAAAACGAATTGACCGCCTTCTCTGATTAAAGGGATGGCGGTTTCGTAGCGGTATTCTGGCAAATATACCTCTGCCGTCTGCGGGGTAGTTATCAGTTCCGCTTTGTCATAATTGGTGTTTACGGTTGTATTGACCTTGATGGAATAACCGTAGCCGGATTTGAGATAGCCTTTTGATTTGGTATCATAATCCAGCACGGCGCTGACATGCAGTTCGGCATAAAACTCACGCCATACAAATTGACTGTTCTCATAACGCTGTTCCCACCACGTTACCCGTGGCTGTTCTTCTCTTTTCGGCGGGTCGGGCAGCGCCCGGCTTTCCTGCGGCTCTCCGTAAGTCACGTTCTTGATAACCGCCTTTTGGGTATAGATGTTATTGTCAGCAGTGCCTTCATTGCCTAAAGATTGGTCGGGATTTATAATGGCAATCAGTGTAATGTCCTTGTCTACCTGAACATTGGGCGTATCCCATCGCAGGGATATCACATTCCAAGTGTTTTTCGCCATCACGACAGCATCAATGCGCTTTTGGTAGGACAATTCAGGGATTTGAAACAGGACAGTGACATTTTCCCCCGGCGTAAAGTCCAGGCTTCCGCAATTGCCAACCTTAACAGTGGTAACAACCGACTGATTTTCCTTGTACTCGTCCGGCGTTATACGTTGCACGTCAAGGTCGTAGGGTTTTTCCAGAACCATGATTTCAGCGGAAACCTGATTGTTACTTAGGTTTGTATCCGCATACCCGTTAGGCGGCAATATCTGTGCCATAAGCTGGATAGGGGTGCCTTTCTCGCCTGCGGTGCTGGTTACAAGGTAGTATTTTTTCTCATACGGTTTAAAATTGGTTGTCGCTGGCACAACGGGAACCGTCTTGCTGTTGATGGTGACATTCAGACGTACATCGGACAAAGCTTTGTCTGTGGAATTGGCAAAGTACACCGTAAAACTGTAGCTTTCCCGTTCATACACCGTGGGCGGTGAGGACAGATTTACCCATACATCGCAAGGCCTGTAACCCGGGGGTTCCGGTTCATCAGGGTTATCCGGTTTATCCGGTTCATCGGGGTTGTCGGGATTATTTGGTTTGGCCACTACAGTAATGCTTGAAACGGCAGTATTGTTAATGGGGTTATCATCCGTAAAGCCCTCCGGCGTTTCCACATTGGCCCACAGGCGGTAAATCTCGCCCGCGCTGCCTGCTACGCCGTTAATGGTGTAGGTTTTGGTTTCCTGCGGGGCGAAGTTCGCCACTTTTGGAATCTGCGACAACAGGTTTTCATTGTTCTTGCCCAGTAAGGGGACATCTTTGAGCACCGCAGAGGATTGGTTGGTGAAGCTCACGGTAAAGCTGTATTCCTCATGCTCAAAAACTGTAGAAGAGGCCATAATACCTGCGGACAGGTCACAAAGCTCCTTTGTTTCGGGCGGCTGCTCCGGGGGAGTGCCGGGATCGTCGGGATTATCCGGCGTGTCCGGCTCATCGGGCGTATCGTTGCTGCCGGGCGTTGGCTCCGGTGCGGGGTCAACCACCTTGATGATGACCGTTGTGGTGTTGTTGGCAAGGTTTCCGTCGATAAAGCCCTCCGGCACGCCGATTTGCGCCCAAAGGCGGATTTCATCGGCGGCAGTATCTGCTGTGCGTTTGACAGTGTAGGTCTTGCTTTGATTCGGTGAAAAATCCTGAACGGGTGGAATTTCCTCAACAGCAATCCCGTCTACCGTGCCTTTCAGGGGAACATCATAGGCCGGGCTGCTTCCGCTGTTCATATAGATAATCGTGAAAGAATAGTCTGCGCCGCGATTAACGGTTGCAGGAGCGTGGATGATAGCCGATAGGTCGTTGCCGGTCTGTGGCTGAAACTTGAAATAAAAGTCGGCGGCAGGGATTTGATAGTGAATATTTTGCGTGATCTCTACCATTGTTTTGCTTTCGCCGTCAGTAAACTCCTTTGTTTCGGGAGTGTAATCCCACTCAAGTCCTTTATATAGGAAGTTTCGGGATAGCTTGATGTCATTTTTGTGGAAGGAGATGGAAGTGGTCTGATAAGGATAAAGCAATTCCGGTGCTCCTTTGTCCTGCGCGGTGAGATTCCCGTAAACCTCCTGTTTGCTTTCATCGCACCAGGTTGCCTCTATATCAATTCTGACTGGAGCCTGATAGCTGATTTCCGTATTCCGCATAGTTTCAAAAGCAATCAGCGCCTTTTTCGTCCATCCGTAATGGGTGGTAAGCGGCTCAAAGTCTGTTTTGATATCATAGGTTCCATAGAGCTTACCTGTGGCAAAGCTGTGTATTTCAACCACCAAACTGCCTTTTAGCGTGTAAGTACTACCGTCGTATTTGCTGATCCAGGAGGAAATTCGTTCCTTTTCGTCATCCGCAACGGTATTGGCGTTTTCTAGCCGGATGCGCTGCGGCTCTGGGAAGGCTTTTAACAGAGTGCTGCCTTCATAGATTTCCTCGATGTTCATACCGATAGTGCGGTATCGGGTGTCATAGGTAGCCTTTACTTGGAACACCACATTAGCCGTAACGGTCAGAGCCGCGCCCTGATCGGTCTTTGCCGTAATGGTATAGGGGCCGCATTGTTCCTTGCTTTCCACTGTCAAGGTATAGTCAGGTGGTATAGCTCGGCTCTCGTCGCCGTATTTCATTTGAATATCTTCGAGTGCCCCAGTTTTCGCCGTAACATGGATAGGGATTTCTGCCGGAAAATGCTCCACGGCCACTACACCGCTTTCCGTATTTAAGCTGTCTATGGGGGATGCTACAAGGATTTCAATATCGCTGGCTGTTGCAGCAAACGCTTTGACGGAAAAAAGCAGGCAGCATAAGCAAACAAGCGGCAGGGTAAAAATAAATTTTCGTTTCATTCGGAACCTCCTTCCGTAATTCGAATATTAACGCTGGATATGCTGAAGGGAAGCCGCACTTCTCCGGTCAGAAAGCTGAAAATGCTGTGGGTTCTGAGTGTTCCGTCCAACGTCAGCCGGGGCGGGCTTTCCGTAGCGTGAATATCCTCGATTTCCAACTCATATACCCACTCGCCATTGGAATATTTGTTTAGCCCTGAATCCAGCGCCATGCTTTCGTGCAGGTATTCGTACAGCCTTTCTTCCGCAATCTCTGTATCCAGCAGTGCGTGGCCGTCCCTGCGGTATTCATCTTGCATTGCGTATTCTACTGCGCTATTAACCCCACGCTGAAGGACATATTCCACCTGTTGATACAAGCTTTCTATGCGGAAATACTCGATTAGGACAGCAGCCAGGGTCAGAATGAAAAAGACGAGAATGATAATAAATATAAAGGTGTCGCCTCTGCGACTTTGCAGTATCCGTGTTGAGCCCACAGCATCGTCTCCTTTCCGGGGATCTCATTACGGGAGCTTCCAGTAATGCTCCGACATGCCCCCGATGCGGACTTTCATCGGTATTTCAACCTTTAATGGCGGGGCAAAGCTCGGAGTGAAGATAGTAAACGGATAACGGTATTTCATCGTGATGGTAAAGGTGTCTCGTAGCTGGATTTTCTGGCCGTCACAATACTCAACATCATCAATTTCCATTTCTGGCGATAGGCCGGTCTGTTGCTTGAGCCGGTAAAAGACATCATAGGCCCGGTCGGAAACCTGCCCCTCCAGTTCCACCACCCGGACAACACGTCGGCAGATATGGTTCAGATTGAGATAGGTGGTAAAAACGCTGAGAAAAGAAATTACGGTAAGCATCAGTGTGATGACCACCAGCGTTTTAAGCATTAACTCAAAATAGGTGCTGCCTTTTTTATCTAAAAGCAGCTTTTGAAAAGGCAAAGGGGGAGAAAATCTCCCCCTTATGCCCCGGTGCGTGCTGTTCATGGCTTTTGCATCTCCTGTGTCCGTGGATATGCCTGTGGCTTTCATCAGCTCAGCAAGCTGGTTATCTTGCTGACGATGTTGTTCCAAACCGTAGTAATTGAGTCTTGATACAAGGTCATGAACACCGCGCCCACCACCACGACAATGAGCACGACGATAAGCCAGCCGGTCATCTGATCGCCGCTCGGATTCGTCAGAACATTTCTGGCTTTGAAAGCCGCCATCTGCATTTTGTTTTTTACTGTTTTCAACATGACACATACCTCCATTAATTTGAATTTGAATTGAGGGAAGGGGGGCGTTGCCTCTTCCATAAAACAAGGACCGATGATGCTAATTGAGCAAATTGGTTATCTTGCTGACGATGCTGTTCCAAACCGAAGTGATTGAGCCTTGATACAAGGTCATAAATACCGCGCCCACCACCACGACAATGAGCACGACGATGAGCCAACCGGTCATCTGATCGCCGCTCGGATTCATCAGCGTGGTTTTGGCCTTCAAAAGGGCGTTTGACATACGTTTTCTCATGGTATGGATTCTCCTTTCCACAAAATTTGTGATTGCGGTTTTGCTGTTGTTCAGCATGGGTCATACCTCCCGAAATTTATCTTTGAAAAGGGGCGTTGCCCCGTTTTCACATTAAAAAAGGCCCCCCATTGATAGAATCAAGTGGGAGCCGATGACATATAGCAGGCTGGCAAGGGTCGCGCCTACAAGGGGGATGGATGCGATTTTTACTCTGCGGGGCAGGCCGTTCAGCTTTTTCTTTAGTGCTTCCTTTGCCTTTACATCCATGTCCCTTGCGAGATAGGCAAGCGCCTCGCCTTGATGCTCTCCGCGGTGTAGGCCAATCAGGGCATTTACCAGATATGAAACATCTGGTAAGCCAAGACGCTCGTTAAAGTTTCGTAGGGCAGTTTCGATGTCCTTTGCTTTCATCTCTACAATCAGGATTGCGACATCCCCGTAGAATGCTTCACTTGCGACGCGCAAATAATCTTCAAATATCTGAATTAAATCTGCCTGCACGGTAACCCGACTGCCATCATGCTTGTTGTCCTCCAAACGATAAAGGATAGATCTGATAAAGCCCGGCAGTTCAGCTTCGATGCGGCGCTTTTTCTCTTTCATTGCATCTTTCAAATCAGTTGTGAAATGACGGTATATAAGTAGCGCAAAGAGCAGGATGAGAGGGGCAAGATTGGGCGCTCCGATGACCAAAAACAGCAGCGCAAGGGGCAGCGTAAAAAGGGCGTACATGATAGCTCTGGCATGATACTCCTTCGGAGTAAGCTCCAGCCCTCCGCGCTGTAGCATAGCGGCCATGCGCGCCTCCTTAACGGGATCAAAAGGGATGAACCGGGAAACAGGTCTTACAAGGGGCATGATAAAGTGGTTTAACAGCCGTTTGCCCGGTTTTTTCTTTTCAGTTTGCAAATTCTTGATATTCTTTCTCATACTCAGTTTCGGGATTTTCAAAATTTCTTTGCACAACAAAAAGCCTGCCGTAGTCAGCAGGATAAAGATAATTATCTGGTAAAACACTGGCGTTCCTCCTTCTTAGCGGTTGGATGGTTTTGTTGCCTTCATGACATAACAGGCGGTGGTAAGGGCAATCACCATCATGAGAATAATCAGCAGTTTTCCGATGGCGGTTTGGGTCAGCAAAAAGAACCACTCCTTGTTGGCAAAACGCATCATGGGAATAACAGCAAACATCAATCCAGCCGTCATTAAATAGTCCCGCCATACCTTAACCATCATGCCGTCGGATTCAATTTGCATAGCCTTCGCATCGTTCATAGCCTTGATGATCGGGAACAAGGCAAATTTCAGCCGTCTGTCGTTATGACATAGGATTAGGGCTTTTACCCATTCCGAAAAATATTGGTTTTTGATTTTAGCTGACAGACGGTAAAGCCCATGCTCCACGTTAGGGTTGATAAGCCTGATTTCCGAAACAAACTCATCAAAGGGTGATGGGATTCGCAAATTCAAGGGAATATAGCGGTTCTTTTCTTCAACATACAGTTCAACCGCTTTGATAATATCATCGTTGCCTGCGTAGGCGTTGGTAATGATGGACATGGCGTTTTCAAGTCCCTCGATTTCCTCTCTGTCTGCCGACGAGCTTTTTACTACCAAGTAAAAGTATGGAGCAGGAAGGACGCAGGCCGACATGACTGCCGCCAATCCAGTGCTGCCCAAAAGCAGGATTCCGGCTATAAAACTGCCTGCCGCCGATAAGAGAATCATTATAAGGAATTTCTTTAATGTGCATCGGGTTTGCCGAAACAGAGTAGCAAAGTGTATGGTAATCCGTTCGGTGATTCTTAACTTTGTCCCCACTAAAATCAAGCGGCGTTTTTTCAAAGGGTTTTGCTCCATAGAAAAAGGACTGAGCCCCAGCAGAAGAAATAGGGTAAGGCTTGTAAGGATAAATACGGTGGTAAGGGTACAAGTAATCGGGCTCATGCTATTGTACCTCCCTCCGAAAAGCGGAGGATCTCCTTTTGTGGAACGCCGCCGATCAGCAGGCGTTCGGCAAGGACTGGAGAGATTTTCCCCATGCGCCGGTGATTGCCTATTACCTTCGTAATCCTGCCTTCCTTGTCCCTCTCGTAATGGTCGACCACATACTTATACAAAGTGCTGCCGGTGACTTCGCCGTTTTGTACGCCGAGGGCTTCAAAGATTTCCATATATCGCCGTGATTTGTCCGGAAGCTGCATCTTGAACAGCATGATCGGGAAAGCCTCCACTATGTTTTTCATAAGGCGTTCTTCGGAAAGTGAGGTTCCGGCCTCCAGGCACATGGTCAGGATACGGTCGTAGGCTGTCCGTGCACTATTTGCGTGTAAAGTGCTGACAATCGTGTGGCCGGTCCTGCCCGCCTCCTGCACCGTGAGTGCTTCCTGACCACGCATTTCCGCAGGTACAAGAATTTCCGGGTGCAGTCGCAGGGACAACTTCAATAAATCCAGCATAGAAATAGAATTGGGGGCTTCCTTGGTAAGAAGGTGAATCACATCGTTTATCATCACACCCTTTTCATCATACTGCGCCAGCGACAATTCACGGGTATCCTCAATCGTGACGATGCGCTTTTCATGGGGGACACAGCTTAGAATGTAGCCCATGTCGGCTGTTTTTCCGCTACCGGTGGCTCCGGCAATAGCGACCGATATGCCGTTATTGATGCAAAGGGTTAAGAAGTCCAGTTCCTCGGCTGTGGCTGTGTCCCAGGCTATGAGGTTTTCTCGTGTGATAATTGAGGGCTTTTGCTTTCTTATGGAGGCAATCGCCCCCGTGTCCGTGTCAACACAGGGTTCAATGGCTCCCGACATACGGATGCCGCGGGCGATGAAGCTGTCCCCGATGGGTTTAGAGCCGTCCAGAACGACATTTCCAAACCGGCTCATTTTTCGCACGATATTGGCGCAGGCTTCTACGCTGCTGAAGGTTTCATTTAGGCGTATTTTTCTATCCTTATACAATACCCAAACGCTGGAGCCGTTGACGTTGATTTCCTCCGTATCTTCATGCTGCAAGTAGGGAGACAGCAGGCCCATACCGGCCATGTCGTAGTAGATAGCGTCCACCAATTCAGAAATGTTGCGCAGGTCTTTTGCTACTAACTGCTCCTGGTTCAGGTAGCGCATAATGAGGTCTTTGAGTTTTCCCTCGGCCTCTGCTGAATATAGTACCTCTGCAAGCTCTGCGGAGTGGTGTTTAGCAATCAACCGTTGCAATCGGTCGAGGATTTCCCCGTAGTCCTGGGCTTTGACACTTTCCCCTATGTCGGAGCGCCGTTTGTTGGCGCGGTAGATGAGGTCATTGACTGAAAATTTGGTGCTCATGGCTTCTCCCCCCCGCGGATCATTCCGACGATTTTCTCCAGTACCTTGCTATAGCGTTTGCAGGACCGGTCAGAGAAGAAGTACAGGGGCGTTCCGGCGTTCTCCAGCTCACCGGCACGTTTGATATGAGGCAGCTCAAAGGTGAAGAGCAGTTCTGTCATGCTTCGGTAGGTCCTGTCATCAAATTTGCCGTTGGCGGTCAGCAGGACATGGGTCTGCTTTTCGGCAAGGTGCAGCTCCCGCACAAAATCCGAAACGCCCCTAAGCCACATTTGCGCCGCGATGGATGGCCTGTGCAGTGTGATAATGGTGTCGGAAAGCCACAAGCCCACGCCGGAAATAGGATTGTCTATCTCTGCAGCCCCATCTATAAGGAGAACGTCGAATACTACGGATGCGGCGTTTATCATTCCTTCAACATCCTCCGTGGTCACGGTATCGCAAAGCAGGCCGGAATAACGGGTAGGCGCGGACAAGAAAAATAGATTTTTGCTCTCAACGTAGTCCGTGAATTTCTCACCGATGTTGGGATTTTCAGCGTTGAGTGCTTCAAACAGCCCCTTTTCAGGGCGCACCTCCTGCCCGAAAAAGGTTTGTAGTTCCCCATAAGTGAGGTTGGAGGAAATAAGGCCCACCAATATATCACGTCTTGACAAAGCACAGGCCAAGCTGACGGAAAAGGTGGTTTTGCCGCTGTTGTTGGCACCCCATACAGTAATGAGCTTACTCATGGCCTGCACCACCCCGTTTCTCAAAGATAAGGTGCAATTTACCCACATACTCAGCATGGATGAGCTTTTCTGCCTGCGTTTCGCTGGTAACGAGGGTCACGGCTTTGGGCACTGGATCGCTGTTTCCCGCCTGACTGTTTTTTTGCTGCTCTCGCATTTCAGCGGTGTCCTGTGTCCGGGCATTTTCAACGCTGTAAACTTCCAGGCTGTGCAATTCGGGGTAAATGATGACCTGCGGGGAGGAATTCTGCCCGTCGGACGCTTTCTCCATAAACACGGCCACAGTGACAATATCTCCTGCCAGCAGATGAGAGGAAAGCCCTGCCGCGATACTTGGAACACTGATGGTGACAAGACACTGGTTATTCTTCGCAATGCGATCAAGCAGCTCGTTCACAGCAAAGTTTCCGAGCTTTTGAGGAAAGAAGTAATCCCCCTTGGCGATGGCGGTCTGCGCTACCTTGCCAACAATCGAGGCTTTATCGTTCAACACACCCTCCGGCAAGCCATAACCACCTACCTCCACAGATACAAGGTGATGCTCTATAAGCTTCGTTCCAGCCGGGATGTCCTCCGCTGCTCGTAGTACTGTGATCGTTGCGCTTTTGTCTTCGTAGAAGCGTGGCAGGAGAAAAAAAGAAACGCCCGCTGCCAGGATAAGGCAAAAGGCGCTTAATAATATTCGGTTTTTTAGTAGTTTCAATTTTGTTCGGTCTCCTTTCAGAGATTTTTAGCCCAAAGGGGTTTACTTGCCGAGAAAAAAGGGCGGCCGATCTTGCTGCCGTTTATTTTTCCTCCCGTTGGCCTGCCCATTGTTGGCCCTCTGTGCTGGTTTGTCCCCGATATGGATACGCCGTATCAGGGTGCGGAATATTTTTGTTTTCTTCTGTGCCGTCTGTTTCATAAAAGGCTCCTTTCTGTTAAGAATTGAATATTACCCTTCGAAAGGCAAGACTATTTCTTTTTCGGCGGGTAAGGTTTCAGAGGGGAGAGGTGTGGAGAGGGGGAAACCGGAGAACGATACAGTCTGCACTTTTCACAAACAATCGCACTACCCCCTTGGTGTAAAATATTACCGGACTTGTTCATCACCGAATAGAGCGCACTTTTCCTTGCTGCACTTACTGCTATGCTCGTCAAAGTGCAGACAGTGTTTGCAATCCCGTGTTTTCGCCGTTTTCACAGGCTCACGCTCACGCTTCGGTTTTTCCTGCATCATGCGCTCGAATTTGCGTAGTGGCCCTTCTGTAAAATACATAGCAGCACCTCCTTTCAAAAAGGGCACAAAAAAACGCTCTCATTTATTTGAGGGCGAATACACAGTGCTTCGTTTATCGTTCCTGTTCGTGTCGCCGCTTTTTGTACCAGCTTTCCAGTAGCTGGATGATCAAGTCCTCTTTTTGCTTCTCCGAAAAGCTCTTTGGAAAAAAACGGTCTATGCGTTCCCGCTGAATATTGAATTTTTCCTTTTGGTTTGGTTTTTCCTCGGTGAGAATGGAAAATATGACATCCACGCTTAGACGTCCGTCCTGGCTGAGTTTTTTCATACGCTGCGCCTGCGGCAAGGACGGAGTGCAATCCTCGGATTGCATAGTTTCGTAAAGCTCCTGTTGTTCCTTTTCGGCCAAGTGGGAAAGCTCCACAGCCGGGCTGACAGCTATTTTCTTTTCATCCACCATTTCCAAAATAGGCGGAATCAGTTCAGTTAAACGGATATACCTTCTCAAAGTATCTCCACTAATACCCATCTCTTTTGCTACGTCATCATCGCTTCTATAATTCGCCGCAACTTGCGGCGAATTATTACTTGGCCTTCCAGCCTGTCGCTTTTTTACTTCCAGCTTCATTTTATATGCGAAGGCTTTTTCACTGGGCAGGATATTTTCCCTTTGCAGATTGCTGTCAACCATAATAATGGTTGCTTGATCGTCGTCCAGCTCCCGGACAATACAGGGCATTGTTTTCCTTTGCGCAAGTTTGCTTGCCATTTTACGGCGGTGTCCGGCAACCATTTCATAGCCGCCTTCCGCTTTGGGACGTAAAAGGCCAGGTACTAAAACGCCATACTGCTTAATACTTTCCGCCATTTCCAACATGGCTTCATCAGCTTTCACTTTAAACGGGTGATTAGGAAAATCACTGATTTCTGTTAAGGGAACATCTATTACCTTTTCCAACTGCTGTTCAGCACGGCCTTCTTCGGTGGTGAATAAATCATCTACTGAAGTCAGCTTTATGTTGTTTCGTACGTCGTTTTTCGCCAATGTCCTGCACCTCCTTCGTAAAGGCTTCATAGGCTTTTGCCGCTAAACCGTTGGGATCGTGGAGATAGATACTTTTCCCTTTGGCGCTGGTTTCAGCCGCCCGTATAGACAAAGGGATTTCCGTGTTAAATACACATAGCTTATCGCCATAATCCCGGCGCAGAATAAAGGAGATATCCTTTGCAAAATTGGTACGGGTATCTACCATTGTGAGAAGAACGCCGTCAATGGTCAGCTTGGGGTTGATTTGCCTCCTTACTCTGGCGGTAGTTTGTAAAAGCTGTGTCATTCCTTTGGCGGGGAGATAGTGAGCTTGAACGGGAACGATTACGCTGTCCGCGGCGGCAAGGGCGTTGATGGTCATCATGCCCAGGGAGGGCATACAGTCGATCAGCACATAATCATAAGCATTTTTCACGGTGTTGATATAGCGGCGCAATATTGTTTCCCGGCTCATGGTGTTGACGAGGGAAACCTCAATAGCTGACAATTCAATGTTGCCCGGCATGAGGTCAATGCCTTCCACATGATGAAGGAGGCCCTCGTTAGGCTTATACGGTTCCTCCAACATGACTTTGGATAAAATGGTGGCCAGTGAAACAGGCAGATTGTCCGGCTCATTGAAGCCCAACGAATCTGTCAGGTTCCCTTGCGCATCTGCGTCCACAAGCAGTACCCTCTCACCCCGTGCCGCAAGACCGATACCCAGGTTGACCGCTGTGGTGGTTTTACCCACGCCGCCTTTTTGATTGGCAAGGGCGATTACTTTTGACATCAAAATTCCTCCTTTCATGCAAAAAGGCCGTCTGCTTTATATGGAATAAAGCAAACGGCCTTTTTGGTCTATTATTGTTGTAGTTCACGATTGAACAAATAGCTGATAACACTCTTTTTTTGTAGGAGGTAAGCACAATGATACCTGATAAATCTTACCTTTCCGGATTTGCACCATGACTTTATTGTACTTATTGAGTGTCCAGTGACTTGTTGTATTTGCATACTGGTCATCATATCTGGATAATCTGCAAATTGCTGTTCAAGATATTTTTGATAATCTTTGACCTCTTTTATGCTTTTTAGCTTGTAAACGTATTTATAAGTAACAGACCGTGGTTTGGCCTTATACTGTCTAATTTCGCTTGGTAAAAAAGGATTGTTATAGTGATTAGGTAAATAATATTTTTCAGGATTTTTGTCTCTGTCTTCTAAGAAGAAAATAATATCTTTTATTGCAATTTTGAACCTGCGTGTCTTTTTTCCAGAATCAATGCAAGGAATAAAGCCTTTCTCCAAATAATACAACGCTGTTTTTTTGCTTATATGGCATATTCTATAAAACTGATCCTTTGTCACATGCTCAGGATACTTATTTATTAAGAAGCTATAACTGGACATTCAGAACACCTCGCTTTGACATAAAGGCATTAAAGAGCTGTTCATACTGTTCAGCTTGTGCTTTATGGATTTCTGATTTTCTTGTTATGTTTCGATAATATAGTCCTGTGAGAAAATCAAGGAATGCGTCCTTTGGTATAAGCAGACCTTTACCGCGACGAAATGATTGTATCCGCTTATTTTTGTACTGGAGTGTTTTTAGAACATTCCGTTGTAGCCAGTTATTGATCGTTGTCTTTGAGTATCCGGTAAACTGCATTACATCAGAAACCAAAAGTAATTGCGGAAAGCCGCTCAATTGCTTTTGATAATATTGGCGCAGGACTTCCACATACTCATTTTCTAATTCGTTAAAGCACATCTTTTCGTATTGATACCGCAAAATGTCAGCAATCTGTATCTTTTGCCTTCTGCCTTCTGATGTGCTTACATATTCAAAAGGAATTGAGCCCTTGCTCAAGATGGAGTAAGCTGTTGATTTACAAATGCCCAGGATAGCACACATTTCTTTCTGCGTAACAAATTCAGGATAGTGACCAATTTGCGAATGATAATATTCATCAAAATTTATTTTCATTTGCTTCACTCACTTTCTTAAAATTTATCAATGGCAAGTGAGTGAAAGCGGGGTTTTAGGGTTAAATAATGATAGATTTTTTCGGGTTCTATCCGAGTTCTATCCAAAACAGGTTTGGATGCAATTTTTTTGTTAGCTTTTTGACGTGCTCAACTTTCCTTATATACACGGGAAAAGTCCCCGAAACCCCTGATTTTACAAGACTTCCGTGGGCTTTTATTGACTTTCATTTCCCGCTAAAGTATAGTAAAATATAATTTACAGGCAACACTCGAAATCGAGTAGACGGTGCTGAGCTGTCTCTAGGGTTCGAATCCCTAACTCTCCGCCAGAAAAGACATACTTTCCGCCAAGGGAAGGTATGTCTTTTTCTATGGAAATATGGCACGATCAATTCAAAGGCGATTACATTATAAATAGACAAATTGGAATTTATCAATGTTTATAATTCGTGCAAAAGTGCATCAAATATATTTGAATTTGATAGGAGAAATTTTGGCATGATTATTTTGCAAACACAACGTTTGTTCCTGCGGAAAATACAAACAGATGATTATCGTTCTGTCTGCTCAATTTTGCAGGACATTGATGTCATGTATGCTTGGGAACATGCCTTTTCTGATGAGGAAGTAGTGCAGTGGATTGACGAAAATGTTATGAGGTATAATAGGGACGGTTATAGTTACTGGGCAGTGATAGAAAAAGCGTCTGATAAGTTAATTGGAGTCACCGGGTTAATTTCTGAACAAGCAGATGATGAAAACTATGTCGGAGTTGGCTATATTTATAAAAAATCATATTGGGGAAACGGGTATGCCTTTGAAGCCGTTTCTGCTTGTGTTGATTATGCTTTTAATATTTTGCATCTAAATGAAATTACGGCGCAAATTCGACCGGAGAATACAGCTTCAAGAAAAGTGGCTGAAAGACTTGGCATGTCTATAAAGAAGCAGTTTATTAGACGTTATAAAAACAAAGACATACCTCATCTTCTTTATAGCCGTACAAGATAAGCATTGTCTTTGTCGTAGTTTATATCAACAATGTGAAGCTACAAATTCCGGTTTAGTGAGCAAGCCATTTTCTATAATGAGCATAATGGGAAATTGGGGCGCATCTATATTTACCTAACTTCTCAATTCACTAATGTCTTTTTTTAAATATATTTTTTATGAGTATTGGTAACGTATTACACATAGAGCTTGTTTGAAGGTTTATCTTTGACGGGATGACTTCAAACGGCTCTATTTATTTTTTGCGGCTCACGGTTTGAATCTTTCAGACTAAATTTATAGGAAATATTTATGTCCAGAAATTTCTCTCCGTTCACATCGTAGGTTTCCGAGACATCTATGCGGTCAATCAGTTCAATTTACAAAAAATACCTAATTTAAGGTTTTCAATTAATTTATAATTTGCTACAATAATCATATTAAGTTCTTCAGACGCCTCTATTACTATTGTTACAGCAGTAGCTATCTACAATGGAGGCGTTTTTTCCTTTCTTACCATGACATGGTTATTATAAGCGCCTATATTCGGACTGGCAACACCATCCGCCTTTGTCCTTTTTTATTATTTATATAGTAAATGCTAAAGTATTAAAGAGAGTTCTATTGCTGGATAATCAGGATATAACCAAGGAGTCATTGCATAAAAAGCGCTTGAGAAGAATTTTATCGTGTATGTTAAGAGGCATAAACTCTTTGAAAAAACAAAGAAGCCCCTCGGTTTCAAGGGGCAACAACATAATTAAGGAGCAGCGCAAGCTGGCACACTAACTAACCGGTCCAGTCTCTCTTGCAGATCGGCAGGTATGGGTGTTAAAGGCAGGCGAACTTCACTGGAATCAATGAGCCCTAATTTAAATAGGAGATGTTTAATAGGAGTAGGATTAGGGGCGGCGAATAATAGTGGGATTATGGCGGCTAACCGTTTCCAATCGGCTAAGGCGTTTTGGTGATCATTGGGGAAACATAGTATGATGGTTTTAACGGCGATTACATCATAATGGACAAACAAAAATTTACTTGATGACAGGTGATCATTGTGGAAGATAAAAAAGTGGCGATTGTAACAGGCGGCAGTTCTGGAATGGGACTTGCCATTTCAAAGAAACTTAAAAAGGAAGGGATGAATGTTATTATTTTTGACATTCAAACGCCACCAGAGGATTTTCAGTTTTACCATGTTGACATCCGTGATGATGAACAAATCAAATCAGCACTATCGAATATCCCAAAAGTGGATATTTTAGTTAATAACGCGGGCATCTATTTTGAAAAATATTTAGAAAATACGACAAATGAAGAGATAGACAAGATGGTGGATATTAACATTAAAGGCACTTATCTTATGACACGAAATACTTTTTTAAAAATCAAAGAAACGAAAGGCACGGTCGTTATGATTGCTTCCTGTCTAGGGCTTGTGCCAGAATTAACGTCTCCTTTGTATTGCACAACGAAAGCGGGACTTATTATGCTGACAAAGTGCCTTGCGCAGCAATATGCTGATTGCGGGATACGGGTCAACTGCGTATTGCCGGGGCCAATCAATACCCCTCTTCTCCAGAAAAGCTTTACGGATGAAGCA
This sequence comes from Desulfotomaculum sp. 1211_IL3151, assembly GCF_036763075.1. NCBI lineage: Bacteria > Bacillati > Bacillota > Clostridia > Eubacteriales > Desulfotomaculaceae > Desulfotomaculum > Desulfotomaculum sp. 1211_IL3151. The sequence goes on along the minus strand of NZ_JBAIYV010000025.1, from coordinate 66,513 downwards.
GCCGCTGTCCGCTGTGCGGAACGCATACCGTTAAAGCGGATTGGAGAATCAGAGGATATTGCCAATATGGTAGCATTTCTTGTAGGTGAGGAAGCCAGATACATAACAGGCGGCGCGTTCCCTGTTGATGGCGGTGTATCATCTTCAAGTATATATTCAAAATAAATTGCAATTTATTGGTGAGATGGGAATACCCGCCGACCCATAAAATTTTCCCCCACTATTATTCCAAATAAACAGACAAATTTCGTCGAGGAATTTGTCTGTTTATTTTTACTCTCTAACAATTGATGATAGGGGCAAATTACTTCAATAAACATATGGCCAAACAGCAATTAGGAAAGGGAAGTGGATAAAGATATTGTATGACCGTTTGTTGAGGCTATTAATAATCCGAACTTACCTTTAATTATTGAAAGGATGGCGGAAGATTTTTGTTTTATTGACACTTATGCTGGGAAAGCAAACGGAGAACAAATGAAAACGGGATGGCAAGAATACTTTGATTGGTTTCCAGATTATAAAATTAAAGTTAATGAAATAAACGGAAAGGTTACCATTGTATATATGCGTTTTTATCCTGCATTTTGAAACCGTACAACACAATTCCTTCCTTGCATTTTTGCCATATAAAGAGCATTGTCACTTAGTTTATAGAGCGTATCAACGTTAGTTTCCGAATCTGGAGTGAGAGTGACTATTCCGATGCTTATGGTATATTTTATTTCAGGGTTAATGCTGACTGATGTATTTTCGATTGTTCTTCTTAATCTCTCTGCAACTTCTTGTGAATCCTTTTCATTTGTGCATGGAAGCAAAATGGCGAATTCTTCACCGCCGTACCTGCCAAATAAATCATAATCTCGTAATTGTGTCTTGATAGCAGCGGCAAACTCCTGCAAGACAATATCTCCGGTATAATGCCCATATATATCATTAATCCTTTTAAATTTATCAATATCTATAAGCAAGTATGAGATTTGTTCCTTTTTTCTTGCGAATAGGGAAATAAGTTCTTTCGCGCGCAATAAAAAGGTTCTGCGATTAAATATATTCGTTAGGTAATCGAATGACGCGGCTTTAACCAGTTCAATATCCAATTTTTCTTTTGCCAAAAGAATAAACCCGATACTTCCCACAAGCATTACAAGATATAACAAAAGAAAAGAGCCGGTATTGGAAATGCTGGTTGACCATAGCGTCATATCGTGCGCCAAGGTTAATGCTGTATATGCCCTGAAAAGAAAGGAAACCATGGTAATGCTATAAAAAGAAGCGATTACTTTTTGTAAAATAGATGAATTTTTATGTCTAAAAAGCTTATATACGGGAAAGGCAATTAATATAGCTGTAATTGAAGAGGCAAATACAATCCGAATACTTTCCGTAGTACCATGTATGGTTATGGTGTTAAAAGTAAGTAAGCAGATGAAAACTAATAAATTATAATTTCTTTTAATAACTTTATTATAACCATCAACCAAAATTAAAAAAGCAATCAGTTCCAATGTTGCACCAATAAATAGTATAGAATTCGATATGGATATCCAAATTATATAAGGTATGGTGCTTTTAAATCCAAGCATGATCCAGGCAATCGATTGAAATAGTTTAGATAGTAAAAATATATTAACCGACTTCTCTTTGTTATGTGGAATCGTATATGAAATAATAAGTATACCGGTTAGAATATGCCCTAATACGAGAACCATTAAGAGAGTCCCCATATCTATATTAAAAACATTCATCTGCATTTCTCACTTTCAATTTTTAAGATCGATCCAGCCAGTTTAGTGTACATCATTTATAAATGTATTCATTGTAACAACAGGACTTATTCAGAATGTTTACATATTCTTTCTTTGTGGGTTATTTGACCATCTATGGCAACATACAGATTTATTTTCATAATTTGGATATAGCCTCTTTTCAGGTAGTTCTGTATCAGGTCGCTGCACTGGTTTATTAACCGACCATTTCAGAAACATGATCCCATGTAAAATAACCTTTTTCCAGTAGCTGTTCATAGTATTTCGTGGTTTCGCTACCTCCGTTATTTTAATTTTAGTATGATGTTGCTGAAAAATAAACTATACAAGGATTAAAATAAAACTTTATTTTATGAATAGGTCAGCGGATCCATTTGTAGCCCGTTCGCTCTGCTCCGGAAGATATCCGGTGCTTTTGACAAAAATGTTTTGCAGCCGGCGTATACACAAACACATGAAGTGCTTTTTGATGGTCGCCCAATATATAATTTGCTAACCGATCAACAATAACACACGGTTCTTTTGTCGCAATTTTTTTAATTGCTTTTTCTTCGGCTAAAAAGGGTGTTCCAGTTTCGGCATATCACTTTCAGAAACTGTTGTTGTGTACCCAAGATATAGAAGTCATGCAATAAGCCATTGGTTATTTCTTCCTCGCTGTCTGCAACATATTCTTCTGCATAACCGCTTTCCTTAGCGGTCATGGTAATCAATTCTGAATTGTAATACGCAATTCCTAATTTATTAGCAATCCTTTTTCCAATTCCCCCATCATTTCCAAATTATCTTAAGGTTGTAATAACAAGGTTTTGCTTTGAAATAGAAATATTCGGTTCTTCATTTTTACTGGTTTCGGGCAGAAACAAGAAAGTGAGTTTTTAAAATTTTAAAGTGAAAAGACCTATCATATTGCCGACAATCAGTGCGGCAATTACAGTACCCTGGCGGACGCTGGATAACTTGCCGAGCGCAACCAAGCAAAGAATCGTGGCAATTATTGTCATGCTACTATCTGAAAAGTAGTTGTATAGGTGCATTTATCTAATATGCTCTATTGCTATCAGTATTATGATATGTGTAATCATATCCAAAAGAAAGGTGAACAGTAAAATGTAATAGGGTGAAATATTTATGAAGCGAGAAGTTGAGAAGTACGATTTTAAGGCTTTCGGTCAAGCCATAAAAACTGCAAGAAAGGCAAAGGGAATATCGAGAAATCAATTAGCAGACCAAATGCACATTGCCCCTCGGTATATTGCTTCTATTGAGAACAGCGGACAACACCCAAGCCTACAAATCCTTTATGAGCTTGTCACTATTTTAGACATTTCGGTAGACCAATTTTTTTTTCCGAACATGGAAACAGACAAATCCACGCAGCGCAGACAGCTTGAAAGTCTGCTTGATGATATAAGCGAAAAGGGATTGCGGATCGTCACCGCCACGGCGAAAAAGGTAAAGGAGATCGAAACAGAGGACGCACAACTAAACAGGAATGCCCTGCGCGGTTCAACTCCTGCACCGCTTTCCGGATTGCGTCGATTTTCTCACGGTTGATAAGGGATAAGCCTTTTAGGGTATAGGCCCAATCCTCCGGCAAGGACAGCATTTGCGACAACAGCCCTTTTGCTTTTAGGGTAAAGTCACAGTTTCACAAGTGGTGATTTCTCATAAGCGGGGTTTTAGGCGTTTCACGCCAGCGGTCTCTAGGGTTCGAATCCCTAACTTTCCGCCACGAAGACCGTTTTACTAAACGAAAGTAAGGCGGTTTTTTTATTTATTTTAAGTAATAATAGCTTGTCATTTAATTCATCTACTTTTTGTTTGGGGAGTGGGGATGTGAATATTCTACTGGTTGAAGATGACTACATATGCCGTAACAATCTTAAAAAATTCTTATCAAGACTAGGTCATCATGTATTAGACTGTGCAAATGGGCAGGAAGCTTTAGAACTGTTTAGGCCGGCTAAATTTCACATGGTGCTTTCAGACATAAATATGCCTAAGATGACTGGTATGGAGTTGTTGCAAGAAATCTCATCAATGACAGAAGCAAGGGATGTGGATGTTGTTCTCTTTACGGGTAAAGGTAACATGAATTCAGTGATTAAAGCTTTACGATTGGGGGCATACGATTATCTGGTTAAGCCGATAAATTTCGAAGAATTAACCATTGTTATCGAAAGAGTGGCTGCACGTCGGGCCTTAATAAAAGAAAACAGATTTCTCTGCCAAAGATTTGAAGAAAATGTTAGAACTGCAACTGAGGAACCCAGGTTGGAACTAGCTCACCTTAGAATGGCTTTTGCCAGGGTAGTTGGTATGGACACATTCAACTTTTACTCAGATTCTATGAAAGAGATTTACATGCTGGCTTTAAAATATCATGCGGATCGTTCGATACCAATTTTAATTCAGGGGGAAACCGGAACAGGCAAGGAATTAATTGCGAAGATTATACACTACGGTAAATTTGATATGGGAGAACCTTTCATTGATATAAATTGCGCCACGCTATCTTCCAGTACCTTTGAAAGTGAATTATTTGGTTATGAAGGCGGTTCCTTTACAGGTGGACTGCCAACAGGAAAGAAAGGAAAATTTGATCTTGCCTCTGGCGGTACACTATTTTTAGATGAAATTGGGGAGATAACGGCGGATTTGCAGGCAAAATTATTGAGGGTGATCCAGGAGAGGTGTTTTTACCGTATGGGTGGCCTAAAAAAGATTAAATGTGATGCCAGAATTATTTGTGCCACCAATGTTGATATAGACAAGAAGGTAAAAGAAGGAACCTTTCGTCAAGATTTGTATTACCGTTTAAGTGTAGGTATGTTTGTTCTTCCTCCCTTAAGGGAACGTAAGAATGAAATACTGCCCTTAGCCAAAACATTTTTAAGGACTTTTTCCCATAAGAGGGGAAGGAAATTTATGGGGATTACTGATCAAGCGGCAAAGGTATTAATTTCATACAACTGGCCGGGGAATGTAAGGGAATTAAAAAACGTTATGGATAGAGTTACCTTTTTACATGATGATTATAAGTTAACGCCTGGACATCTGGAAACCCTTCAATATGAGCAAAGAGATGAGAGGGCCACCGATAGTTTAAGGCCAATTATTAATCCGGAAGGCTTCTCTTTGCCTGCTGAGGGATTGAATCTTAATCTTCTTATTAATAGAATTATTGATCAGGCACTCGAAATTCATGGTGGCAACAAAACTAAAGCCGCCCAATTTTTAGGTATGACTAGGCGTTCCTTACAGTATAGAGTTGAAGGAAAGTGAATGCTGAACGATTTTGTTCACGTATGTTAACGTATACGTAAATAATAATTGAAAAGTTAAACGGAATTTGAAAAACATGTGCAGTAAATGCGGAAAATTAGGGCAAAGATCATGAGAAAAGGGAAGCCTGTCAATGTTGGCAGGTTTTTTGCTTATTGCAATGGATAAGACGAAAAACTATTATTTAGATTGTTGATGTTGAAAAAATGATTTTGAGGTGACTTAGGTGAGTTCAGAACATTTTAATAATCAAATTATAGAATCACAGCTTGCTTGTCTGTATGCCATAAACCGTTTGGTTGATACGATTATGCATGGTGATAACCAGAAAAAACTTTTCGAAAATATAACAAATCTTATCAAAGATACACTTGGGGTAGACAGTGTACGAATTGTTTTTATAGACTTTAAACGTCCTCTGGCTAACATTATAAGAAATAAATTGCACAAAAATCTTTGGATCGAAAGTCACCTGGATATTCCCAGTGATAAATGGGCCAAGCTTTTTCATGGCTGGTTTAAGGTTAAAAGTTTTCTCTGGTATCCATTATATAAGAATATGGGTGGTTTTTATCTTTTAACACTCTATCAGATATCCCAACGTAGAACCTGGTCAAATGATGACTTAGTATTTCTGCACATCGTGGCGAAATGCCTGGAAATAGCTATTCATACAAGCAACCTGCAAAATAAGTATCAACAGACGGAAGAAGCATTAAGGGAAAAAGAAGCAAGCCTACGTCAAATAACGGATAATATGCCGGATATAATTTTTAAAATTAGTGCGGAAGGGATTATTCAATATGTAAACCCGGTTGTACAAGACATTCTTGGTTTTAGTCCCAGGGAAATGATTGGTAAATCTCTTTATCGTTTTATAAGCAGGGATGATAGCAAGTTAAGGATCTCCGAGAGGGTAAAACTAAATTCTGTCACAAAGGAGAGTTATCGCTATCAACACGCCAATGGGCATTACCTATGGTTAGACTCCGTAATCATGCCTATCATTAATGAAACGGGGAGGGGGTTCAAATGCATAATTATTGCCAGGGATATTACCGACCATCTACTTATTGAAGAACAATTACAATTTCTTTCTACCAATGATTCTTTAACCGGTATATATAATCGAAGCTTTATGGAAAAAGCATTAAAAAGAACGGTAGCCAAGGCAAAGAGGGGAAACAAAAGTGCATTATTGGTGATCGATGTGGATAACTTTAAGCTTGTTAATGACACATTTGCTCATGCTTTCGGCGATCGCGTACTAGTTTTTTTGGTTAGTCTATTGAAAAATTATATGCGGGAAGAGGATCTTTTGGCTAGGCTAAGTGGAGACGAGTTTGCTTTGCTGCTTGAGGGAAGTAGTCTTGAAGAAGCTAAACAGATTGCCGAAAAAATACGTGGGGATATTTATGATCAAGAGTTTTACCTAGACAAAGAAATTGCTATCAATCTTACCGTAAGTATTGGTGCGGTGTTAATAGATGGTAAATTAAGTTATCAAAAAGTTCTTTCTCTTGCAGGGATTGGCCTAAATACTGCCAAAAATACGGGACGCAACAAAGTTGTTTTTGTTGAATCGGATGAAGGGATCATTGCATCTTATACTGAGAAAAACCAAATCGTTTCTTTAATTAAAAATGCCCTAAGGGAGAATCGATTTATACTCTTTTTCCAGCCAATTATTAGAATTGCTAACGGGAGTGTAAATCATTACGAATCATTGATTCGTTTACAAGATCATAACGGAGAATTGATGTTGCCACATACATTCATTCCGGTGGCTGAGCAGTTTGGCTTGATGCCACAAATTGATCGCTGGGTTTTTGGAGCAGCTCTCCAATTTTTGCAGGCTAACCCTCATATAAAACTATTTATGAATATATCCGGGCAAAGTTTAGGGGATAAAGACCTATTGTTAGATATAACCAGGGGTATTTTAGAAAGCGGTATGAATCCCGCAAGGATTGGCTTTGAGATTACAGAGACAGCCGCGGTAAAGGATTTAGTACAAGCCGAATGCTGGATAAATCAACTCAAAGATGTTGGGTGTTCCTTTGCCTTAGATGATTTTGGCAGCGGGTTTTCCTCATTTTCTTATTTGCGATTTCTTCCTGTGGATTACCTAAAAATTGATGGCTCCTTTGTCAGAAATTTAGAAAAAGATCATGTCCTTCGGTCATTGGTACAGGCCATCAGCAGTGTTGCCAATAGCCTGGGCAAAGAAACCATTGCAGAGTTTGTAGAAAATGAAAGCATTCTAAAGATATTAGCTAATCTAGGCATAAGTTATGGGCAGGGCTATCATCTTGGCAAACCGGTTCCTTATATCGCTTAGTATTTTTTAATTAGTTGATATTTATAAAGGTTAAACATTAAGGAGGCAAAAATATGTCATTGCGGTTAAAAATTCTCGGCGGTTTTGTTTTTGTTATGGTTATTTTTACAGTTGCCGCTGGTATTGTTTCTTATAATATTGGAAAAATGCAGGAACAAGTTAATTATATCCCCCATGAGGTTGAAAGAAATAATCAGTTAAATACGATTAATCATCATGCTGTTGCTCAAACATCCGCCATACGGGGTTTCTTTTATTATAAGCAGGACAACTATGCGGAACAGTTTAGACAACTGGGTGAGGAAAACAAATTGATCATACAAAATATGATCGATACAGCCAGGCAGAAGGCCAATAAAGAAAAATTTATAAAGCTGATGGAGTACCAGGATAACTATAATACGCTGGTCCTGGACGAGATTATTCCACTCATTAAAGAGGGTAAAGAAAAAGAAGCCAACGAAATAATTTTAAATCAAGGGGTGCCATTGGCCAGCAGTTTTAATAAAGCTAGCACCGCTTATGCTGAAGAACGAAACAACAGCCTTTTAGAAATTGTTCAAAAAACCGATTTAGAAATAACTTCCATGCAAAGAATGTCCCTGATTTCCACCGTTTTGGCTTTGTTAGTGGGTTTATCGCTAGCCTTTTTTCTGGCCCGGTCCATTACACGACCGATTCAAAGGGTTGCAACAGAATCAATTAAGATTGCAGAGGGCGACTTAACCGGTGAACAAATTGATATTAAAACAAAGGATGAGGTCAGCCAGCTAGCAATGGCTTTTAATAAAATGTTGCATAATTTAAGGGAGTTGGTAATAGAGGTTCAAGAAAAATCTCAATTGGTGTCCTCATCCTCGATGCAACTTTCAGCAAGTTCCCAAAATGTTGCTGCTGGTGCACAGGAAACGGCAGCGACCGTTACGGAGGTGGCCAGTACAGTGGAACAGGTTACTTTAAATACACAGAAAATAGCAGTGAATTCCGACCACGCTACCAACTACGCCCATCAAGGGACGGAGGGTTTAAGTCAGATTAGTAAACAGATGGAGTTGATTGAAAAGTCTACTACAAGTAGCGGAGAAGACATTAATATGCTTAACAAATCTGCAGCTCAAATATCGCAAATTGTCGAATTGATTACACAAATTGCTGACCAAACCAATTTGTTAGCTTTAAACGCTGCCATAGAGGCAGCTAGGGCCGGGGACCTAGGGCGTGGCTTTGCCGTAGTGGCTGAAGAAGTAAGAAAACTTGCAGAACAGTCAGCAAATGCTGCCAAGGAAATACATCAGCTTATTACATCCATACAGCAGGAAACAAATAAAGCGGTGCAAAGTATGGCAGACAGTGTTATTCAGGTAAAGAAAGGGTCCACTGTGGTCTTGGAGGTTGGAACAACCTTTGAAAAAATTATTGCGGCGGTGCAAAACCTTTCAGAAGAGATACAGTCTGTAGCATCTGCCGCAGAACAGATGTCTGCGGGGGTACAAAACGTTGCTGCAAACACCGAAGAACAAACGACAACGGTAGAGGAAGTATCAACCACAAGCCAGAATCTCGCTAGGATGGCTGAGGAGCTCGAGCGTTTCACCAAACGCTTTAAAATAGTGTAGCAATCACCTAATTTGACGGAAAATTTCTCACTGTCAATGTCAAAGCCAACCACTGTTAATACTGTGGATAATAGGGAAAACCCCCATGCTATCTTCTTGTAGACAATGGGAGCTTATTCATTAACCAACTGTACTGCGTTGGCGTTCTGCAGCTAGGATTCTACCGGTCATGCTTTCCCCAATTACATCACGGTTTCGTTGCTTAGCATCATAAAGGGCTTGGCTGCAAAAGGCGTGTCTGTTGTCATTATTTGAGTTAAGCAATGGGGACGTACCTTGGGGCGAAATTTTTCAGGACAGCCATCAGCAAATAACCGAAAATATTGAATATGAAAATGAATGTTGGTATGATTAGGAAAACCAAAAAGGGGTGCTTTATGGATTCTGAATTCCGTGATGTAAGGGAAAAATTTAATAATAATGCAAGCCAGTACGATAGTCAAAGGAAAAAGATTATTCCGTGCTTTGACGATTTTTATTCGATAGCAGTTTCTGTTGCTAAAACAAGTAATGAAAAACCGAATATCTTGGATATTGGTGCAGGAACAGGATTATTATCCTTCTTTGCCTTAGAAAAATACCCCAATGCCAATTTAACTTTAATTGATATTTCGGAAAAAATGCTAGAACAAGCGAAAGAGAGGTTTAAGGGTAAACCTAAGGTAAATTATATAATTGGTGACTATTCCAAGTATAAATTTGATAAGAAATATGATGTGATTATCTCAGCGTTATCCATTCATCATTTAACGGAAGATGAGAAAAAGCAGTTATATAAAAGTATTTATTTAGCTCTAAATCAAAATGGCGTCTTTGTTAACGCTGACCAAGTCCTTGGAAGCACGCCATATCTTGAAACCTTGTATAAAGGAGATTGGAAAGACAAGGTTAAACGTAGTGGCTTATCAAAAGAGGAGTTGTCCTCGGCTTTTGAAAGGACTAACTTGGATAAAATGTCTACATTAGAAGACCAATTGAAATGGTTAAGGGAAATTGGTTTTTCAGATGTTGATTGCATTTACAAATATTTTAATTTTGTAGTACTGTTTGGAAGAAGAAATTAGTTTAATTTAAAATCCTCCAAACCTGTTATTATATACTGGTCTAGGGAGTAGTTTTCTGTTGAAGTTTTTCTATAATTGAACTCACGTATTGCAACTTGATCTTCAACAATTAGGATTTTAATCATAAGCCAACTCCTTTCAAGAGGATGAAATGTATCCTAATTGTATACATAGCCATTTGCGTAAAGCAATTAAAATGAAGGTATGATTCATTAAATCAATTTACCCTAGGCATTTTTTATTAATGACATACCCGGCTTTTAATCCAAATTACGAAATAGAATTTGAGCGATGGCCTATTGACTGCCAGGGAAGGTCTAAACACCCCGGTTGAAATTTATCCGGTGAACGCACTATAATAAAAAAAACGAAAAATGGAGCAAACGATGGAAAACTTACAGACGGGGGAAGGCGCAAAAGCCTCAGTCGGGCCTTTGTTAGAATGGTATAGGAAGAACCAGCGGGATTTGCCCTGGCGGCATACGACCGATCCTTATAAAATATGGATCTCCGAGATCATGCTGCAGCAAACGCGGGTGGATACGGTCATTCAGTATTACCGTCGCTTTCTGGAACGGTTCGGCACCCTCCGGGAGTTGGCCGGAGCCTCCGCACAGGACGTGCTGGCTGTGTGGAAAGGGCTGGGTTACTATTCCCGTGCGCTGAATCTTCAAAAGGCGGCTCAACAGGTGGTGGAACGATATGACGGGGTATTCCCCCGGGACTACGAAGTCCTTCGGCAGTTGCCCGGCATCGGGGATTATACTGCCGGGGCCATTGCCAGTATTGCCTTCAACCAGCCTTATCCTGCCGTGGACGGCAATGTGCTTCGGGTTATTTGCCGGTTGGAGGGAAGCGAGGATGATATTTCCCAGAGCCGGACGAAGAAAAGAGTCGCCGACATTGTCTGTCCGATCATCCCCAAAGACCATGCGGGAGAATTCACGCAAGCAATGATGGAGTTGGGCGCCCTTGTATGCATCCCGTTAGCGCCCCTTTGTGGGCATTGCCCCGTGCAATCCTTCTGTGCTGCTTACAGGACCGGACGGCAAAACGAGCTGCCGGTCAAGAAAAAGAAGGAGGCTCCCCGGATCGTTCCTTGCTGGGTAGCCGTCTTGCGGGAAAACGGAAAAATATTTCTGGAATTCCGGAAAAATGATCGCCTGCTGGGACAGCTATGGGGATTGCCCATCGTTGAAAAGAAGGATTCTCGCTCCCCTGCACAATTGCTGGAGGAAAAATATGGGCTGCGGCTGAAAAATGCAAGGAAGCTCGGTTCAGCTTCCCATGTCTTTTCCCATCAAATCTGGAAAATGGACGTTTTTACCTTCGCACTGGCAGAACCCATGCCTCACAGCGATGTCCTGCATTGGGTGGAGGAAGAGGAACTGGAGCGCTATGCCGTCCCCACTGCCTTCCAGCGTGTTCTGAAGCTGCTGCATTCGGACAATGGATGGGAGCAGCTTGAAATCTCCCTGGAATAACGGCTGGATATACCACACGGATCTTTCAACCGTTTAGGTATCCTTCCGGTCCGGAATGAATATAGAATGGAAGTCATTCGAGCGACTTCCGATAAATCGGTAGCCCGCCCCATTGAAGTCTTTAGCCCCCGGGTTCCGTGACCCGGTTTCGCGTTAAAAAATGCCAGGTATCAAGGGATTCTCGCTGTTGAAAGTGAGGATCCCTTTTCGTTACACCAAATACAGGCCCGGGCGCGTGCAGAAGGACTTAAAGGTTGTTATGGTGGAATAATGAACCCGTTCTTTGCCAAAGAGGCGGATGAAGCGTATTTTCTCATCTTCTTTGGTTTGCATGGGTTTACCAGGGTAATTATTTACTACAACGATATTTGGATGAGGTGTTGAGCGGTTTAAGGTGCCTCGTTTTAATAGATATTTGATATGAATGTCTGCTTCCGGTATGGAGTAGCCGCAAAAGACAATATTTTTACATTCCCTAAGGGCATTCTCAGCTTTATCCCAGATTTGAACTAAATAAGGGTTGGACATAATTTTAAAAAAGGTTGGTGGGACAAGAATAGGTACAAAAAGGGCTTTGCAACTGTGGCATAATAATCGGTTTTTAAGATTTTTGCTAATTAGTAGGGTTACGCTTTTTTCTAAAGGGGTAATGCGTATTTTTTTACAAATAGGACAATACAGCCAGTTTAAGGAGCCGTGTATTTTAAATAATTTAATGGAATTATCAGGATTAGGCCTGTGCCAGTTGCCTGGCTCATTAAAATTAACAAAATCGATACCATAATCAAGATCGATTACGTCATGTAGTTTTGTTAAAGAGTTATCAATGAGAATATCATAATTTAATGAAATAAAAGAAGTGTTTCTTATTTTATTATTATTAACCATCTTTTCTACCAGTAACGTATGAAGTTTACTGAATTGCCCAAGGGTTCTCTGTAGCACTTCAGCGATTAAAAATATTAGTTCTTCAATAATCTGGTCCATGTGATGGTAGTTAGTTGTATTATATAGGTTTAAAAAGTATTCCTGACGTTGTTTAGCTAGCTCTAACATCCCCAGGGCTTCTTCGAAAGAAGGAAATAGGACTTCCTCTAAATCAACCGTGTTAAGGTTGATATGCCAAAAGTTATAAAAGTAGGATATTAAGTGTTTATTGATGGGCTCCCCATTTTTTCTTTTAAGCAAGAAATATTCCTTAAAAAGTTTAGCCTGAACGGGTGCACCTTCCGCCGCAGAGGCACCAGCGCCAAGAATAATAACATTGTCCACCAAATCCGTTCACCACCTTGGCCAAAAAAGCTTTTAAAATTAACTACATTTTACATTGTATCAAATATTCCTGCCTGATAAATTAGTAACTGTTGGTGGCAACAAATAGCAACCGAGTGCTTCGGAGATTATTACTTTCCCAAAAGCTTGTTGATATTTTTTAAAACCGCTCCGGCCATATCCGTAAAATCAATGCCTGTATTATAAATAACCTGCTTTATTCCCGGGGTACCCAATATAGAAATAACCTTATCAAATCCGTCATTGTCTATATTTGCCATGGCATCTCGAAAGGCGGATATATTCTCCACATGTTGCTGTAGTGGTTTAACCAAGGAATTGTAATCCTTATCTTTGATGATGGCCCTGGCGGCATACACGCCACTGGCAATGGCAAAGGAGGCACCAACTCCTACTAAACGATCTGTAAAGCCAGCCGCACGACCGATCAGTAAGACGTTGTCCACCTGAAATTTTTTAACCTTTCCGATCGAGAACATGGGTGGTGTTATTTTATAAAAAAACTGCAAATGGGTTAGTTTTTCCTTTTCTAAAAAATCAGTAAAAAGGCTATCTATATTTGATTCCTCACAATTAAAATTATAAATTTTCACGATTGCTTGGGTGGAATTATAAGGGGTTAGCCGGGCATAGCCTGTACCAGCATATTCTGTATTAAAGTATAAAAAGGAATTGCCTGGGCTAAATTTACCCAGAGCCATCCCCCCATGCATATGAACCAATCCCTTTTGTTCCCATATACCAAGTTCTTTGGCCGTTGTTTCAATACCTGTAGCAACTACTACATAATCGTATTTTTTGGCTAACTCCTTATAATCTGCAGGACTGTTATAGTGTATGGGTGTTTTCTCTAATTTTCTTAGCAACTGGTTTTCAATTGAGTTTGGATCCTTGCCTCGAACGTAGTAATAGCCTAGATTACCCTCAACTTTAATTTCACTGTTTGGTGACTTTAAAGTAAAACTATTGGTTTTTGTAAGGGGTAAAAGATCAATACCAAATTTTTTGTATGTTACATTGCTTTGATCTCCCATATCTAAATCAAAAATATTTAAACTTACGGTAACCGATGGCCATATCCAACCAACGGTATTATCCCTTTCAAAAACATCTGGGATGATACCAAGTCTTTCACATTCAACAGCACAGGCAAGTCCGGCTGGTCCAGCTCCGATAATGGCAACTTTCATAAAAACCCCTCTTTACGGTAATTTTCTATAAGTATGGCTAGTATATCCCCAGGGTATCGTATTTTACCCACGTTACGAAAAGCACAAGAAAACCAATGAAGTGCCTTTTAATTGGCAAGACTATATTTAGACTGTCTACAATGAATCTAGTTTGATACAATAAGGCATTATTACTTTTAAAGGATGCGATAAGATGACTGCCAATTTTTTAACCCTTGGTATTAGTAATGAACTAAATGCAAAATTAAAAGCCAATGGCATACACAGGCCCACGGCAATTCAAGAACAAACGATACCCGTACTGCTGACTGGGAAGGACGTAATTGCTCAGGCCCAGACTGGTACAGGTAAGACCCTGGCCTTTGTATTACCCATTTTAGAAAGAATAGAAGTAAAAAAACCTTATATTCAAGCTCTGATTATTACTCCTACCAGGGAACTAGCACTACAAATAACCACCGAAATAAAAAAGATAATAACAGGTAGCGATATTAATGTACTGGCCGCCTATGGTGGCCAAGATGTGGAGCAACAGGTCAGGAAGCTCAAGGGAAATATTCATTTGGTTGTTGCTACACCTGGGCGCCTGTTGGATCACTTGCGTCGTGGTACGGTTAGGCTTACCGGGGTGTCTATGTTGGTATTGGATGAAGCAGATCAGATGCTGCACCTGGGATTTTTGGAGGATGTTGAAAGAATAATTTTACAGACCTACGAGAAAAGGCAAACCATGCTTTTTTCTGCCACCATACCTCAACAGGTACGGGAATTATCTTTGCGTTATATGAAAAAACCGGTGGATATTCGTGTACAGGGTAAGAACATTACTCTGGATGAGATTAAACAAATTGTTGTGGAGACAACGGACCGGACAAAACAAGAGACCCTTAGTAATTTAATAAAGGTCTATCGTCCCTATCTAGCCATCATTTTTTGCCGGACCAAGCGAATTGCCAGTGCCCTGAATGAATACCTGATTGGGCAAGGTTTTAGCTCAGATGAATTACATGGTGACCTATCCCAAGCAAAACGGCAGCAAGTGATGAAACGATTTAGGGAAGCGGCATTGCAGCTTCTAGTGGCAACGGATGTGGCAGCACGGGGATTGGATATTGAAGGAGTTAGCCATGTTTTTAACTACAATATCCCCCACGATGTGGAGAGTTATATTCATCGCATAGGTAGAACTGGGCGTGCGGGTTGGACCGGCCTGGCGGTAACATTAATTACTCCCCGGGAACGTATGTATTTGCAGTTGATAGAAAAGGGTATTGGGAAATCCCTTGAAAAAAGAGATAGTAATGGGGAAAAGATACAGCGGCTCTCTGGTAATAATGCTGAAGGTAAAGAGAAAAAGATGGTAAAGGAACCCACCAGAGGAAAAAGGACCCCGGGGCTTTATGAAAAGGGAAAGCGGCCCCAAGGTAAAAAGAATTCTTTGACGGGGGACGGTCAAGGAAAAAATGGGAGAAATAGCATGGGTAAGACAGCTGGAAAAACAAGGGTTTCTCCTAATGGAACACGAGCTAGCAAAAACAATTTAGGCAAGCAGAGCAATCATACGATCGCTGCCAGGGGAAGAAAAGTGGGTAAGGTGTAAGGGAACGGTCCGCTCCATGGACTGGCCTAGGAATTAATTAAAATATTTCTAAGAAACGGTTAAAAAAGACAATAAGGGTGTATACTATAGATGTAATAAGATTAATAATTTTGGAGGTAACATCGTTGCAAACTGGCACAGTAAAATGGTTTAATGCAGAAAAAGGTTATGGTTTTATTGAAACACAAGAGGGTGGGGATGTATTTGTCCACTTTTCAGCCATCACCGGAGATGGATTTAAAACATTAGAAGAGGGACAGCGGGTTCAGTTTGAAGTGGTTCAGGGAAACCGGGGTCCACAAGCTGAAAATGTTGTTAAACTATAATGTAATAAAAAAACTGCCCTAAGGCAGTTTTTTTATTATAGCTTTTTTATTACTCAGAACCATTGTTTTACATAACATCACAATATTACACCTTTCCGTTTAATCGCCGTTGATTTACAATAAAATCAGACAAATGTCCTAAGTAAGAAGGATTTTCGGTTTAAATAAAGGAGATACCATTCTAGGAAAAAATATCTAGCAACTGGAACATTTTTGGCATCTGGCTCGTCTACCAAAATAGAAGGGGGGGATAATCCGTGAATTGCCAGGTTGTATCAGAATTATTATCACCGTACCTGGACGGAGCCCTTGATCCTGATGAACATGCCTTGGTTCAAAAGCACCTAGTTAGCTGTTCCACATGTAGCCATGAGTTGGCTGAATTAGAGGCATGTATGAATTTGTTACAGGAACTTCCTGAATTAACTCCACCGGCTGGTTTCCGAGCCGGTTTAATGGAAAAAATTGATAGATTGCCTTTGGCTGAACCAGCAAAACAAAAACGCTGGACGGATCATGTAAATGCCGTTACCCGTAAATCATGGTATAGAACAATGGCTGTGGCAGCAGTTATGGCTATGACCCTGGGATTAACGACGTTATGGGAAAATGAAGGCAACCAATTTATGCCAGTACCAAGTGATAATCAGGGAATTGTTGGACAAATTCAAAACAAACAGGATGTACAGCAACCCCAGGGTGGTCAGCCGACTAAACCGGCCAATGACAAAGTGGATAAGGTTAGTAATGAAACTGATCCACCTGTTAAGGTTGAGGGGGATACCAGCAATCGTACCCAGGGAGTGAAGGAACCGCCTAAGCAGGCTGTAACGGTAAACCCGGTCAAAGTAGTAGAAAGTGAAAAGGACAGAAAGTTTGCCTCGGAAAATTATCAGCCTCAACAAAGTGCAGGAATGACTGCAAGATCCGTAGCTTTAAAATTGACAGCGGAAGACAGCAGTGCGGTACTTAAATCAATCCATAGCATTACGCAAAGCAACAATAGCTCCATTATAGTACCCTATAATGAAAGTAATGGCAAGTTGGCAATTAAGGTGCCGGCCCAAGCGTCCACGCAAGTGGAAAAACAATTAAAGTCACTGGGTCAGGTTATAACGGATATGCCATCGGAGAGAGATTTAAGCAATCAGCATCAACAGGCGGTTAGCGCACTGGAGCAGCTCCAGACTGAACAAGCAAGTCTGCAGCAGCAAGTGGAAGAACAGGCTGATGCCGAAGCAGAACAACAATTGGCAATGATAAACACGGCCATTAGCCAACAAATCAAACTAATTCAAAATTTAGAGCAACAGAGTAATTATTCTATAATAACCATTGCTATTGAATAACTTTTCCCACCAATTGGTGGGTTTTTTATTTTCGAATGGTTTTGTTATTTCAATTTACCTTTGCCTATACATGCTAATATTAACACGTAATAAATATTGCTATAGATTGAGTTTTTTACCGGTTGTAATATTTCCTTTCGTTATGTATACTAAGCAAGTGACAGTGATCAGGGGGTCGAACAAAAAATATTTGCATGTCTGCATTTGACTCTTGACTTGGGCAGTAGAAATTAATATAATCTAACATGTGGCAACAATTGAATAAACCGAATGGAGAGGTGGCCGAGTCCGGTCGAAGGCGCATGACTGGAAATCATGTAATGGGGTAACTCATTCGCGGGTTCGAATCCCGCCCTCTCCGCCATTAAATTGTATCGCTTTGACCGTGCTAGATGGGGAGGTAGCGGTGCCCTGCACCAGCAATCCGCTGTAGCTGGGTTGAATTCCTACTCGAGGGTATGATTTGTGAGGTCTGGTCATCGTAAGGGGCGTTGACGACCGGGTCTTGCGCAGCGTAGGCTCTCGAACCGTGTCAGGTCCTGACGGAAGCAGCACTAAGGGAACCCCTACGGGTGCCGCAAGGCAACCTGGTCTGAGTAACCTGCGGTGATACGCTCGGAAGTTATCACTCGACAGTAGGTGCACGGTCGCTAAATTTAAGCATGTAACTGCCTGTAAATATGGGCAGTTTTTATTTTTATAAGGGACAAGGAAATCCTGCTTTTGATGACTGCTTCAGAACTTGTCTGGGGAATTGGGACAAAAAACCGGTCCCCTGTCCCAAGTGGCAGGAATTTTAGATTAGTGGTAGATTTATTTAAGGATTCTATATATAATAGTTTGTAATTTAACTAACAAGCGAATATTTGGGGGTGTACAGATGGAAAATGTAATTAAGGTTATGCTAGAAGGAGAACAGCCCTATGAAATTTCCCAGGGTACACCGGTGGGTGAACTACTCGAGATGCGGTCAAAGGAAGAGGCTGTTCCGGTTGTGGCTGCCTATATTGACAATGAATTTGTGGATTTAAGAACACCAATCGTGAAAGATTGTAGTGTAAGATTTGTTGATTTAACAATGAGAGAGGGTATACGAGTTTATCGGCGCAGTGTGACATTGTTATTAATGAGGGCCATTTCTGAAGTGCTGCCAGGAAGCAGCGCGGTAATTCAGCATACCCTGGCGAATGGACGCTATGGAGAAATTAATCTTCATAGACCGCTAAAGGAAAAGGATATATCAAGAATTGAACGGCAAATGCGTTATATTATTGATGCAAACGAACCGATGCACTTAATTAAACTTAATAAGGACCAAGCAGAGCGTCTTTTTACAGAAATGGGCCAAACTGAAAAGATTAAGTTGCTAAGTTATGCTCCAAATGAAGAAATAGAGCTTTACTCCTGTGGGGAAGAATATTATGACATTTCCCATGGTCCTATGGTGCCATCCACCGGGTTTTTGAAATGTTTTAGGCTGCGCTTTTATTTGCCTGGGTTTATCTTAGAACTACCAAGTCTGGATAGCCCGATAGAGGTACCGCCCTATGTTGAACAGGGTAAGTTAGCAAATATTCACTATGAAGCTAAAAAGTGGGCAAATATAATTAAAGTCAACAATGTGGTTTCTTTAAATGATGTAGTCACCAAGGGTGACATTAATAACTTAATAAGGATATCAGAGGCTCTGCATGAGAAAAAGATTGCCGAAATTGCTGATAATATTAGTGACAACATTGACCGAATCCGCATCGTGTTAATTGCTGGTCCATCCTCGTCGGGCAAAACATCCTTTGCCCAAAGGTTATCTACCCAATTACAAGTCAACGGGATTGAACCAGTAGCTATTTCCTTGGATGATTATTTTGTTGATAGGGAAATGACACCCCTGGATAAAGATGGCAATCTTGATTTGGAAAGTATCTATGCCATTGAT
Organism: Desulfotomaculum sp. 1211_IL3151; assembly: GCF_036763075.1. NCBI lineage: Bacteria > Bacillati > Bacillota > Clostridia > Eubacteriales > Desulfotomaculaceae > Desulfotomaculum > Desulfotomaculum sp. 1211_IL3151. Next base: position 47,257 of record NZ_JBAIYV010000025.1, on the reverse strand, counting down.
ATTGCCTTATTCAATGATCACTTAATAAAACTTATTCAAGGAGAAGAAATAGAATTACCATACTTTAACTTTAAAACAGGCAAACGGGAGTATCATGGTAAACATCTAAGGTTAAGTCCGAGTGATTTACTGATAGTTGAAGGTATTCACGGCTTAAACGATATGTTAACCAGCTCTGTTCCAAAGAGCCGGAAATTTAAGATTTATGTCAGTGCCCTAACCCAGATTAATCTGGATAATGAAAACCGTACCGCCACCACGGATGTTCGCCTGTTACGTCGTATTACCCGGGACCAACGTTGCCGGGGGCGTTCTGCCAGAGAGACAATAGGCATGTGGCTCTCGGTAAACCGGGGTGAAGAAAAAAATATTTTCCCCTTCCAAGAGAGTGCCGATGTCATGTTTAATTCTGCCTTACCCTACGAATTGGCCGTTTTAAAAAATGTAGTGGAATCGCACCTAAGAGAAATCACCAAGGAAGACCAGGAGTATGCAGAGGCCCAAAGATTGCTTGATTTAATTGGCTATTTGGCTCCCCTGGGGATAGATGAAATTCCGTTAAATTCCATTGTGAGAGAATTTATTGGCGGTAGTTGTTTTGTTGGAACAGTAAGATAAATAGACACACCCTCAAGCTGCTTGAGGGTGTGTCATTTTTTTAGGTATAATATGATATGGAAATAACAGCTTAAAAAGGAAATAGGTATTAAAGGGCGAAACAATATGGAAGAATATAATGAGGTGTGTTTAGTTTGGCATATAAAGCATTATACCGAACCTGGCGACCACAATATTTTAGAGATATTGTAGGGCAGAGACATATCACTCGAACTTTACAAAATGCCCTACGGCAAGATAAAGTAGCCCATGCTTATCTTTTTTGCGGTCCCAGAGGAACTGGTAAAACCACAACAGCAAAGGTGTTGGCTAAAGCTTTAAACTGCCTAAATCCCAGCAGCGGGGAACCCTGTAATGACTGTGACAATTGTCTGGCTGTCAATGAGGGGAATTCTGTCGATGTGGTAGAAATTGATGCCGCTTCGAATAGGGGTATTGATGAAATTCGAGATTTAAGAGAAAAGGTTAAATTTGCACCTTCAACCGGGGTTAAAAAAGTATATATTATTGATGAAGTTCATATGCTTACAGATCAAGCCTTTAATGCCCTATTAAAGACCTTAGAAGAACCGCCAGCCCATGTTGTATTTGTACTGGCAACCACCGAAGCGCACAAGGTACCGGTAACGATTCTGTCCCGCTGTCAGCGTTTCGATTTTCGGCGCATTAAACCGGAGGAGATGGTAGAAAGATTACAAGAGGTTGCCCAGGGATCCCACATTGATGTAGAGGAAGCAGCACTTCAGCTAATTGCTAAGGCTGCAGAAGGGGGATTGCGGGATGCCCTTAGTATCCTTGATCAAGGGGCGGCCTTTGCTGAGAAAACCGTTACCATCGAAGACATCCATAGCATCCTGGGCACGGTGCGGCAGGATATTTTAGTCAAGATGACAGGCTGTCTGGCAGCAGGAAATACAGCTGAGGCACTGGAATTAGTGGCGGAAATATCCGAGCTGGGTAAAGATCTGAGGCTTTTTGCCCGTGAAATGACTTCCTACTTAAGGGGTTTATTGATAGAGGGTCAGATTAACAACAGCATCGGTAACGAAACCATTTTTAGTATTTTGAGTACTCTCGTTCAGGCAGAGCAAGAGATGAAATGGAGTTCGCAACCAGGTTTGGTTTTGGAATTGGCCCTGGTTAAAGCCTCCCGGCCAGAGATTGTTGCCTCTGTTGAGGGACTAACGCGCAGGATTAATGAATTGGAACGTCGCTTGGAACAAGGTGTGGTAGCCGCAATCCCTCCTGCCCCTGTAGATACACCCGTAAAGCCAATAAAGGCTGAACCGGTACAGAGGGTAGAACCGGCAGATAGCACAGTTACAGACCTGCCAGCTAAGACAAAGGATGCCGGGCAAGCGGTTAATGTAAATACAGATAAAATTCAAAAGGCCTGGCCTGCTTTGCTCAAGGGAATTAAAGAAGGGAAAAAAATGCCCCTTTGGTCTCTATTGAACAGCAACCAACCGGTCATGGATGTTCAGGGGAATACTTTAGTTATGTATTTCCTAGACGAATTTGACATGCGAACTGCCGATAAGCCAGAACACAGAAAGTATCTGGAGTGGTTGCTAGGTAAGCATTTCGGTGGACAGTGGGAGGTACGCTGTGTGCATGGAAAAAAGTCTCCAGCTAAGACGGATCTAAAACCAGAGGAGGATCCGATCTATACGGAGGCGGTACGTATTTTTGGCAAGGATATTGTATACTTAGAAAATGACCCCAGTTAGACCATTCGGGGTAGAACATAAAGGAGGAACTTGATAATTATGATGGGTGGAAATATGAACAAAATGATGAAGCAAGTACAGAAAATGCAACAGGACATGGCCAAAATGCAGGAGGAATTGGGAAACCGTACGGTGGAAACCAGTGCCGGCGGTGGTGCTGTTAAGGTTGTGGTTAGTGGCAAGCAAGAGATTGTCAGCATTACCTTAAAGCCAGAGGTAGTTGACCCAGATGATGTAGAAATGCTTCAGGATTTATTAATAACAGCCGTTAATGATGCCCTTCGTCAGTCCCAAGAAATGGTAGCCAAGGAAATGGGTAAATTGACGGGTGGCTTAAATATCCCCGGCTTGTTCTAGGTTTTAGCGAGGAGGGCTTCCCATGCTGTATTACTCTGGGCCAGTGGCCAGGTTGGTAGATGAATTTACCAAGCTTCCGGGTATCGGGCCAAAGACAGCCCAGAGACTGGCCTTTCATGTATTAAATGCATCGCCGGAGCTTGCACAGGGGCTGGCAAAAGCACTGGTCGAAGTCAGGCAGTCCATCAAGCGCTGTCAAATTTGTTGCAACCTTACGGATGAAGATCCCTGTTCCATCTGCAAGGATGCCACAAGGAACAATAAACTACTATGCGTAGTGGAAGAACCCAGGGATGTTATCGCCATGGAAAAGGCCCGGGGTTATCGGGGACAGTATCATGTCCTACATGGGGCAATTTCTCCGATGGAAGGTATTCGTCCAGAGGATTTAACCATCAAGGAACTATTAAAACGTATCCAGGGTGGTGACGTGCAGGAGGTTATTTTAGCTGCCAACTCGGATATAGAGGGGGAAACCACAGCCCTATACCTGGCCAGAATTTTAAAACCTCTGGGCGTTAAGGTAACAAGAATTGCCCATGGCATACCTGTGGGCTCAGACCTTGAATATGCCGATGCCATGACATTAAATAAGGCCTTGGAAGGTCGTGCTGAATTCGGCTAAAAGTTTCCTTATTTATATAGAAAAATTGTCATAAGACTTGTCTCAACCCCCTATATATAGCTAGGGGGTTTTCTTATGCGAATGGGTATTTTTATTGAGTCAAGCCATGGGCCATGGCTAAATATAAAGGAGGGGTTTGGTAATGGAATGGAAAACTGTACTTCTTAGCCTGATCGGGTTGTTTGGCTTGTACTTGTTTGGGACAATCTTTGCCCGACCACTTGTTATCGTTGGCAGATTAAGTTTATCATTGATCATTGGCGGGGTATTACTCTTTCTCGTAAACTTTGTTTGCAGTGGTTTAGGGATTCATATTGCTATCAACCCCTTTACACTTCTGACGGCGGGTATTTTGCAAGTGCCGGGAATTGTTCTCTTGGTGTTGGCTAATTATGTTGTGTTATAGCTAAGGTTAAATTGTGTAACAAATCATTGACTTATTAATTTCATGGGATTATACTGAAATATGTAATCGGGATAAGAATTATCCCGGTTCTTGTTATTTGTGGACCTATTAGGAATTTTCTGAAATGGGTAAGCTAAGCCCATTAACAAGGAATGGAGGTGGATTTGCCATCTCAGCGAGAATTGTTGAAGCTTACGTGGGCGAGTACGCCAGTGGCAAAAGCGAAGTGGCTGTTAACCGGGCATTGGAAATTGCCAGGGACGGTCGAAAGGTTAATTTAATTGATCTCGATATTGTGGAACCATGTTATACGCTAAGGCCGATCAAAAAAGAGCTGGAAGAAAGTGGCTTGTCGGTGGTTGCCTGGGAAACAAAAGATACGATTGGTCTAGGCGAAGCAGGAAATATTATTAAACCTGAAAGTAGATGGGCATTATATCGGGAAGGGGATGTGATACTGGATATCGGGTATGGTGTTGAAGGAGCAAAGACACTCAACCTGTTGGAAGGTGTGGATCAAACCCCGGAATTACAAGTTTATGTGGTCTTAAATACCAAAAGACCAATGACCTCAACGGTACAGGATATTATTGATTACATAAAAGAGCTAGGTCCTGTGCATGGTCTGATCAATAACACGCACTTGGGCGATGAAACAACGGCAGAGGTTGTACAAGAAGGAGCCCAGGTCATTGGCGAAGTTTCTAAAATTCTGGGAATCCCCGTGGTGGCTACCACCGCGGATCAGGAAGTAGCGAAAAAAATCGGCCCTGTGGACGGTATGGGTAATTTTGTGCGTCCACTGGTGCGGTATATGCCGCGAACTTTCTGGTAGGACAACCAGACCATCATACTATGTTTTTTAGTAAGATAAGTTCAATTAATTCAGGAGGTGTGGTATCTCTCATGTCCGAAAAACCCATTACCGGAGAAAAGCGGGCGTTTATGACTGGTAACGAGGTAGTTGCCTGGGCTTGTTTAGCCGCAGGTGCCGATATTATGTATGGCTATCCCATTACCCCTCAGAACGAAATTATGCACTACTGGACCCGTCAAATCCCCAAGTATGGCCGCAAATTCCTGCAAACCGAAGACGAATTGTCTGCCGGTTTTACCACAGTGGGTGGTGTGTTAGCTGGCCTCAAGGCCTTTACAGCTACCGCTGGACCTGGTAACACATTAATGCAGGAACCACTTTCCATGGCTGAAATGATGAGACTCCCAACCGTAACCATCGTTCAGCAGCGTGGTGGCCCATCCACTGCCACCGTTATTTACTCCCAACAAGAAGTTACTTTGACAACCCAGGGTGGTAACGGCGAAGGAATGCGTATTGTATATTCCCCCAGTAACCACCAAGAATTGTTTGACTATACAATTAAAGCTTTTAATACAGCCTGGAAATATCGCTTCCCCACCTTCGTGCTAGGCGACGGTTATCAAGCCAAACTGCGTGAATCCGTAACCCTGTATGATCCTGCGGAAAGAGGCATCGAAAGGGTACCCTCTGAAAAATATGTTGGTAAACCTGGTACTCCCGGTGTGGACCGTGATCCTGGTCATTACCGCAATACCTACAATACCGAGGAAGAACTCTATGAAGTATTGCAACAGCACTTTGCCGATTTTGAAAAAATGAGTCCAGAAGTAGTTGAATATGCTCAAGAGAATGTAGAAGATGCCGATCTAGTCATCGTTGCTCACGGTGTTGTTTTCCGTGGTGTACGTGATGCCGTAAAAGAATTACGGGATGCCGGTTACAAGGTAGGATTTTTCCGTCCCATAACCCTCCGTCCCTTCCCGGCGGAAGAACTCAAAGCCCTGGCCAATAAAACCCCAAAACTATTAATTGCCGAATCAGCCCAAGGTCAGTTGGCGAAACTGGTTAAGGATGCCATTTATGGTGCAACTGCTGAAATTGTACCGATGTTCCGTCCCGGTGTAGGTATCACCACAGAACAAATCGTGGCAAGAGCGAAAGAGGTACTCTAAGATTTTCGAAACTAAGGAGGGAGGTTCCAACATGTCTGTGTCTCCACAACCTGCCATGCCTAAAAGCTGGCGTGTAGAAACGAAACCCCATAAATTTTGCCCCGGTTGCGGCCACGGCCTGGTACTGAAGTGCTTAGGCGAAGCCATTGATGAACTGGGTATTCAAGATAGAGTAGTATTTGGTTGTGATATCGGATGCTCCTTACTGTCCTGGGATTTCTTTAACTGTGACAGTGTACAAACCCACCATGGTCGTACCACACCGGTAATGACTGGGATTAAGCGTGCCAACCCCGACCTAATCACCATCGCCTATATGGGTGACGGTGGCGGTTATGCCATTGGGATCGGCGGTATTGTCAATGCTGCTGCCCGTAATGAGAAGGTAACGGTACTGCTGGCTAACAACACCGTTTATGCGATGACCGGTGGTCAGATGTCTCCCTGTACGATGCCTGGACAAAAGGTAGAAACTGCTCCTTACGGTCGTGACCCCGAGGCAACGGGTATGCCAACCCAAGGTCCGGAAATGCTGGCTGCTATCACTGGCGACGGTGCCTATGTGGCCCGTGGCACCACCTCTAACCTGAGGCAGTTAAAGGGTTACATTAAGAAAGCACTGCAAAACCAAATGGAAGGCAACGGTTTCTCCTTTGTGGAAGCTTTGGCTGGCTGCCCCACCAACTGGCGCACCAATGCGGAGAAGACCTGGGCCTTTATTGAAAAAGAAATGCCTCAATACTACAAAGTAGGGGAAAAGAAAAACCCCTTTGAGGCTAAAAAGGAGGCTCAGCAGAATGGCTAAAGCTGTAAAAATCTGCTTGGCCGGTGAAGGTGGCCAGGGTGTTCAATCTGTGGCAGAAATTCTTGCTGCTGCTGCCAACGCAGAGGGTCGTGAAGCCCTTTATATCCCCAACTTTGGTGTAGAGCAGCGCGGTGGTGTATCAATCGCCTATCTGCAAATTGCTGATAATGCCATTGGTGCCCCTAAGTTTGATAAGGCAGATATTTTAGTTGCCCTGAGTGATCGCGCTGTGCGCCGTTGCCACCAATATGTTGATGCCAATACGGTTTATGTATATGACACCAGCATTGAGGGAGTAGAAGAAGATCTGCCCAAGGAGGGAGAAGCTAAGAAGGTATTAGCCATTCCCGCCTTAGAAATTTCTAAAAACGAGCTACATCCTAGGGTATTTAACATTTTGATCATGGGTGCAGTTATTGGTGCCACCGGCGTTATCCCTGTGGAAGCCGCCAAATCTGCCATTGAGAAGAAACTGGGTTACAAATTTGAACAGAATCCTAAGCTGCGTGAGTTGAACTTTACAGCCATCGATCGCGGCATGGAACTGATGAAATAGGGGGGAAAATCATGGAATTCAAAGGTCGTACCCTGGAACTCACCAAAGGTGACTGGACCCTTTACCCCGGTCTGTGTAAGGGCTGTGGTCTGTGCATCCAGAAGTGCCCCAAGAAGTGCATTTCCTGGTCCAAGGTGCTGGGTGTATATGGTACCCCCTCCGTGGAGTCCAGTGACGAATGCATTGCCTGTGGCATCTGCCAGATGGTTTGCCCCGATACAGCTATCCGTGTGGATAAGAGGAAAAAACAAGCGTAAATGCCAGCTGTTAAGCTAGCTTCAAGAAGATAAAGTAAAAGAGACACGCCCATTTTGGTGGGAGTGTCTCTTTTTTTAGCTATCCGCTCTTTTGGCTGGGGTATGACTAAAGGAGAGCGGATGTAAATGCATCACAGATGGCGGATCATGGCCTTCGGCCACTGCCCGGGATCAATATTTTTAACCCAGCCGCCAGCCATAGTAGTAATGGTATGCCGTATTCAATGGGAGTAGAATATATCGGGCCATAGAGTTGATTGTAATTTTGATGCTCCCCGACTCCCTCGAATAGGACGATGGTAATTCCTATAATCAAAGCACCTCCAGGGAGGACAAGGGGCCTGTAATCATCTATACCAGTCCAATGGGCAAAGCCAACGATAAAAGCATAATAGCAAATGAAAAACTTTACGATGGTAAAGATAAACCAAGTTAGAGAAAAGGGAATTAACAATAAATTGCTGCTGGGAATAGCATTTAGCACAGACACAATAGCCATAATTGAATGGGAGGCCCGAGCTACTCCTAAAACAGTTATTACTTGTATAAAAACGGTAATGCCGATAATGGCTGCAATAATTTGGCCCTGGATAAGTGAAATAATAACTTGCTTGGCACCTTTAATATTAAAAATTAGCATACCAAAAAGTATAAACTCTCCCACAGGAAAGGAGGACAGGATAAAACAGGCTGTCACAATGCCGCTCCAATCATTATTTCCTAATATAGGCAGCATGTTTTGAAAATCTCCGTAGGGCAGGGTAAAAAATAATAACAAGCCGCTGATTAAACAAGCTAAAAATACCAACAAAGCCAAAGATCTACTAATGGTTTCCAGGCCCATTACGATGCCAAAGGCGCTTACCCCAACAACTAATAAATAAATGACTGTCGTAGGGGTTTGTGCAAGCATGGTTATATTGATAAAGATACCCATATCACGCAATACCAGAGTACTTGAATGGAGGGCATACCAGATAAAAAGGAGTCCGATCAGTTTCCCCGGCAGACCCAGAATGGAGACACTGTACTGCACCAAGGACTGACCGGGATACCATTTATTAAGGGATGACAGCATCGACACTAAGACGATACCTGGAATAAATGCCAGTGCTATGCTTATTAGAGCAGCCTGTTGAGCGTGTTGTATTAAGATGGTCGGTATTAATAGTACGGATGTCCCAACCCCAAAACCAGCAAGCAACAGCATGCATTGTTGGGGGGATATATATTCCTTATCCATTGTCAACTCCTGGTATTAAGAGTTATTTGACCTTATCATTCTTGTTTCATCTCAGCTTACGCTTAATTACTGCCGCCACCCAAAGCAGCAAAGGAATGCCAAACACAATCGGTAGGGCATAGATCGGATAAATGGAGGACCTAAAGGCGGCAGCCTGTACGGGGTTATCAAAAATATAGATGCCAAGTGCAATAAAAAGAGGACCAGAAGGGAGAATCAGTGGCCTGTAGTCAGAAAGCTTAAACCAGTGGGAAACTCCGGTAACAAAGGCATAATAACAAAAAATAAATTGGCAAAGGGAAAAGACAAACCAATTCAGAGTAAAAAAGGGTAAAAATACACTGGTTCCAGGGATCGTATTAGCGACGGCCACAAGGGTGTAGATATTTTCGGAAGCACGGTCCGGTCCAAGAAGGATAATTGCCCTTGTTATGACTAAAAACAACAGGAATAGGGCAAAGATTAACCCCAGGGACAGTTTTCCAACCATCCCCTGGCTGTGCTTGACTTGGCAGATGATCATACTAAAAATAATAAGCACTTCTCCCACCGGAAAGGCTGTAAAAATTAAGCCGCTGTGGATAACCGGTAATGGGCCATGACTAAGAATCGGTAATATATTGCTATAATCCGCATTGGACATGGAAAATACTTGTACAATAAGAGTCAGGATGATGGTGATAAAAATTATTAAATTAAATGCCCGGGCCATCACCTCAAGACCCAGTTTGATACCGTAGGCACAGAGAAGCGTAGTAAAAAAATAAATAACCAGTTGGGGTGTTTCAAAAAGTATAACGTTCGTAACGAACCCCACAATACCCCGTAAATTGAGAGCGCCTAATAATAAAAGGAACCAGAGTATAATGAGACCCAGGAAGTATCCAGGCAATCCCAGTATGGCGGTGCTATATTGTATCAGGGATTGGCCGGGGTACATCTTATTAAGGGAAACTAAAAGGACAATCAATAACAGACCGGGAAATGCACCCAGCCAAGGGGCTAACCAGGCATCCTGTTTAGCGATAGTAATGACAAAGGACGGAACCAACATTAGGGAAATGCCAACGATAGAGCCAATTAGCAAGAATGTACACTGTTTGCCGGAAATATACTCTTTATCCAAAGAAATCCCCCTTTAGTTATTGAGCAGGGGTAAGCAGCTGCCCCAGGCCCGTGGACAGTGGATGAAATATCTTGATAATTAAATCCGTGGGATTTGGCGGGTTCAAGTCCAAGGTAATGCCATAACTATAAAGCATGGCTGGTAATAGCAAAAAAGAAAAGGCGGCTAAATCCCGCCATTTTTTTTGTACCACCAGCCGAGGGACTTCTAATAAAATAATGATTATATAGGCCAAGGTCACCAAAATTAAGGTTAAAAACATAAAAACACCTCGCTTATTATTTGGGTTGCAATGGATTTGAGATTAACCCTGTGCCCCGGATGTGTGCTTCCACGGCCACCTCAACCTCTAAATCCTTAAATATTTCGGACCATTGTTGGGAAAGTTCTTCTTGCCATAATTTGGGGAAAGATCGGTGGGTGACCTTGCCAAAACCCAACACATCTGAATTTAGACCTTGTGCCCGGGATACCGCTGACAGGACCTGTTTTTTGATTTCATTGGCAAGTAAAGCCTCTGCTTCTTTAATATGTTTTTCATCCAATTTATTGCCAGGGGTCATATCGCCAATATTGACATCCACCTTAACTTGTACCTTCATGATTAAGTGTCCCTCTTTAATCAAGGCTTCTAGCTTGCTGTTGCTTTTAAGAATCTCAAAACTCATGTTATGGTGTAGCATTTCCAGAACAATTAAGCCTTGTTCTACTTTGTTTTGAATCCATAAAAGGCCTCTGCTCTCTTCAAGGTTAAACCAACCCACCAGCTTGTCTCCTTTGAAAATTGCCGTATTCATTACCCGTAATTCCTTGGCCCGCTTAGCTTCTTGACCTGTTATGCTTACGGTGTCTTGTTCTTTCATCAGACCCTGGTAAAAGGTAACCCCCGCTGTATAGGCCTGGGTTTCGTTGCTGATAAGTTGTTGAATAAATTCACCAAGGTTAGAAATGGCATATTTGGAATTGCGATCTCTTCTTTGGATGATATCATTTAGTATCTGGGCCGGAGCTTGGCCCATGTTGCCGCTAGACTGCATGATCTCCTGTAGGTTTTCTTGGGCAATTAAGATCCAAGCACTTTGTTTAAATTCTGGGTCCCGTTCTAGAAAATCGATCACATCCATAAGGCCTTGCCGGGCCAGGTTCTCTGATATTATGTAGACCTTATTATGGGACCAGAAGGGGGTATTGGGGGACGCCAGCGTTAAATTACGCACAGCATCAAAGATGGTTTTGCCGTTGCTGTACCAGTTATGAAAGGTCTTCTGCTCCCCTGCTCCCCCGCTTCCGGCGACACCGGGTGCCTGGGGGACAACTGTTTGGGCAATTACTACAATGTTGCCCTCCTTATTACGATCCAACCCCATCCCCAAAACAATGCCGGTTTCTTCCGCTTCCCGTAAATCCCAGCAACCTGTGCAACTAACGATAAGTAGGAGAGATAAAATCAACATTAATCTTTTCCGCAAAATGCCACCCCGTTATTGTGAGTTATCTGGTGGTTTTGGTTTTTGATTGGTACCCATGGCTATTCTGTTATTTTGCACCAGTGTGGCCGGACGAAGTCTTCTACTCCAGTGGGGGGCCACGATCAGGGTGTCCATTAGCCCTTGAAGGTTAAAGGGGGCCAAAGGACTTAGATAGGCTACACCAAAACTCCTGAGGGAGCATAGATGGAGCAGAATGGCCAATAGTCCGATGATGACTCCAAAAAGACCAAGAAAGGCTGCGCTAATCATTAAAGGAAAACGCAGCATGCGTACAGAAATACCCAGGCTGAACTGGGGTAAGGTCATGGTGGCGATGCCGGTAAAGGCAACCACGATGACCATCAAGGGTGAAACAATATTGGCTTGTACCGCTGCCTGGCCAATAATCAGGGCACCGACAATACTCACCGCCTGCCCCACCGGGGCTGGCAGACGGATACCCGCTTCCCGGAGGGTTTCAAAGGCAATCTCCATCAGCAAGGCCTCAAAATAGGCAGGAAAGGGAACCCCTTGCCTTGCTGCGGCAATACCAATAAATAATGTGGTGGGAATCATCTCCTGATGAAAATTAGTGATGGCAATATATAAGGCCGGTAATACCAGTGCCATAAAAAAGGTAAAGTACCTTAGCCAGCGGAGAAGGGTAGGGAAGTAAAATGTGTAATAATAGTCCTCCGCTGATTGGAATAAACTCATAAATTCCCCGGGTACGATTAGTGCCAAGGGGGTATTGTCAGTAAAAATGGCCACCCGACCCTCTGCCAGACTGCCAATGACTTTGTCAGGTCTTTCCGTGACGATTACCTGAGGGAAAGGTGAGTAGGGTTGATCTTGAATAAGTTGTTCGATGTTGCTGCTTTCCAGAACAATATCAATGTCAATATTATTTATTCTTTTTTGTACTTCTTGCACTAAATCCTCTGATACGATACCTTTTAAATATACAATGGCTATGTTTGTACTGCTTATTTTGCCAACCGTTGTAGTTTCTACAACTAAATTGGGTGTAATCAGCCGCTTACGCAGCAGACTGATATTGACGGAAAGGGTTTCAATGAAAGCTTCCCGAGGGCCCCTCACTGCATTTTCAACCACTGGTTCAGGGATGGAACGCATCTTATAGCCCTTGCATTCTACAATAAAGGCTTTAGGGCAATTGGCCACAAATAATACGATGTTTCCGGTAAGAACCCCGTTGATAACTCCAGCGAAATTGCTAACCTGTCTCATTTCTGCCCTGGTAATAAGTCCGCCATGATTGAGTAATTTTAACAGTTCGGGGCCGGTTTTTTCTTTCCGGCTGGATTCTAGTAAGGGTTGCATAACACCCCGATCCAATTCATCCTTGTTAATCATACCATCCATGTAAATTAATACCACTTGTAAAGCCGGTTCTTGACCTAGCGGAAAAGGCCTTTCTACAAAGTCACCATTTTTGGCCAAAAGGGTATTCATAAAAGCCACATTTTGCTTTAAAGAGGATGAAACGGGTATATTACTTAGTTCGTCGTTGGTATAAACGTTACTCAAATCCAGTATTTTATTTTCTCTTGGCAGGTTAAAATTTCCATTCTTTGAGGAAATAAAATACTTAAATTTTTTTAGCCAACCCATTTGCGTCTCCCCTAGCATTTGGTAGATATGGAATAGTATTTTCCATTAAAACAAAAATCATGTAAAAAAAGAAAAAACCTCTAAAAGAGAACACAAAAAGGGTTGGCGCACAAAGGGATGGATGTATTCAATGCAGAGAACGACCCCCGTGTCGTTCCCTGCAATTTGCTGCAGTTTGACTAAAAAGAGAAGTGTCGCTTACTGCTCAAAAGCAGTTTTGCGACACTCTTCATGGCAACTCCATTTTTTTCTACAAACACACCAATTTTTTGTAGGAGCATACGATAGATTAAGAGAATACTTCTTTGTACACGATCAGAGAGAATTCTATGCTGCTGGTCGGCACTATCCGAACAATGATAATACAAAGTTATTATTCGGATAGAAAAATTTGGTTAAACTAGGATTAAAAGAGGGGCAGGAGGTTAGTGATGAAAGATACACCAAAATGTATATTGTGCCAAACTCAAATTGAAGCAAGCAATTTTGGCATTGTAATTTTAGGAAGGTGCATCTGTACCAATTGCGAAAAGGAGATTACTAACCTTAGTTGGGATGATCCTAATTACGATGCCTATAAAAGAGGTCTTAAGAAAATTTGGTGCTTTAAGGAGGCCTGACTTTTAGCAAGGGCTTCTTTCTTTTTTTCTAAGCGGTATTTTCGGTAGGCTAATTCAATATCATTTTTTATTTCACGCAGGGTAAAAAGATCAATCCCGGTACCTGTGGCAATTTCTACATCACTTTGACCAACTTTCCATAGTCGGATCAACTTACTGACACTGGTGCGGTATTTCTTTGACAGAGCCTTTTCGTCAATCTGCGGGGACATTTGTTGCCGCATAATTGTCTCCTTTCCATGGCTTGTGCCAAGATATATAATTTCACCAGAAGATATTATCTTTATTTTTCCCAGCCTTGGCCGAGCTATAAGATTAAACAAATGGTAATTTAAATAGAAACTAAAATAGAAGATAAAATTTGTATGTGATAAAATGAATTGTTAAGAAATTTTAAAAGGTATGTGGTTTATGAATCAAAAGGATGCACCTCTTTGGCAGGCAATAAAAAAACAGGTCAACTCTAGGTCTGTGCAGCTGCATATACCCGGCCATAATGGAGGGCAGGCGATAGCAAGTGAATTTAAGACCATAGCCGGCCGAGGCATTTTTCAAATGGATTTGACAGAAATACCGGGGCTAGATGATTTACACAATCCAGGGGACGTGATTGCCAAGGCTCAGGCATTGGCCGCGGACCTATATGGTGCAGATAAAAGCTATTTCTTAATTAATGGGACAAGTTGCGGCATAATTGCACTGATTATGTCTCTTTGTAAACAGGGGGGTAAAATTATTATCCCCAGAAATGCCCACCGTTCCGTATTATCAGGTCTGGTTTTAGCCGGGGCCGAGCCAATTTACTATCAACCGGCTGTGTTGCCGGGATTTGGCTGTTTGGTTGGTCCAGAGCCAGTTCAGATTCGGGATTTATTGCAAAAACATAGGGACGTTAAAGCAGTAATCGGTGTTAGCCCCACTTATTATGGTATAGTTGGTGATATTGCCGGGGTTGCTAAGATTTGTAAAATGGCCGGTGTTCCGTTGTTGGTGGATGAGGCCCACGGGTCCCACCTAAGATTTCATCCTGAGTTCCCTCCGGATGCCCTCCGCAGTGGGGCGGATGCTGTCGTACAGAGTACTCATAAAACAGGGGGCTCCCTAACTCAGTCATCGCTGCTTCATCTTAAGGGGGAGCAAATAGAAGCAGGCTTGGTAGCGGAGGCTTTACGTATGTTGCAAAGCACCAGTCCTTCTTATATATTAATGGCTTCCCTGGATTTGGCCAGACGGCAAATGGCCCAGCAGGGCAAAGACTTACTTAGTCATACCCTGGAACTGTCCCATTGGTGCAGAGAAAAACTACTAGGTATACCGGGGGTTCGCTTGTTAAGTGTTGAAGAGCTTGGGCTGCCCGGTGCCATGTATTTGGATCCTACCCGCTTAACCATTTCCTTACTGGAGCTTGGTCTTACTGGCTATCAGACGGCGGAACTTCTTGCTGAAAGATATGGCGTTATTGTGGAGATGGCCGATTATGCCAGTATTGTGGCAATCCTTTCAGTGGGTTCCCGCTTGGAAGATTGCCACCGCTTAGTGGAGGGGATTGGTAAAATTGCCGTACTTCCGTCAGGGAAGCCCCGGGCAATTCCCCAAACGGTGGTTATGCCGGCACCGGAGGTGGTATTAAGTCCCAGGGAAGCCTGGCAGAGACTGGGTCAAAGAACTTCTTTGGAGCAGTGCTTGGGGCAGATCAGCGGTGAAACAGTGGCTGTTTATCCACCGGGTATACCGGTAGTTGGCCCCGGTGAAAAAATTACTGCCTCAGTTTTAGCGTACTTACTAGAGATTAGGGCACAAGGCTATAAAATTCAGGGGCCTGAGGATCCAACTTTAATGACTTTGAAGATATTAATCTAGTTATCTACTTTCGGTTAAAATGGTAGCAGGAGGTGTGCTCAATATTTATTGTATGTGAGGGAGTAGATGGTTCAGGTAAAAGCACACAGCTAAACCTATTAAATAAATATCTTAACCAAAAAGGAATAAAGACCCTGGTTACCAGAGAACCAGGGGGCACTCCTGTGGGGGAAAAAATACGTGAACTGCTCCTAGATCCAAATTATCCAGAACTAATGGACCGCACCGAAGCTTTGTTGTATGCTGCGGCGAGGGCCCAGTTGGTTGCTCAGGTGATGCGACCTACACTTAAGCAGGGCATCGTGGTTCTGTGTGATCGATATATCGATTCCACCCTGGCCTATCAAGGCTACGGTAGGGGGATGGATTTAGACTTTTTAAGGAGTATTAATAAATTGGCCAGTGGGGGCCTGGCGCCTAATTTAACGGTATTGCTTGATTTAGCCCCGGAGGAGGGACTGGCCAGGTCACGTAGGGAGCGGGCCGCCGATAGGTTGGAGAGCCAATCCCTAAATTTTTATCATAAAGTACGTGAGGGTTACCTGGAATTAGCCAAGCGCAAACCAGAGGCTTATTTGGTGGTGGATGCACGACAGGAAATGGAGCAAATTCATCATATTATTTGTACCCGTATAGGTGGGTTGCTCAATGTCTAGTTTGAGTAGTATAATAGGCCACCAACAAATTGTTAGGATGTTAAAAAATTCAGTGCAAAGGGAACGTGTGGCCCATGCCTATTTGTTTATGGGGCCGGCTGGGATTGGCAAATACACCGTTGCCCAGGGCTTTGCCCGGTTATTGCTGTGTGAGGTCCCAGATAAAGAGGAAGCCTGTGGCAATTGCCGGGCCTGCCGCCAGATTGATAGCGGCAATCACCCGGATTTACATTTGTTGGAGCCATCCGGGGCAACCCTGAAAATTGAGCAAATAAGGGAACTGCAAAGGCAGGTGCAGTATAAGCCCTTTCAAGCCCCCCGGCATGTATTTATAATTGAGAAAGCGGAGGCCATGACTCAGGAGGCAGCCAACTGTTTTTTAAAAACCTTGGAAGAGCCGGGCAGTCAAACCGTTTTTATTCTCCTGAGCGATCAACCCTATGGTTTACTGCCGACCATTCTTTCACGCTGTCAACAACTACAATTTCGTCCCTTGAGTAATCAGGAAGTTAGTAAAGGGCTAGTTACCCTTGGTAAGATAGCGGTAGAACAGGCCCAGGCAGTGGCCCCTCTGGCAGGGGGAAGTTTAGGCCGTGCCCTGAAGCTTACAGGGGGAGAGGAACAATGGCCACGAAGGGCCAAAGCCCTAGGGTGGCTAAGGAGACTGCCTCAAATGGGTCAATATCAAGCCCTGCAGGCGGCCGAGGAATTAGCTACGGATCGGAATGAAGCAGTAGAATGCTTGGAGATTATGCTTTTTTGGTTTCGGGATTTATTGGTTTATCATTATACAGGTCAGAGAAAGGTTCTTAATAATCAAGATAAAATGGATGATCTTTTGTCCCAGGCCAATTGTTATATGCCGGGGAAATTAGTGCAAATAATTGAGGAAATAAAATTGGCCAAGGAAAAAATACTGGCCAATGCCAATACACGTATGACCCTGGAGGTAATGCTGTTGAAAATACACTCCGATGGAGGAAATGACTATGTCAGTTAGGGTGGTTGGAGTACGCTTTAAAAAAGCAGGTAAAGTATATTATTTTGATCCAGTAGATATTTCCTTGAATAAGGGAGAACATGTCGTGGTGGAGACCACCAGGGGCATCGAGTATGGAGAGGTTGTGGTTGCCCCAAGGGATGTGGCGGATGAAGAGGTTGTGGCACCTTTAAAACAAGTTTTGCACAAGGCTACACCGGAGGATGACCACCAGGTAGCAGCAAACAGGGAAAAAGAACAGAAGGCTTACGAAGTTGCTTTAGAAAAGATAGCCCTGCATCAATTGCCCATGAAATTAATAAGTGTGGAACAGACCTTCGATGGTAATAAAATAATTTTTTACTTTACCGCGGACGGTAGAATTGATTTTCGGGAGTTGGTAAAGGACTTAGCCGCTGTTTTCCGTACGCGCATCGAGTTACGCCAAATTGGCGTCCGTGATGAGGCTAAAATGGTAGGTGGTTTGGGGTGTTGTGGACGTGAACTATGTTGTGCCTCCTGGCTGGCGGATTTTGCCCCGGTATCCATTCGGATGGCCAAGGAACAAAACCTATCATTAAATCCCACCAAGATTTCTGGCATCTGTGGTCGCCTGATGTGCTGCTTAAAATACGAAAATGATGTTTACGAAGAGGCCAAGGCAGATTACCCTGAGATAGGTACCCAAGTGTTAGCCCCAGATGGTGAAGGGAAGATTATTGCGGTAAATATTTTTAGAAAGACGGTAAGTGTGGAATTACAGGAAAGCAAGGTCATTCGAGAATATCCTTTAAGTGATTTGAAAATAAAAAAAGGCCGAGGTGAATGCAACTGTGGCTGCCCTGCCCGGCAGGATTAATCGACTGGAACAGTCCCTTCGTCAAATATGTGACGAAGTGGATCGCTTAAAACAAGAGGTGAAGGAACTAGAAGATGAAAACGCCCGGTTAAGACGGGAAGTAGCAGGCCTCTATCTGGAAGACGGACAGGGTGCTAATGCTCAGAAAAAACCCGGGGCGAGGAATCTTTGGGATTTGTATGATAAAGGTTTTCACATTTGCAATATGTATTTTGGTAAAGGCCGTGAGGGAGAGTGCATCTTTTGTTATGCATTGATGAACCGGGGAGATGCACAGAATGGAACATAAAACAACGGGAACGTTATATCTTTGTGCAACCCCCATTGGTAATTTAGAGGATATCACCCTGAGGGCATTGCGGATTCTCAAAGAGGTGGACTGTATCGCGGCTGAGGATACCCGCCATACCCGGAAGCTCCTAAGTCATTTTGACATCCACACGCCCTTGTTGAGCTATCACTCCCATAGCAGCGAAGGAAAAGAAGAACAACTCATTATGCGATTAAAACAGGGTGAAAATATTGCCCTGGTTTCAGATGCTGGCATGCCCGGCATTTCTGACCCAGGGGCAGATTTGGTGAGGTTGGCCTTGGAACAGGAAATTATCGTGGTGCCACTGCCGGGGGCCTCAGCGGGAATTGCAGCATTGGTTGCCTCCGGTCTTCCTACAAATAAATTTGTCTTCGAGGGCTTCCTTTCCAATCAGCGAAAAACAAGGCGTAAACAGCTGCAGGCCCTAAAATCCGAACAGAGAACCATGATTTTTTATGAATCACCCCATCGTCTAACAGATACCCTTAAGGATATGCTGCAGGAACTGGGAGACCGTCCCGGTGTGGTGGCAAGGGAACTGACAAAGGTTCATGAGGAATTTAAAAGGGGGCTGCTTTCCCAGTTGCTGGTACACTATGATAACAACCACCCCCGTGGGGAGGTTTGTTTAATTGTGGGTGGGGCGGCAAAGGAAGAGCTCGGTGGAGAGGTGACAAATCAATGGGCTGAAATTTCCCTTGCCGAGCATATAGAATCACTGCTGCAGCAGGGCTATGATAAGAAAGAGGCGATTAAACAGGTGGCAAAGCTGCGAGGTCTACCCAAGAGGGAAGTATATGCAGTGGTGCATAAGGCTTAAGGGTATTTCTTGGGGGTCTAGCTGTTAGCCATCCGTCCTTAGCCGTGAGCTTTTTTACCTGTTAACACCAAATAATGGATAAGAAAAAATATTCTGGCAATTATTCAGGGGTTAATTTATAATAAGCCCAAGGGGTGGGTTTGATGGAAGAAGTTTTAAAATTAATCCTAAATAAAATTGGCAATATGGACTGCAAGTTAGATCAAATAGATAATCGACTAAATGCTGTAGATAATCGGTTAGATCAAATAGATAACCGACTGGATGCTGTAGATAATCGGTTAGATCAAATAGACAACCGACTGGATGCTGTAGATAATCAGTTAGAGCAAATGGATAATCGATTAGATGCCATAGATAGTAGGCTGGGCGGCATTGATAACCGATTGGATAATATGGAACAGGAGAATGAGAGAAGGTTTAACCAGTTGGAGGTTGCACTCCAAGAAATTAATAAAGATATAAAAGATATTAAGCATAAAGACATAGTTGACAGTTGTTATTATGATAAAAAGATAAAGGCCCTAGAAAAAGAAGTGTTTAGAATAAAGGATATGTAGAATTCATAACATCCAATAAAAACGAGAGGCTGCATCGGCCTCTCGTTTTTATTGGATGTTATACAACTTCTTTATTAACGCTTTCTCCCATGGCGACAATACACTCGTGACATACCATTTTTCCTTTGTAATGGGTAACATCCGAAGCATTACCGCAGAATACACAAGCGGGTTCGTATTTGCGTAAAATAATTTTCTCGTTATCCACATAAATTTCCAGGGCGTCTTTTTCGTCTATGCCCAGTGTACGGCGCAATTCGATGGGAATAACCACCCTGCCTAGCTCGTCCACTTTACGAACAATACCTGTGGATTTCATTCCGCTATCCCTCCCTATTATGCAATCGACACGATACCAGATTTTACTACAACTAATCATACCAGTACTAACCGAAATAGTCAATATTTTACTTTTATTTTTGTAATTTTATGGTATAAAATTTAAAGTTTTGGGGAAAACTTGACATGTGAAAATTTGTTTTATAAAATCGTTGTATAATATAAAAGCAATGATAGGGATGAGTAAATTGAGGCTGCCCTTAAAGAGAGCGGGGTAAGGTGAAAGCCCGCAGGGTAAGAGCGATTGAACATGGCCTTGGAGCTGCTGGTTCGAATGGATAGCCTATTAGGGCCAGCCGGAGAAGCAACGTTAATGCTTATGGTGCATGTGCACAACGGAGGCTGTCATCTTAGATGACAGTGAATTAGGGTGGTACCGCGGGTAATAACCTCGCCCCTGTAAGGGAGCGAGGTTTTTTATTTTCTAATTATAATATAAGAAGGGATGTTTATGAAAATGGGCAATTTCTACATTACCACACCCATATATTACCCCAGCGATAATCTGCATATCGGTCATGCCTATACCACGGTTGCAGCAGATGCCATGGCTCGCTATAAGAGGCTAACTGGCTACGATGTATGGTTTTTAACCGGTTCGGATGAACACGGGCAAAAAATTGAACGAGCTGCCAAAGCCAAAGACCAAACCCCAAAGGAATATGTGGATCATATTGTGGACGGTTTTAAAAGGCTGTGGCAAAGGCTGGATGTAAGTTATGATGACTTTATCCGTACCACCGACGAACGTCACCGCAAGGTGGTGCAAAAGTTTTTCCAACAACTTTATGAACAAGGGGACATCTATAAATCTGAATATGAAGGGTGGTACTGTACCCCCTGCGAAACATTCTTTACTGAATACCAGTTGGCCGAGGGTAAGTGTCCCGATTGCCAAAGGGAAGTAGAAAAGGTTAGGGAGGAAAGCTATTTCTTCCGTCAATCAAAGTATGCCGAACGCTGGTTAAAGTTCATCGAAGAAAACCCAGATTTTATTCAACCAGTATCCCGTCGTAACGAAATGGTTAGTTTTGTGAAGCAAGGTTTGGAGGATCTTTGTGTCTCCAGAACGACCTTTGACTGGGGCATTCAAGTACCCTTTGATCCCAAACACGTGGTCTATGTTTGGGTGGATGCCCTAACAAATTACATTTCTGCCCTTGGCTATCATACGGAAAATGATAGCCTTTACCAAAAATTTTGGCCCGCTGATATTCACCTGGTAGGGAAGGACATTGTGCGGTTCCACACCATTATTTGGCCCATGATGTTAATGGCCTTGGATTTACCCCTGCCAAAGAAAGTTATTGGGCATGGCTGGCTGTTGCTGGATAGTGGAAAGATGTCTAAATCCAAGGGAAATGTAGTGGATCCCCACCTGTTAATTGATAAATATGGGGTTGATGCGGTGCGCTATTTCCTCCTAAGGGAACTTCCCTTCGGCTCCGATGGTTTATACTCGGAGGAAGCCATGGTAAAACGCATGAATACAGATTTAGCCAATGATTATGGTAACCTATTATCCCGATCTGCTACGATGATGGAAAAATACCAACAGGGTGTACTTTCGATGCCCGGCACCCCTGAGGGGCCAGATGCTGAACTGATTGATTTGGCCGCAGCTACACCCAAAATGGTAGAAGAATACATGGAGAAAAGTGAGCTATCCAACGCCTTAGCGGCCATCTGGCAGATGGTCGGCAGGGCTAACAAGTACCTTGAGGAAACAGCTCCCTGGACCTTGGCTAAGAATGGTCAGAACGAAAGATTAAATACGGTATTATATAATGTGGCCGAAATTATGCGCTTTGCCACGGTTATGGTTACTCCCTTTATGCCAAACCTACCAGCCCGTGTTTGGCCCCAATTAGGCATTGAGGATAAACCAGAACTTCATACCTGGGAGAGCCTACGTTGGGGTAAACTCCCTGCGGCAACCACCGTCAAACGCGGGGAAGTGCTGTTTCCCCGGATTGATTTGAAGACACTGGAATAGGACTGGGTTATGTTACTACCATGGGTGGTGTTGTTGGTTATCAATAACACTTCCCATGGTAATTTTTAACTATTAGCCATTGGCCGTCAGCCCTTCGGACTTTGGGGTATTTCTTAGGGGTCGGCAGGGGCTTTTGTGGAGCCTATCCAGTAAAGGCAGGCGTAATTGGTAATTCACGATTTGACAGGAATTATGATGGACCCGACAAGTGGCTGAGGGCTGAAAAGGAGGTTAACGAAATGCTCATAGATTCCCACGCTCATCTTGACAACCCGCGTTTTCAGGAGGATTTGGACCAGGTGATTGCCCGGTGCGAGGAGAAGTTAACGGCGGTAATTAATGTGGGATATGATCTTGCATCTTCTAAACGATCGATTAAATTGGCCGAGACCTATCCTTTTATTTTTGCAGCGGTGGGTATTCATCCCCATGATGCCAAGGAAGCTCCGGAAAACTATCTGGAACAGCTTAGAGAAATGGCAGAGCACCCCAGGGTGGTGGCCATTGGGGAAATGGGGCTGGATTATTATTACGACTTATCCCCCAGGGATATCCAACAAAGGGTTTTTCGAGGGCAACTACTCTTGGCAAAGGAATTAAAAAAACCCTTTATTATTCATGACCGTGATGCTCACGGGGATATTATGCAGATATTACGAGAGGAAGCACCATACCCTGCGGGGGGAGTCATGCATTGTTTCAGTGCCAGTTGGGAGATTGCCCAGGAATGCATGAAACTTGGCTTATTTATTTCTCTGGCTGGTCCGGTAACCTTTGCCAACGCCGGAAAACTAAAGGATATAGCGGTTAAGACCCCCTTGGATCGCTTATTAGTGGAAACAGATTGCCCTTATCTAACACCGGTACCTCACCGGGGTAAGCGCAATGAACCAACCTATGTTCAACACACCGTAGATCATGTGGCAGAGCTAAGAAACATGAGTGCCAGCGAGTTGTCCCTACAGGCGGCGGAAAATACCATTCAATTGTTTAATCTGCCTATAATAACCAAGGGAAATAGCTACCGGTCATAGTCATCCGCCGGCAGGCCATGAGCCATGGCTCATGGCCTGCTTAGTTATGGTTGTTTGGTAAACTACCATGGGCTAAGGATTCATTAAACAGGGCTAAAGGTTAAATCGTCGATGAGAGCAGCGCAGGTATTCGATGATTCCGGTGTAAATACAAAGCTAAGCATAGCGGATGTTGTACCCTCCGGTGCCACACCAGAAATACGGAATGGTTGATAGGTATCACTCAGATCCTGGGATCGGATTGTTTGGTTAACGGAATTAATAGGGTTGCCTGAAGCATCTAAGTACATGATCTGGGCCATCAGAGTAAAGGCACAGGGGTTCATCATTTTTTGCAAAGACCTGGCCCAGAAAGCTAGCTCATAGGATTGGCCGCCAACAACATCAGGAACACTTCTGACCAGACTGGCGGGCCTGGTTGGGCAAAAACCTAATTCCACCGCTTGACCAGTTCTGCCATTGGGGTTTGGTGCGACATTTTCACCCTGCCAATTAGTGGGGATATTTCCGGTAAAATCTTCAAAGGAATCTTGAATACCCAGGGTTGCGGTGTCGCAACCATCGGGGAAAATAGAAATAAACAGTTGGGTTTCCTCAACCACTTTAATGACTAAAGAAATAGTGGCAATTTGCTGAATGCGGTTTGATTTATGCAGATCAAAGTCTACTTGGAGATCCACATTGCGAAAATCAATTTCTATATTATTGGGGTTCATAACAATCAGGGCAGGTCTAACATCGATCACTTTAGTAAAAGATATATCCTCACCCAAATGACGCACATCATCGTGTTTATCTACATAATAGATTTGCTTGTGAATAGTGCCATGAATGCGAATACCCTTTAGCTCTCTGGGCCCACATACGGCTTCACCTACATGGAAAGTGGCCTTTGGGCTGTTGCAATTGGCTGGGTGATAACCTGGGTAGAAATTTTCTGGGTTATTGGCATGGGCAGGTGGGGTACCGCCAAAAATCGGTTCACCCTCTAAGTCACGAACAACCACATCGATATGATCGATCTTTTTAGCCTGTTCATCCAGACAGGTAACATTATCTACCGTCACAGATGTCACGATGTCACCGATTACCACTGGCAATTTAACCAGTTGACAGATAGTGCCGTTTGGCATAATCAAAACCTCCTTTCTATTTCTATGGCCGGGCTTGGTATATATAGGCAAGCATGACCGCTGATATAGTATATTCGTGAAATGGACTAAACGGGCGTGTCCCCTTGAAAAAAAGCCATCCGTCTTTTGTTTAGGATATTTCCAACGGAATGGAATAAATTACCAAACACTCCCTTTAACTGACATATTTTAGGTCCCGGAGGAATATATTGATTTCTAAGGGCACTAAAATGTTTAAAGGGGGTATCGTTATCGGGATAATAAATAAGAAGCTATGGCAAGATGAAGCCTGTCGGCTCCTCTTAGGGGTACTCATTATTGGGATAGCCTTTATGGTTTATTGCTTCTGCTGTGCCAAACACCTGCTAATTATTGTGGATCAACAAGAGATTCCCGTCATACAGTTTCGGGGAACTGTAGCGGATGCATTGCAAAAAGCACATGTAACTTTAAGAAGAGCTGATATTGTTGAGGTACCCTTAAACTCAACCGTTAAGGATGGGGCATCTATACATGTAACCAGGGTTGATACAGAGGAAATAACAAACCAGGAGCTTATCCAGTATAAAGTGGTCAAAAAACCGGACTATAACCTTCCGGCGGGGGAACAAAGGGTAATAAAACAAGGCCGATGTGGACTGAGCCGGGAGTATATTCAAATAACCTACCAGGATGGTAAAGAAGTAAAAAGGGAGCAATTAAGAACAGAAGTTGTCAAAAAACCAGAACCACAGTTGGTTGCTTATGGACCACAAGTTATGGTTTCACGTGGAACCTCCAGATCCGTGGCAGGGGGAGCCGTCAGAAACCTTAGTAATTCCATGCCGCTAGAGGATAACAAAACAATAACGGTTGTTTCCACGGCATACACCCATACGGGAAACCGCACGGCAACGGGCATTTATCCCTCTGAGGGCATTGTGGCAGTTGACCCCACGGTAATTCCCCTGGGAACAAAATTATATGTCGAAAACTACGGTTATGCCGTTGCTGCGGATACAGGTAGCGACATTAAAGGCAATCGGATCGACGTTTTTTTTAACAGCTACGATCAAGCCATTCATTGGGGTAGGTGTACGATTAAAGTGCATCTAGTAGAATAATAGCCTAAACCGGAGGGTACACTTTTCTAAAAAAATGCGATTATCTGTTGTTAGACCGTGGAATATGTAAAAATTTTTGAGGAGGTAAGTATCATTCACTGGGAGAATAAAGATTCCTAATAAGACTTAGGGGTCAGCCAGGAGCTCTGGTTCCGGTTGGCACCACTAAGGGAGGGATTCTATGAATTGGTGCCCAGTGGAATGGCCTACCCAAACGCCACGTCCCACATTAGCGGGGCTGGAAGCAAAACAATCAAGTAAAAAGGCTGCTAAAGCAGCGTTGATCGGTATTTCCGTTTTAATTGTCATGACTTTGGTGGTTTTAGGTTTTGCCCTATGGTCAGAAAAAATAACCATACCTAAAATGATGGTTGAGGTAAAAGGTTTTGTAAATGAGTTGGTAACCGGGGGGATACCGGTACATCTTCAAGTAGCTGGTAAAAGCGAGGTTGTTCGTACAAGCAGTAGGGATGTTAAGGAGTTATTGAAAGAACAGGGTATTCAATTAAAGCCGGAGGATATCGTTCTACCAGCATTAACTACGAAATTAGAAAAAAACATTTACATAGAGGTAATCCGTGTAGATGTTAAAAAAGAATATAATAACCGGGCCATACCCTTTCAGGCTGAACGCCTTGCTAACCCTCAAATGGACCGGGGAATTGTTAAAAAGGTAAAGGAAGGAAAAGAAGGTCTGCAAAGGGAGATTTGGGCTGTTCGATATGAAAATGGTATAGAGGTGGCCAGAAACTGCGAATCGAAAGAAGTCATTGCCTGGCCTATAAATAGTATGACCCAATACGGGACTTTAAGTATGGTTAACCGTGGTGGTCAGGATCTTCGTTTTAACAGGGCAGTGGAAATGTTAGCAACAGGGTATACCTACACTGGTAAAAATACGGCTTCAGGTATACCACCCAGTTCTGGGATAGCGGCAGTTGACCCGGCAGTTATTCCCCTGGGAACTAGATTATACGTGGAGGGCTATGGCAAAGCCATTGCCCGAGACACGGGAGGAGCGATCAAAGGAAATCGCATTGACCTATTTTATGAATCAGAAAATGAAGCCCTTGCTTGGGGGAAGCGGAATACGAGGGTGTATGTTTTGGAGTAGCAAATGGTTTTTGTTATAGGATAACTTTTGTAGAAGGAGTAAGGGGTCTCTCACATTTGCTGGAGAGACCTTTTTAGCCTTCAGCTTTTTGGACTTTAGGGCAGTTCTTGTGTCAACCGTAATTGGCTGATGGCGGATGACTAAGTTAACAGCCTATTGTGATTGCCAAATAACGGGTATAATAGCTATAGACTAAACAGAGGAAGGAAATGTACCTTGCGAGAATTAACATCACCATCCGTGGTTAAAGAAATTATTAAGTCTCATGGCTTTAGGGTAAGGAAGGCTTTAGGACAAAATTTTCTCATGGACGCTAACATTATTGATAAAATAGTCAATGCTGCGGATTTAGCCCCAGAGGATCTAGTGTTTGAAATTGGGCCTGGACTTGGGGTATTAACCAGGCGTTTGGCTCGCTCAGCGGGGAAGGTCATTGCCGTGGAGATTGACCAAACCCTATTGCCGATACTGCAGGAGACTTTGGCGGACTTTGATAACATCCAAGTTGTTCATGCGGATGCATTAAAGGTAAATTTTGACCAAATTGCCTCAGAATACACGGCCGGTGCCTTTGGACCCAATGCCAAAAGTTTTAATTTGGTGGCGAATCTCCCCTATTATATTACGACACCCCTATTGATGCATTTGCTTACCAGTGGTTTTAATTTGAACCGAATGGTTGTTATGATGCAGAAGGAAGTGGCGGACCGTTTGCAAGCTTCTCCAGGGGGTAAGGATTATGGAAGCCTTAGTGTAGCTGTGCAGTATTATACCGTACCCGAGATCGTTGCTAAAGTTCCTAAGACCGTATTTTACCCAGCACCGGAAGTTGAATCTGCGGTTATCCGGTTAACCAGAAGAAAAGTCCCGCCCGTGAGTCTGCAAAGTGAGGAAATGTTTTTTAAGATTGTTCGTGCAGCCTTTGGCCAAAGAAGAAAAACCCTGCTAAATTCACTGACTGGATCAGGGTTGGCGGATAAGGAAACGTGGCTCAAAATACTAAGTGAAATAGAAATAGAACCCTCCAGAAGGGGAGAGACACTGACGATTCAAGATTTTGCGTTATTAGCAAATACCTTTTGCGCCATCGATTAAGTAGTAGCCAGTGGAGGAATATATGGACTTTACTAGCCCTTCCAAAGGTAAATTGAGCTTCCGTGAGATGATGGGGGATATCTTAAGTTATATTAAGAACCTTCCCTGCTCCTCTTATAAAATTGTGGTAGGAACGGATTCGCAGACTCGTCATGAAACTTGTTTTGTAACTGCGGTTATTGTTCATCGTAAAGGGAAGGGCGCCAGATATTACTACCATAAAAGCATACAAAGTAAAATAAAAAGCCTACGTCAAAAAATTTATTATGAAACAACCCGGAGCCTTGAATTGGGAGCAAAGATAACAAACTTCCTACTTGAAGATGGGCTTGAACATTTAGCTGTCGAAATACATATTGATGTGGGAACCCAGGGCGAAACAAAGGATTTGATTCGGGAAGTGGTGGGAATGGTAACGGGTAGCGGCTTTGCGGCCAAGATCAAACCAGATTCCTTTGCCGCTTCCTGCGTGGCGGATAGGTATACGAAATAGCCATCCGCCGTCAGTCTTTTGGACTGTTAGGCCATTTCCCAGGGACTGGTATTGGCCCTGGGAAATGGGTTTTTGTGCAGGCCCATCGAAGGGTCGTAAATCCGTGACATGCATTAACAAAGACCCCACAGTTAGCGGCTGGTAGATGTGTAACAACCCTATTACCCCCAACATAAGATGATGTAGAAAGGGGGTAAGGCCGTGCCAAAGATTAAAGAAGGTGATATTGTTGCCCGTAAATCCTATGGCAATGATATTTTCTTTAAGGTTAACAGCGTTTACCAGGGGCAAGATGGTAAAGATTACGCAGTCCTTAAGGGATTGGATATACGACTGTTTGCTAGTTCGTTAGTAGATGACTTAATTAAAGTAGATGTAAAAGACATTTCCAAATATTGGACCCAGACCTTAAGGAAAAACGAAGAAGTTATGGGACGGGTTATGAAAAGGCGCATGGATGAACGAAAAGATCGACTTAAAAGATGTGCCGATGGAATATGTATGACCCGCACTGCTCAACCAGAAAAAGGAGACGACAGTGACATTGAGGGTTTTGATGTGCCCGGTACAGTACTCCACCTGGACGGAGATAAGGATTATTTAGACTTATGTATGACCACCTATCGTAACCTTTCTATACCAGCCTTCGGGTATGCTATTGATGAAGAGGAGCAACCCAAAAGGGTGCTGGCTCTTCTTGAAAAACATTACCCAGATATTTTAGTACTTACCGGGCATGACGGCATTAAAAAGGGTGCCAAGGATTTAAGCAATGTAAATAATTACCACAACTCAAAATACTTTGTCGAAGCAGTTAAAATTGCCCGTACCTTTGAAAAAAGTCGGGATGATTTAGTGATATTTGCCGGTGCCTGCCAGTCTTGCTATGAGGTAGTATTAAGTGCCGGTGCCAATTTTGCAAGTTCCCCCAAAAGGGTATTAATTCATGCCTATGATCCTGTGTTTGTGGTTGAAAAAATAGCCTATACTTCCATTCAAGATCCCATTGCCTTAAGGGAAATTATTAAAAGTACCATTACCGGTTTTGAAGGTATTGGTGGTGTGGAAACCAGAGGAAAACATCGCTTAGGTATACCCAGAACGGAATATTAAAACCATAGTACCCCTTCCTAAAGTCCAGCATATGATGATCTAGGACATTTTAGGAGGGATTTCCTTTATGTTAAATTTTTTGAAAACTGTGGAGAAAGCCAAATGGCGTTTGCTTGGAATTAAAAATGTTGTAGGCGTAGGTGTCGGCTATAAACATGTGGGCATGCAAAGAACCGAGCAAAAGGCAATTATCATCTTTGTCTCCAAAAAGGAACGTTCTGAAAGCTTAAGCAGGGAGGAACAGGTACCCTTTAGGATTAATGGTTTAGAAACAGATGTTGTGGAAGTTGGTGAAATTCGTTTTTTGTCTGATGATAGAAAAAAACATGTCAGACCCGCCCAACCCGGATTTAGTTTGGGACACTATCGGGTAACGGCTGGCACCTTTGGGGCAATGGTACGCGATCGTACCACGGGAGAGCCACTTATTCTTTCAAATAACCACATTTTAGCCAATGCCACCGATGGGAAAGACGGTCGGTCTGCCCCAGGAGACCTTATATTGCAGCCAGGTGAGTATGATGGCGGCACCAAGGACGACCGCATTGCAATACTATTAAGGTATATTCCTATCCAAAAGGGAGAGGCCCCTGCTACCTGCCCCATAGCCAACGGGGCAGCAAGGATTGCCAACATGCTGGTTCATACGATTAGACCCAATTATGATTTGAAATTCTTTAAAAGGGAAGGGGCAGTAAACCATGTGGATTGTGCTGTTGCCCGGCCCCTCAAGCCCGAGCTGATTACCGATGAGATACTTGGTATTGGTAAAGTGCAGGGGATTGTAGAGGCAAAACCCGGCATGAGGGTCGTTAAAAGTGGTAGAACAACGGGCATTACCTCCGGAGTAGTTACTGCCATAGGCACCACCATGCAAGTAAAAATGGATGACAATAGTAATGCGTATTTCTCCAATCAGGTAATTTGTGATATGAAATCCCAGGGTGGAGATAGTGGTTCCTTAGTCCTTACAGAGGGCAATAGGGCAGTTGGCTTACTGTTTGCCGGATCCGATAGGGTGACCGTTTTCAATCATATTCAAGTGGTCTTGGATAAACTAAACGTAGAGTTCTAGGAAAGAAAGCCCCGTGACGATAAGAGCGGGGCTTTTGTTCCGTGTAAAAATATGGTATACGCACGGGAGAGTGTGTTATTTTACATAAAATTGTTTGTGCACCTGTTTTAACCAACTAAATAAATTATTAACAGCTATTACGGGTTTTGTCAATTTAGGTTAATTTATGTATATTTAGGACAGGCAAAGCGCCAGTTACAGATGCCGAATCCCTTTAGTGGGTACGGAGGAACCGTTTATGGGGTGAATCCTTTTAAAGGTAGGGATTTCCTTGCCCGAACCCGTCAGCTAACTCCGGAGGCAAAAAGGAAAGGAGAAAAGAAATGCAGTATCGTTTGAAGAAAGTTCCTATGTTCCTGGCTACCTTGTTCCTATTAACCATGATGATGTCCGTTATGACGGCGCAGTCAGCTATGGCGGCTACCGATGATAGCCAAGAGATGGTTAGACTGGTTAATGAAGCCCGCGCCAAAGGTGGTCTGGCAACGCTGATGGCGGATCAAGAGCTGTCCGGGCAAGCTGCCAAGAATTTGGCATATTATCAAAGAACCGGTCAAATTCCCAGTTCCGCAATGCTGTTAACGATTGCCAAAAACGGTGGTTATAGCACCCTTGGACAAACCACTGTACGCGGCAATGATGTGGCATCGATGGTCCAAAAGCAACTTCAATACTATGGCAGCAGTTCGATCCTAAATAGTAAATACAATCGAATTGGTTTGGCCTTTGCGGATACCAGCTCTGGTAAGCTTTGTATTCAACTATTAGCATATAAACCCATTACAGAGCCTATTCAGCAACCGGAACAGCCAGCACCGGCACCAAAACCGGAGCCAAAACCAGAGCCAAAACCAGAGCCGCAACCGGCACCACAACCTGAACCAAAGCCGGCTCCCCAACCAGAGCCAACACCTGTGCCCCAGGAGCCTACTACCTTTATGAATGAAGCTCAAACGAAGGTAGTGGATTTGGTTAATGCTGAAAGAGCAAAAAATGGTCTAAAGCCTGTGGTTGCCAAAGAGGATTTAACCAAAGCTGCACAGGTAAAGGCGCAGGATATGTATCAGAGCAGATATTTCTCTCACACATCTCCCAATTATGGCTCCCCCTTTGATATGATGCGTAAATTTGGTATCAGCTACAAAGCAGCAGGGGAAAATATTGCCATGGGTCAAAAAACTCCTGAGCAGGTCGTGAAGGATTGGATGAACAGCCCCGGTCACCGGGCGAACATCTTAAATGCCAATTACAATGAAATTGGTGTAGGCGTATATCAAAGTTATACTGGCTCTGGCTACATCTGGGTTCAGCAATTTGCTCGGCGCTAAGGGTCATAAAATAGCCAATTAATTGGACAACTTAAATAACTTGTACAACAGACAATTCCATAAAATGTAAACGGGAGAAAAAATTTCCTCCCGTTTTTTTGCTTTTTCTTAAGGATTGACCACAATTTCAGCACATTTCTACAGCCAATCCAATATATATATTAAGGAGATATCTTGAAAGGAGGCTAAGATTGATGGTTATGAGGAAAAGTCCCAAGCCAAAATTCCGGCAGATAAATAACCAACCGGCTAATCAGATCGTCGGGACAGAACAAATTAGGGTAAAACAGCTTGTTGGCGAAAACACAGAACAAACCATAATTCGAGACAGCTTTACGCTACCCTCAGGTACACCCGATATGGAAGAGATTCTTTCCATTGACACAATCGTTAAGTTAAGGAAAGTTGAAGTAATCCCTAATAAGGTGATTGTAGAGGGAACCTTGCGGGTGCAAGTGATGTATTCGGCTTTCAAAAAAGATCAGTCTGTGCATAGCTTTACCGAAGAATTTGATTTTACAGATTTTGTTGAAGTAGAGGGTGCCCGGCCAGGCATGGATGTTGAAATCGACTTTGAGGTCGAGGATATTAACATAAAACTGGCCCGGGATTGCGACTACGATGTTGCTGCTGTACTTCAAATAACCGTTAGGGTAACTGAAGATCGGGAGGTCAACGCCTTAACAGAATGTCCCCAGGGTTATAACTGTGAAACAGAAAGAATGAACCTGCAGCAAGTGGTGGGAAGCAATACCAAGCAGATCCTAATTGATGATGAGTTTGAACTGCCCGATGAAAGGGATCTCATTATTAGTGATGTTATCCGCTGCATGTGTGATGTGGAGATAACCAATACCAGAATTATTAGGAACAAGATCCTCTTTGATGGCGAAGTGGATATGGAATGTCTATATCGAGCAGATAGAAAGAAAGATCACGGCAAACATGATCACGGCAAACATGAACATGGACATAAGCACGGGCATGGTTTTGAACAAGATAAAAAGTATTATAAGGACCATGTTCACTCCTTTGAAAGGACCTTTAAATTCAGTAACTTTATTGAGGTTGAAGGTGCTGAACAGGGTATGGAAGTCTACATGGATGCCATGGTGGAATCTTGTAAGATGGACCTTGCCGATATAAACGGCTGTAAGTTCTCTCCCATGATTGTAATAAAAGTAAGAGCACGTGTGGTGGAAGACAGAGAAGTAGATGTAATTACTGCGATTGAAGGTGCAGATGTAGAAACCGCCAGACTGGATATGGAAAGCTTGGTTGCGGAGGAATGCAAGCAGGTTATCGTTCGGGACTCCAAGGAACCTCCCTATGGTAAGCCTGATATTGACAAAGTAAGGGAAATTTCCGTCGGGGATGTCACCATTAAGGACATCGATATTATTCATGATAAGGTATTAATTAAGGGCACCGTAGAGTTTGAAGTTCTTTATACAGCAATGAAAGCGGATAAATCCTTGCATATGCTGCATCGAAAAGTCACCTTTAAGACCTTTATTGATGTACCTGGGGCACGTCCTGGTAACAGAGCAGACGTAAATGTCGAAGTTGAATGGGCCAATGCAAAACTGGATGAAGACTGTGAAATCCTTGTTGAAGCAGTACTAAAAGTGTGTGTCAAAATTACAGAAACAGTGGAACAAGATGTGGTGATAGGTTTTACTCCCAGGCCGACTGTGGCACCCACGACCGAACCGCCAACCACACCCTGTGTTCCCGGCACAGTCTTTAACTATACAATTGCCAGAGGAGATACCTTAGCTAAATTGGCCCAGCGTTATGGAACTACTGTGCAGGCCATTCAAGCAGCGAACCCACAACTGACAAATCCCAATGTCCTTACTGTGGGCGAGGTTATTAGGATTCCTTGCGAAGCCAAGGGTTAAATATAAAATTTTATTAAATATAAGGAGGTAGTAAAATGCCTAACGGTTTTACCGGTTGCGTCTTAGTTAAACTGCCAATTGTTATAGCGGATGTCACAGATTCTATAACAGTAGATAATACTCTTTGCCTTGATGAATTGGCTAAAAAGATTGACCATATTGATGTGGTGGTAAGGGATTTAGAGGCAGATCCAGTTTACGGTGGGATCATTCAGCCCCGTGACATGGAGAACTTCCGTCAAAACGTAATTCCCCCCAGCAAATTTCCTGGCTATATGAATAATTTCTGCCACAGCCCCAAGGCCACGGTGCATGCCTTTGAAAAGGAGTGCGGCCCGAGGGAATTAAGGAGTATCACGGTTCACGGTACGATTCACAAGCAAGTTTACTATGTCAATCGGGAGGACGATGTTCGTCATGTTGGTGAGGATGTACCATTTACCAAGACGGTAAAACTTAACCCACCGCTGCCGATTATGAATCCCAGCAATATTGACATTGATTTTAAGGATGTAAATGTTGACGTTGCCTTTAATATGCCACGTCCGACCAGGGTTAATCAAACAGCTACGGTTAGCTTTATTCTGAAAATTACCGAAGATCAACAAATCTTCATCCAAACCTGTCTGCCTGATCAGGATTTAGTAGGTCAGCAAGTACTGGCAAACACCGGCTTTGAAGCTTTCTCTGGTTGTATCCTAGATGTATGGCAAACTTCCAACGTAGCACCAGGTGAACCAGGCAGAAATGGTAACGGTTCATTCTCTGTTGGTTTAGGAGGTCCTGCCACATCTGACTGTATCAATCCAACGGCTGAAACAGCTTCCTTAGTACAGAGTATTCCCAATGAAGTGATTCGTCCCGGCTTACGGTATGAATTCTGCTTCTACATCCAAGATGTTGTACCCAATGGCATCATCGAAAACTATAGGGTCGATGCTAAAATTGCCTTCTACAATGAAGCAGGTCAAGAAATCAATTCTTCCCAGGTTACTACCTTCCAGGAGACTGAAATTAATGGAACCTGGACCAGGAAATGTGTTACCTCCAATGCTGCGCCGGAAGGTGCTGTGTCCGGTAACGTATCCATCGTATTTACCAGGGAACCAGGAGACACCGGATCCTTTGTCAGAATCGACGATGCTACTTTAACCATTCGTGGTGCTTAGATACTACATTGCAGAAGCCGCCCAACCCTTGGGCGGCTTACCTGTTTATACCAGGGTGTGATTGTTGCTTAGGAAGTCACTTCTTTATTTTTGGCTCATATATTATAATGGTAGTTTTTGTTTGGCTCGGCATGGATAGGAATGCCATTGATTTTTTACAAAGGGGGGGGAAGTTTGAATAATGAAATGAGTGATGTGGCAAGTAGCCCTGCATTTAAGACGGCCACAGAAACACTTTGCCATGGGTTAGAAGATTCGATGTTTAAACTGCTTAATTTTCAAGCCCAGCAAGGGGCAAATGAGAACAGTACCATGATTATGTTGGCCTTGATGAACCTACTGGGTATTGTTAACTGCATGAATAAGATTTTGCCCGAAGGACAAAGGGTGAAGGGTACCGGGGAGTTGGCAAATCAAATTGCCGGCGCCTTGGGCGGTATGCCGGCAAATTCTCAGGGGGAAGCTGCACCCCCGGGGGGAATTGATCCAGGTATGATTGCGGCCCTAGCGGGTATGTTAGGGGGCCCTGGCAGAACAGATGAGGGTGGCGAGGCTAACGGTAGACCGGGGCTAGACCCGGCTATGTTGGCAACCCTGGCGGGCATGTTAGGTGGCTTTGGCGGGGGTGGCAATAACCCAGCCGCCCTAATGGGAATGTTGGCCAATATGTTAGGACCCAAAAAACCCTTGGAAAAAAAACCGGAGCAGGGAGTCAAAGTCAAACCAGAAAAGGCTGAGGACAAACCAAATCAAACAAAGGAGGGTCAGAGGAAAGAGACTGGCCCGAACCCAAGGGGCATGTTAAAGTGGGATTCCCGCTTTGGTTCCCCATCGTCTTCATTCTAGGGAGGTGGTTTTAGTTGTTTGGAAACTTAGGTGGTATGCTTTCCCAAGTCCAGAATATGCAGGACGGTTTAAAGCAAATACAAGTTGAAGCAATGGTAGGGGAAGGCGATGTTACTGTTGTCATGAATGGCAGTCAACAGTTAATTAGTGTTAAAATTTCGCCTGAAATCATGAAAGAAAATGTCACTAAGTTAGAGGACCTGGTAGTAGAAGGAATTAAATTAGCTCAACAGGACAGCAGAAATAAGGTTCAGGAAGAAGTGGCTAAAATGACCGGTCTTAATATAGGAAACTTTATCAATATGTTTAAAGGGTAGCGGAGGTGAGTATGTGTTTGGTAATATGACCAAGGTTTTTGGCCAACTGCAAAATTTACAACAACTGCTTAAAGATATGACAGTGGAAGGAACGGCTGGGGATGGTTTAGTAAAGGTAATAATTAATGGCCAACAAAGTATTCTTGCTGTACGGTTTGACCCAGATCGCATTTCATCTGTAGAACCGGAGGTTCTCGGACAAATGCTAACGGAGGCCTATAACCAAGCACAAAACGAAAGTAAAGAAAAGGCCAAGGAAGAGGTTACCAAAGCCACAGGATTAAATCTGTCTAGTTTACCTGGACTATTTTAAGCAGACAAAAAAAGCAATAAGATATTATATTATCAAAAAAGGGTGCCTTAGGGCTACCCTTTTTTACTTTGCAATGCAAAATTTGTATCTAAACTCTGTAACACAAAGTCTCCCTTTCTCATAATTTAATGTAAGGACGGTCCCGGGATATCGTTCAAAGATTTTAACATAAGGAGGAATATTGGATGTCCAACGTATTAGAAGGCATTAAGGAAAAGGTAAGTGGAGGTTATGGTGGAAATCTAGGTCTTTGCTGCTGCCTGCTCCTGGCTCTGTTCATTATTGGCATCGCACTCGTATTTTGCGGCATTTTGCCCTACCACTTGCTTGGTCTCTACCTGTTTCTGGCTCTGGCTATCTTCTGTTGCTGCTTTTGCTGGTGCTAAACTACCAAATCAAAAGTTTTGTATCCTTTATGAGGGAAGGGGCTACATCCTCGTGTAGCCCTTTTCCACCCAGCATAAAGGTACCGTAAGGGAGTATATAAAGGAGTTGATCACAGTGGGAGAAAGATCCAGCAACCGGCTCACTAATAACCTAGAGGAACTGGTTTCTAGAATGGAAAATATTCATTTCCAGAGGAGCAGTGAACTGGACCAGGTTTCCGGTGTGCTGGGAAACATGGATAAACTGGTCGGTATTCTCTCTAGGGTTGAATTGCAACGACAGGCTGAACAACAGCTAAATGATCAGTTGGATAAATTGAGCCAGGTTTTGGAACGTTTATCAGACCAACCAGTGGTTACTAAAAGAGAAGTGCCGGTGGAGGATACCGTAAAAAAGATTATTAAAGGTGTTAAAGTTACAGGCAAAGTAATGGATATTGTTGCTGGCAGCCTTGGGGTGATGTTGGATTCCATCGTAACAACCGTAAAAACACCAGAACGTCAAAATGCTACTAGATCTACCAAGGATCAGGTGGATTTGGTCAGTGTTTTAGCACCATTGGGGGGTCTGCTGCAAGGCTTGCTAGGCACTGAACAGGCGGAGAGCAATGCAGACAACAGACTCAACAAACAAAACAAACCAGAAGAGAAGAAAGAAGAGTAAGGGGTGTGGTGTTAAGAGGGGATGAGGTTATGGGTGGTAAAACAAGCCGAGTAAGAATCATCTTATTCAGAGACCGCCTCCACCGGGGGAAATTAACCCAGCCCCATATGGGTTTAATAAATTGGATGGGAGCACAGAATGTTCGTACTCTGCCGACTGTGAATGGTCTGATTTGTACATTACCATCAGAAGTTACGGATCAAGAAATTCTCTCCACCGGTGGAGTGGTGGCGGTAGAAGAAAATTTTAAAATTAGTTTAGTACCATGGGCACCTATAAATTTTAAAGGATTTTCAGAGCAAGTGATTCCCTGGGGCGTTCATTATATTGGGTCCGATGTATGCTGGCAGGAGACCAGAGGGCAAGGGGTTAAGGTTGCCGTCATCGATAGTGGGATTGATACGAACCATCCGAACCTCAGAAAAAATCTCCGAGGGGGCATCAATCTTATTTCTCCCGGTTCATCCTTCGATGATGATAATGGCCATGGTACGCATGTGGCTGGTACCATAGCAGCATCAAACATAGGGAAAGGTATTCTCGGCGTAGCACCAGAGGCAGAAATATATGCAGTGAAAGTGCTGGATCAGTTGGGTGACGGTACCATACTGAATGCTATTAATGCCATTGACTGGTGTATCAAGAATCATATTCATATTGCCAATATGAGTTTTGGTACGGATAAGTACAGCCGGGCATTGGAGGAAGCGGCGCGGGAAGCCCGTAGACGGGGTCTTTTAATTGTGGCGGCGGCTGGTAATGATGGGGGTCCTGGTACGGTTGATTATCCGGCGGCATTTAAGGACACCATTAGTGTTGCTGCCATGGACACGAAGGGTAAATTAGCTGATTTTAGCAGCAGTGGACCGGAAGTAGATTTGCTTGCCCCGGGCAGCAACATTTTATCAACGTATCGTTGGGGCACCTATGTAAGACTAAGCGGTAGTTCCATGGCCGCAGCTCATGTGACCGGGTCTATGGCTCTGCTAAAGGCGAAATACCCTAAGGATAATATCCAAATGATTGCCCAACGATTATTGGCTGGGGCCAAGGGGCTTAAAGGAAAGGGCAGTAAAACTACCGGTGCTGGTGTTGTAAGGGTTGATGTTTCAATAAATTATTACCCGGGGGCATAAAAAGTGCAAAAGGTTAAATTGTCGCCCCCGGTCCGGTGTAAATGCTGGCGGGGGTTGACTTTTTGAATAATGGCCCGATTTTCAGCAAAAAATAGGAATAAGTCAGGAGGTGACAGCATTGACCGGGCCAAATATTCGTGATCACCAGAATACTAGTAAAACCTTTAAAATCGGAGGCTTACAAGGTGGCCAGCATGATAAACAGGAGATTGAGACCTATCTATCTCAGATTGATGGCGTGGATCAAGTTAAGGTAAACCTGGAGGAGGGTTCCGTAACCGTCGATTTTGATCCTGGGGTAATTCATACAGATTATTTGCGAGGAACCCTAAGGTCCTTAGGGCATGATATTTTAGTGTAATTTTAACCCCCTGGGGGTATATTAATAACTGAAGCAGGCGACTTGCCTGCTTCAGTTATACTATCCGAAAGTATCCGATTTTAAGGATGATAGTATAAGAGAAGCGAAGGCTCGTGCCAAGCTTTTCTAATTAATATCCGACCCGGAGGTGCAAATGGACGCAAAATTGATAGCACTGATTATTGCTGCAACATCAGGGCTTACCATGGCCCTGCAAGGGACGATGAACTCGGCCTTAGGGAAGGTTGTGGGGTTATGGGAAACGACCTTTATTGTTCATGCCGTTGGCACGGTAGTTGTAGGAATCTTGGTTTTTGTCTGTCGCCTGGGGGACTGTGATTTAGGTAAATGGGCAAGTGCGCCCTGGTACACCTACCTGGGGGGAGTATTGAGTGTCTTAATTATATACATGGTCGCCCGGAGCATGCCCGTAGTGGGGGTTGCTTCTGCCACCACAGCGATTATTGTTGGCCAGGTTCTTACTGCCGCAGCCATCGATCATCTAGGAATCTTTGGTTTTGAGCGGATCCCCTTTAATTGGTATCACCTGGCGGGGACCCTTTTAATGGCGGGAGGAGCCTTTTTGCTGTTAAAAAAATAATCGGATCAATTGTCAATAAAATCTTTCCTAATGTAAAATTTAAAACAAAGAAGTGTCGCTAGCCCACGAAAGTGGTTTTGCGACACTTCTTTGTTTATGATGCCCGTAATCCTTTACGTTCGTCCTTCCTTGAAAACCCAAACGCAAAAGCATCTATTTTATGGAATAAAGATTATTTGTCCTATCTCCAGCATATTGGGGTTAGGAATAGTGTTAATGGACATTAGTTCTGCTAAGGTTGTATGGTATTGCTGAGCAATTTTCCATAGCGTATCACCTGGTTGAACGGTATAGACAGCATGATCCAGGGGTGGGCCACTGGCGGGAGATGAGGTAGTTGCCTGGGTTTTTTGGTTGTAGCCTGGAACAACGTCAATCCGAACCGGTGTACCGATGGGAACCAAGGGAAAAAGCTCTTCTACATTTTTATTATACATTCGGATGCAGCCTAAAGAAACAAAACCACCGATGGAAGAGGGTATACTGGTACCATGAATTCCGTAATTGCCGCCGGGGATATTTAAACCCATCCAGCGAGTGCCCAATATACCGCCAGGATTGGTGACTTTGTTAACGACTTGATAATCTCCGGCTGGAGTAGGGGTGGCGGCCTTGCCCACACCAACGGGGTAGGTGTTTGATAACTTTTCACCAATGTAGACATTTAATCGCCGCGATTTAGGGTCAATTTGCAATTCAATACCGGCTCGATAAAACATCTTCTTAATAACCTCCTTTCATGTTCTAATCAATCTATAATATGAGGCCTTTGGTTTTAGGGTCTGTTATATCCTCAGTATTTTTTATCTAATCAAAGCAAATAATAGAAATCATACTATAAAAAAATGGCTGTCTACTGACCAAAAAGCAAAGCCAGAAGAAAATATTTCCGCCTCATTTGGGGAATGGCAGTGTATAATTGCTTTGGGGGGAGATAACATGGCCATAAGGCTACAGGCACATGGAAAAATAAATTTAACATTGGATGTTTTAGCCCGGCGTCCCGATGGTTATCACGAGGTTGAAATGATCATGCAAAGCATTGCTTTGCATGATGTTTTAGAAATTGAGCAACAAACTTCAGAGATTAGCCTCTTTGTGTCGGGAATCTCCGTAACCACCAAGGAAGATAACCTGGTGCTTAAGGCAGCAAATCTACTAAAGCAAATGGCTCCCCCAGAGGCTGGGGCAATTATACGTCTGCATAAGAATATACCAGTGGCTGCTGGTTTGGCTGGTGGGTCTACCAATGCAGCGGCTGCCTTGAGGGGGCTTAATGCACTTTGGGATTTGGGCCTAAGTCAAGAGCAGCTAATGAAGTTAGCTGCTCAGTTGGGTGCCGATGTTCCCTTTTGCCTGATGGGTGGTACGGTTATTGCCCGGGGAATTGGTGAAAAACTTACCCCCTTGGATTTGGCACCGCCCTTTGGCGTAGTATTGGTTAAGCCAGCCTTTGGTGTTAGTACAGCAGAAGTATATCAAGGACTTTGCTTGAATGAACTGAGCAAAAGACCGGATATGGCAAGGATGCTAGAGGCTCTCAAGGAGCGAAACCTGGAAAAGGTTGCTGGGGAGTTAGCAAATGTTTTAGAAAGTATGACGTTAAAATTACACCCGGAACTAATTACGATTAAGAATTATCTGCGGGAAGCTGGTTCCCAGGGGGTATTAATGTCTGGCAGCGGGCCTACGGTTTTTGGTCTAACAGAAAACCTGGCCAAGGCGAAGGAGATTGCAGGCCAAGTACATTTGCCGGACTGTACGGTTATTGCTACATGTATGGGATGAAAAAAGGCCAATCGCTAATAGCTAAAAGCCATCCGAACGAGGCCTACACAGTGGTTATGCTCAAACGAATGACCACGATATTAGATTAGGGTATGGTTGTAGAAGGGGGAAGGGGAAATGAGTGAAAATAGATTAGCTCCGATAAAGCTTGATGCATATAAACCATTAAGGGAAATTGTATTTGAAACCTTGCGTGAAGCGATCCTCTCGGGCAAATTAGAGCCGGGTGAAAGGTTAATGGAGATTCAATTGGCTGAGGAGATGGGAGTCAGTCGGACCCCTGTGCGGGAAGCGATTCGCAAGTTGGAATTGGAAGGCTTTGTGGTTATGATACCCCGTAAAGGTGCTTATGTGGCGGGGATTTCCCTCAAAGATATTACCGATGTCTTCGAGGTGAGAGCATCGCTGGAAGCACTGGCCGCAGGGTTAGCTGCGGAGCGGGCCAGTGAGGAAGAAATTGAGCAATTAGAAAGATCTTTATTGGCTTACTCTGAGCAGACGAACAAACAGGATATTAACAAGATTGTAGAAACAGATACTGATTTTCATGAATTATTGTATAGGGCCGGCCGAAATGAAAGGTTACTAACGATTATTACTCACTTGAGAGAAATCATTCAGAGGGTACGGACGGTGTCTTTGTCCCAGCCTGGCAGAAGTAAAGATGCCATCGAGGAGCATCGCCAAATTGTTGATGCCATTGCTGACCGCAATGTAGAACTGGCACAGAATTTGGCCAGGGAACATATTTACAGTGCTGAAAACATTATGCTTAATTCCCTTAAGGGGGCACAAAGGAAAAATGATTGATGCGCTGGTTTTGGCCGGCAGTGTGAAT
Source organism: Desulfotomaculum sp. 1211_IL3151 (assembly GCF_036763075.1). Taxonomy (NCBI): domain Bacteria; kingdom Bacillati; phylum Bacillota; class Clostridia; order Eubacteriales; family Desulfotomaculaceae; genus Desulfotomaculum; species Desulfotomaculum sp. 1211_IL3151. Next base: position 5,625 of record NZ_JBAIYV010000025.1, on the reverse strand, counting down.
AATGGACAATTAAAAAATCTCAGCCCAGAGCCCTATGAGGCCCTCATTAAAATTGGCTCAATTCCTATGGTGCTGTACGTTATCCGTGCCCTAAGGAGTAATCGTGAGGTGGGTAGGATTGTTGTAGTTGGGCCCCCCGGAATTAAAAGGGAATTGCCAGCCGATGTAATTTGGCTGGAGTCGGGTCTGACGATGATGGAAAATATAAAAAAGGGCAATGCCCTAATGGATAGCCACTATTTAGTGGCTTCGTCCGACATCCCCCTTTTAACAGCTGGTTCTGTATCTGGGTTCCTAGCACTTTGTAAGGAGCTAAAGGATGATGTCTATTTTCCTCTAATTCCGAGGGAAGTGGTGGAAAAAACTTTTCCCCGGGCCCAAAGGACCTACGTTACTTTTCGAGAAGGAGTTTTTACAGGAGGGAACCTTTTCCTGGTTAATCCTCAGGTTGTTGAACAATGCCTTGTCATAGGGCAGGAGTTAGTGGACTTGCGCAAGAGGGTCATTGCCCTGGCCCGACGGGTAGGGTTACCACTTCTGATAAAGCTATTGTTACGGCTTCTTACCTTGCAGGAAGCCCAGGAAAAGGTTTCGCAGATGCTTAACATCAAGGGCAGGGCAATTATTTGTCCCTATCCGGAGGTTGGCATGGATATTGATAAACCCGCTGATTTGGAAATAATCTGTCAGGCAATGGGGTATGATTTAAGGCAAAGCTTATAGCAAAATAAGGAGCAATTGATATGGATAATGATTTTGTTACTTTGCAAAATATTTTGGAAGCAAAGGAAAGGCTTCAGGGGGTTAGTCGCTATACACCGTTGGAACCTTCTGAAATCCTTAGTAAGAAAACCGGAGCCCATGTCTTTATTAAACTGGAAAACTTACAAAAAACCGGTTCCTTTAAATTAAGGGGTGCCTATAATAAAATTTCTGTCTTGGCTCAGGAAGCAGCCCAAGGAGTGGTGGCAGCCTCTGCCGGTAATCATGCCCAGGGGGTAGCCTTTGCTTCCAGTCAGGTAGGTATTTCAGCTACCATTGTGATGCCCGAGGGAGCACCCATAACCAAGATAGAGAGTACCAAGGCCCTTGGGGCCGATGTGGTTCTTTCGGGGCAGGGTTATGATGATGCCTTCCGCAAAGCCCAGGAAATTCAACACGAAAATGGCGCAGTTTTTGTACATGCCTTTGATGACCCGCTGGTTATTGCCGGTCAGGGAACCATCGGACTGGAGATATTAGAGGAATTGCCAGACTTAGATGCCGTTGTGGTACCCATTGGTGGAGGCGGCTTGATCGCAGGGGTAGCCTGTGCAATTAAAGAAAAGCGGCCCGAGGTACAGGTCATCGGGGTCGAGGCCGCTGGTGCTCCTTGTATGCTGGAGGCCTTTAAAAGCGGTGCAGTCCATGAGTTAAAATCCGCTAATACCATTGCTGATGGTATTGCCGTGCGTCGTCCCGGTGACCTTACCTTTAACATGGCGCGCAAATATGTGGATCAGATTGTTACAGTGGATGATGAGGAAATTGCCTGGGCCATTTTGATGCTTTTAGAAAGTTCAAAATTAATGGTGGAGGGCGCGGGGGCAGTGGGAATTGCTGCATTGCTCCATAAAAAGTGTGATCTTAGCGGTAAAAAGGTTGCTGTAATCATTAGTGGTGGCAATATCGATGTAAATGTTATTTCCATCATCATTGAAAGAGGTCTGGTAAAGGCCGGGCGCTACCTAAGATTTAAGACCATCTTAACCGATAAGCCTGGTTCTTTACAAAAACTCCTATCTGCCCTGGCAAACTTCGGAGCGAACGTAATCTCTATCGTTCATGATCGAATAAAGCCCAATGTACCGTTAAAACAAGCTGAGGTGGAGATTTCTCTGGAGACGAGGAATGCCAGTCATATATCGCAAATTGTCGAATCCTTGGGTAAAATGGGGTATGAGCTAGATATTTTAAGATAACACAAAAAAATGACCTAAATTATTGAATAAAGTTATGAATAAAGAAGGATTTTGACTTTCGCTGCAGAATTTAGTAGCCCAACAGCAGTTGATGCAGCGGAAGGTGGTGAAGAATTTTGCATGTGACTGACGTGCGAGTACGCAAAGTACTCATGGAGGGCAAAATGAAGGCCATTGTTTCAGTTACACTGGACGACGCTTTTGTTATCCATGATGTAAAAGTGGTTGAAGGACAAAACGGATTGTTTGTAGCTATGCCAAGTAGAAAAACCCCGGATGGTGAATTTAGAGATATTGCTCATCCGATCAATTCATCTGCCAGAGAAATTATTCAAAACGCCGTGTTGCAAGCGTACCAAGAGGCGATATAGTTTAATGATTATTCAAGGGGGCAAAGGCCCCCTTTTTATTTTCATAATCTTCTTTTTATTGTGTAATTAGATTGATGGAGAGGAAAATGTATTTTTTTGTTGAAAGAATACGGTTGGCAGAAAAAAACATGCCTGAATAGGATATCCTATAGAAGAAAGAAAAAGGGGGTTGCGGGATGGAACCTGCAGCGGTAATCTTGGCAGCTGGCAAAGGAACGAGAATGAAATCAAATCTGCCTAAAGTAATACATCCATTATGCGGCAGGCCTATGCTGGGCCACGTGTTAAGTTCCGTAGCGGAAGCCGGAGTAACCAAAACGGTGGTAGTGGTCGGGTTTGGCTCTGACCAGGTTGCTGATTTTGTTGGTAATGAGGCCAAGGTAGTCATACAAAATGAACAATTAGGAACAGCCCATGCTTTACTGCAGGCTGAACAAGAATTAAGGGAGTACCCTGGTAATTTACTGGTGGTTTGTGGGGATACACCGCTATTAAGGGGGGAAACCTTAGCTAAACTGGCCCAGGAGCACAGTGAATCTGGGGCCGCAGCGACCTTGTTGACAACCGAAATGGCCAATCCCACTGGCTATGGCAGGGTCCTACGCACCGAAACGGGGGACGTATCCCGTATTGTGGAACAGAAAGATGCATCTCCGGAAGAGTTAACGGTGAAGGAAATCAATACCGGGGTGTATTGTTTTAAGGTACCGGGTTTGTTTAGCGCATTAAAGGAAATATCCCCGGCTAACGCCCAAGGGGAGTTTTATCTTACGGATATAGTACAAATTTTTATAAAAAAGGGACTGAAAGTCAAGGCAGTAACCTTAGAGGATGCCCAAGAGGTTCAGGGTATCAATGACCGAATTCAATTGGCTCAGGCCGAAGCTGTTATGCGTCAAAGGATTCTGGAAGGTTTAATGGTTCAAGGGGTTACCATTATGGACCCAGGGAATACTTACGTGGAGCTTGGTGTAAAGGTTGGGGCAGACACCGTTATTCTTCCCTTTACGTTTTTAAGGGGGGACACAGAAATAGGTAATCATTGTGTTATTGGACCAGGCTGTAAAATAACAAATTGTATGATCGGAAACAATAATGAAATTCAATATTCGGTACTTTTGGATAGCCAAATTGGAAATGATGCGGTTATAGGACCCTATGCTTACGTAAGACCGGGTACGGTTCTAGCAGACAAAGTTAAAGTGGGGGATTTTGTAGAAATTAAGAAGTCGCATATCGGACGCGGCAGTAAGATTCCCCATTTAAGTTACGTAGGTGATTCAACCATCGGGGAAAGTGTAAACGTAGGTGCAGGGACCATCACTTGCAACTATGACGGAAAAAACAAGTATCAAACGGTGATCGAGGATGGAGCTTTTATAGGCAGTAATACAAATTTAGTGGCACCCGTTACGGTAGGTCGGGATGCTGTCATTGCTGCTGGTTCTACCATTACCAAAGATGTACCAACAGAAGCACTGGGAGTGGCCAGGGGACGCCAAACCAATCACACGGATTGGGCTAAGAAACAAAGGAAAAAAAGTTAAATTATACGAATTCTCGGAGGTAAATGATGTCTTCCAATAGTAAACGATTAAAGATTTTTGCGGGAACCGCTAACCCAGAATTAGCCCAGGAGATTTGTCAGTATCTTGGCGTTACCAAGGGGTCATCCGAAGTGACTCACTTTAGTGATGGAGAAATCCGCGTAAAGGTGGATGAGAGTGTCAGGGGTTCCGATGCCTTTATCATTCAACCCACATCGACACCGGTAAATGAAAATCTAATGGAATTACTGATTATGGTCGATGCCCTGCGCCGGGCCTCTGCCCGGCGCATCACCGCTGTAATTCCTTACTATGGTTATGCACGGCAGGATCGTAAAACCCGGGCCAGGGACCCCATTACCGCTAAGCTGGTGGCCAATATTTTAACGGCCAGTGGCTGCCGTCGGGTAATAACCATGGATTTGCATGCGGGACAAATTCAAGGATTCTTTGACATTCCTGTGGATCACCTGCCTGCGGTACCTATCCTGGCAGAATATTTTCAGCAAACCCAGGACAGGGAAAATGTGGTTGTGGTTTCCCCGGATATTGGTGGGGTGACCCGGGCCAGGGATCTAGCTGAGCGTATTGGATCCCCCTTAGCGATTATCGACAAACGCCGCCCCGAACCCAATGTGGCCGAGGTTACCAATGTGATTGGTAATATTAAGGGCAAGACCGTCATTATGATTGATGATATCATTGATACCGCCGGCACCATTACAAAGGGAGCGGCTGCTTTAATGGATCGGGGTGCTAAAGAAATTTATGTCTGCTGCACCCATGCAGTGCTTTCCGGCCCATCTATTCAGCGTTTAAAAGAATCTGTGATTAAAGAAGTTGTTATTACCAATACGATTCCATTACCTCCGGAAAAAATGATTGATAAAATCAAGGTATTATCTGTGGCACCGCTGATGGGTGAAGCAATTATTCGTATTCATGAGGATCTTTCAGTCAGCAAGTTGTTTTCATAATAAGTCATCCGCTTAGGGTGGAGAGGATGATTTGTTGTGTGCCATGAGCCATGGGTCTGGGGCTTTTTGTGTATGCTGTGCTTAGGGGTCCCTTGCTTATGGTACACGGTATTTTCAGCCGTAGTTTGTGTAGGTTAGAGGTGTGCTTATAAAAATGCGACAGGGGGTCGCTTCTCCCTGTCGCATTTTTATAAATTTTACCAGTGTGCAGACCAGTTTTGGTAAAAATCAAGGCCTATTTCTTCCTCTGATTCATCAGGTGATACCCAGCCGCGGATACCCGTTTCCAACATGTCTGGGCGTGAGTCATCCATGTCATACATACGATTCACCTCCTCGTTTTATCAATATCCTTTGCTGCTTAGCCAGCGGCTATACAAAACGAACCATAGGCTTAAGACCCATAAGCAAAACATGCACAAAGGCCTATGGCTTACGGCCCAAGGCAGCCCCAAAAACGCAAAAAGCTGGGGCCGGTGGCAAAAAATCTGTTGACAATGTAAACGGGCATTGCTAAACTAATACTTACTCCTATATTTGACACTTAAACCAAAGAAAAACTCCGGGAAGCCTTGCAAATAGGGCATTCCAGAGTTTTTTTAATGTTTAAAAACTGCGTACTGTTTTGTTCTTTTTCGTGTTCCTGAAAATATTTTTCATTTCTTTCAAACTAACAATTTGATAATCCGTTCTAAACCCAAATACATCATGTAAGGTATCCGTAAAATCAGTTCTTGTATATGTTGGGACATAACCTTCAGCAGGAACA